>JAKBPE010000014.1 GCA_021829835.1 bacterium
CTATCTTCCTGTGGTTCACGAAGTTTATCCTGCCTATCTTTGAGAGTTCGACTCTTTTCTTTTCTATTTTGAATCCTGAATGAGGGTAGGTTAAAGAGAATACGAATTTCTTATATCGTGGAAATCCAGCCTTTACATGCTTTCCCTGTTTCTTTTCTTTACACCTTCTAAAGAAATGTCTGTAAGCATCCGATACTCTTTTTGAGACATTCTGAAGAACCTGCGAATACAATTCTGCAAACTCTGGTTTTTCCTTCTTTATCTGCGTTATCCAGACGTTCATTCTGTATTCTGTGAGAGTTTTGCCTGTTTCTTTGTAGTATGTCTTCGATTTCTCAAGAAGCAGATTGTAGAGTTCCTTTGAAAGGAACATCTGCCTGTTTAGCGTTTCCTTCTCTTCCTTTGAAGGATATGCGCGATATTTATACGCAGTTTTCATGACAACCACATTTATTACGCCATTAAGAGTTATACGTATTTTGTTTCCGCATTCGCTTTCATCTCCCATCTTAAGGATGGAAGTTTTCCCGCTATGCATTTATAAGTTATTAAATACTAAGGCATTAAAGACGGCTTTTACCAGCAAATATAGTAAATCCCCGGATTGTAAGTTCATTTGGCCCGGCATTCCTGCAGAGTATGCGGATTATTTTGTCAGATAAAATATGGACTATAGTGTAGTGCTTGGCGCTTCTACCTTCCTATAAAATACAGGTAGTAAAAAAGCGCTTCCCTGGTTGGGGTGTCTTCTATTTTTCCGTTTTTTAACATTCTTTTTATGCTATCTTTATCTATTTCCAGGATATTGATTATTTCATCTTTGTCAGGTTTTCTGCTCCGCGGCTCAAGGCCTTCAGCAATGCATATCCATTCTTTAGCCGTTGTCAGATAAGATGCAATTGCACGCTTATAGAGTATCTTTATTCTTTTTGCGGTGTAGCCGGTCTCTTCCTCAAGTTCTCTGAGTGCTGCTTTTTTGATGCTCTCCCCATATTCAATATGGCCTCCCGGAAGCTCATAGGCGTAGCTGCCTTTCACAGGTCCTTTCTTTGTTGTTGATGCCGCCGCCCTATACTGCCTTTCCAGCAGGATATTGCCGTTTTTAAGAAGAGGCAAAACCATAACGCAGTCATTCTCCCTTACAAAATTAGAGATTATTCTCTTTTTATCTACCATGTCAGTTGTTTCCACAACACTGAATTTTGAACCCCGGCTGATAAATAGCTGTTTTTCCGAGACTCTTTTTATTTTGTTCATCTGCATCTTATGCGTCTGGCATTTCAAAGGTTAAAAACCTTTTTACCATGTTTTTTGAATTCTCGATTCGTTTCTTGCCTTATGGCTTGGTTGGAAGAGAGTAGGTTTGCAAATAGATGCATCTTTTAAGATTCGGGGATTTAGGCTGAAAATAAATCATTCCTAAATGTTAAATAACCTCTTTATATTTTGCCCTTCAATGTATAGCCGTATTTATAGAGCATATATAGAGCGCAGATGGTGTTTTTAAGCATAGTTTGGTTTGAATCTGCTCTGCTTGAATACGCTGTCTGGATGTAGATGCATTAATTATTAATTTTGAATTTGAATGTGGTTTGATTGACTGAAGAAGATGCTGAACGAAAGCTGAAGGAAGTTGAAGAGCGAAAGAAGATTATCTCGGAAGGCATATCAGAATTCAGCAAGGCTGGCAAGATACTCAGCATGGAAGAGAAGGATCTTAAGGAAAAGATTGAGCTTGAGAAGAAGCTTTCCTATGAAAACAAGAGAATAGAAAATGAAGAGAAGAGCTGGCGCGAGATATTCGAAGGAGGCGAGGCGACAAGGAACTTCTTAGTGTATGGCGCAGCTGTTCTTCTGATAGTAATAGTTGGAGTATACCTAAGAAGCACAATGCTTAGATTCTCGGGTTTCTATGAGCCTGATGGGTGGTATCACTTCTCTGTTGTCAGAGCAGCGGTAAACAGGAATTTCTATATACCTGTAAATCTCGGCATATCCGGATGGCCTGGCTCCACAGTCATAAGCGAACCTAAAGGATTGTATTGGGTTACCCTTCTGCCTTATTTCTTCCTGAGATTTGGAGGAGTTAGCTACTATTACATAATGAGGCATATGGCAATACTCTTCGGATTGCTTGATATGCTTGGCGCATATCTTCTGGCAAGGCTTCTCAGCAAGGACAAATTCTTCCTTCTGCTGGTGTTGACCCTGGTCGCGCTAAGCGCCGGAGACGCTGCAAGGACAAGCGCACTTATATACAGGGGAGATGGATTTGTCACAATCTTCTTGATGCTTGCGCTTCTTTTTGAGGCATACATCTTCAATGCAAAATCAAAGAATGAGAAAGTAGTCTATGCTGCACTCTCCGGGATATTCCTGAGCTTCGGCAATTTTGTATGGAATGGTGCGCCGTTTGCATTCATAATATACATAGTATCATTTCTGCTGATATTGGTATACTCGTTCGTAAAAAGCAGAAGAGAGATACTGGAGAACTGCAAGTATGTCCTTCTTGCCATGGTAATATGGTTCATCGCAGTTACCGCCATGACATATGGGGGACAGATTACTGCAGGATATCAGATACTTGCAGGACCAGGATTTCTTCTTGTCTTCCCGGTATTGGCAATAGCATGGTATATAGCAAGAGTGATAAACAATAGAAAATACATAGAGAGCGCATTGGAGAGGATCGGATTCATAGCAGCATTTGTCGTTGTCGGAGTGCTTGCAGTATGGGCGATAGACCCCAGCCTGATTTTAAACATATTTGTGAACAACGGCCTCATAGTGGTAAATGCTTTTGATGCGACCATACAGGAGCTTACTGCCCCAACATACGGCTTCCTCTTTGCAAGTTTCGGATATACCCTTTACACAACGCCTATGTCGATAATAATGTTCATGCCTGCACTGATACTAAGCAAAATATCTGCAGTATCATTTGCCAGGACATTCTATGACTTGATATTCTGGTTTATAATGATTCTTGGTACTATCCCGTACTTCTTCATGAAAGTTTACGATTCGGGAGGCTTCCTTAAAGGCAATGCAAGATGGAGGCTTGGCGTAAGCGTAGAGATGATAATACTGACGGTTTATTTTGCCACTACCGGATTCCTCCAGATATATGCAATAAGGTTTAATTCGCTTATAGCGCCTTCCCTTGCAATACTTGGGGCCTATACGATATATTGGATGGTGCTTCAGGCCAAGAAGATAGACAGGAATAAGATTATTGGAATGCTGGGAGTGCTGTTTCTCTTCATTGTTTCCACAGTGATGATATGGAACATGACAAGCGGCGTAGGAATCAGTACAGGTGTCTCCTTGGCAATTGCACTCTCAATCGCTGCAATACTTTCAATAGTTACATATGTTCTCTCCACATATACGGGAAGATGGGAGATAGTCGGATTTGCAGTAGTAATGCTTCTTTTGGCCGGAGTCTTTTACTGGGATATCATATACAGCGGAGGCATAGTCCCTGCTGATACTATGAATCCTGAACTTTACAGCGCACTAGGCTGGCTTAAGAACAATTCAGCTTCCAATAGCGTAGTACTTACATTATGGCCTGATGGAAGTGTTGTTGAAGGCGTTGCCAATAGAACAAGTGTAATGGACAGCGTAGGCTCACAGAATGTTACAAAATCGCAGCTATTTGCACAATGGATACTAAACTCAAGTTATGAACCCCAGGCGTTGACAAGCAATGTATTCGGAAGGCCTAATTACCTTGTGGTGAGATACATATGGCTCTTTGGCGAGACAGTAGGCATATGGCAGGAGTCAGGTTACAATGTCAGTACAGAGAGCAGTTATGCATACGCACCGCTTACAAGCTTCAATGAATATAGCAATTCTACAGCGAATGTGCTTGAGTTTACAAACAATCCTTCAGGGCCTGGCATAGATGTCTTAACACTCCTTTACAACAATGCTACAATGAAGAGTTATATCAGCGAAGGCGGAGGTAGAATCTCGCCTTTCTCAACAGTTGCCTTCTACAACCAGAACAATGGAAACTACAGCATAGTCAACCAAACCGGCTTCAATATAACAAACGGAGAGATGCTTATGATAGAATTTTCAAGTATACCGAAGCCTGGCATAGCGCTTAATGTTACAGGGGCAACAATCTACGCGAAGGGAATGGCAGACAGCAATATGCTCAAGTTCCTTTACTTCTGCAACCAGTATGAGTGCGCATGGAATCCTAAACAGGAATCTCTTCGGCTTGTATACGGAAATGGAGATACAAAAATATTCAAGATAAGCTATAATAGCAGTACATAATCATGCACAATTGCATTCTGGGATTAGATGCTACTGCAGGATTCGCAGGTTTTTTATCTGGATTGCGCTTCCCTTTTCTTCAGGATTGCTTTTGGCGTTCCTTGATTTTTCCCGTATGTACAGATATTTAAGATAGGACAGGATTTGCATATGGGCTTCTTCCTGCAGTTTTCTTTTGCTAGCTGTACAAATTGTGCATGGAATTCTTTGTAAGTTTCAAGATTATTTCTTATTGCTGAAGATATGAATGACTGCAGCTCAAGGTATCCCGGTTCTGATGGAAGCCCTAGCATTCTAGATATTATTCTTTTGGTGTAGGCGTCTATTACAAATATGGGCTTGTCTGCAGCGTATAGAAGTATAGAGTCAGCTGTTTCCATGCCGATGCCGTTAAGGGAGAGAAGCTCCTCTCTTAGAGACTGCATATCCATTCTGAAGAAATCGTCTAAACCGCCGTAATTCTTGTATACATAATTTGAGAATTCTGAGAGCCTTTTCGCTTTCTGTTTGTAGAATCCACTTGGCCGTATCAGCTCTGCGAGCCTCTTTTTATTGATCTTTAAGAGGCTCTTCAGGCTTAAGGAATCACTGTCTCTCAAGTTAGAAAGGGCCTTCTCCACATTTGACCAGTTGGTATTCTGGGTTAGTATGGCGCCTATTATTACCTCGTCCCTTGTCTCTGCTGGCCACCAGTCTAACCTGCCAAACCGTTTTAGAAGTTTTTTGAAAGTGATACGGATCTTCTTCCTTGCAATGCTAGCCTCTTTTGATGATTTAGACATTAGGCTTGGGCTCGTTTGAGAGGATGCAAGACTCATACTTTTAGCTCGCCGCTCTTTATCTTCGAGGTTATCTCGGTGGCATCTGCGCCTTCGCATGTTATATTCATGCTCTTGCATGTGCCAAGCACCTGCCTTACCTTTGCGGAGAAGTCATTTCCATACAAGGATGCGTCCTTTGCCTTTGCTACCTTCTTTACCTGCTCAAGTGTTATATTGCCTGCTACAGCATCCTTGTTTTTTGCACCATTTGGTATTCCGAGCTCTTTTAATATTAATGCACTTGTTGATGGAGAGCCTACCTCTACCCTGAATTTCTTGGTTGAAGTGTCTACTATAACCTTGACAGGTATCTTCATTCCTTCAAAATCCTTCGTCTTTGTATTTATTTCGGCGACTATTCCGGCTATATTTACTCCAAGTGGTCCCAATGCTGGGCCAAATGGCGGTCCGCTTGTGGCTTTTCCACCTTCTATCAATCCGTTTATTGTCATTTCTGGCATTATACTACCTCAGCTTTTTCAATTATTTTTGCAGTGTTAGATTTTGTTGTGACAGGTATAGGGACTGCAACATCCATGAGCTCTACAGTGATCTCATCTTTTGCAGAATCAACCTTCCTTACCTTTGCCTTGTATCCCTTGAATGGGCCAGCGAGGAATTCAACTATGTCATTGACTCCTATATCCTGCGCTACCTGCTTTATTGTGAGCATTCGCTCTACCTCTTCTTCTGAGAGATGGCTTGAGAGCATTCCTTTTACATGGGGCTCGTTCATTATGAGTTCCCTGCATGCATTCTCATTCTCCGCTTCGACTATAAGATAGCCGCGCATTCCTGGAGGGAATACCACCGAATATATAGGAAGCGTTCCTTTCAGTATTTTGTTTTCCAGAATGTCTGCAGTTATCTTTTCCTGGCTTGATGTTACTCGAATTATAAGATACAAGATACCACATTCTTTTTAGACCGCATGTCTCATAAAGTCCAATTATTTAATGAATATATGAACAATCAAGAATATAATACTTACTAATTAGGCATTTGCATCTGACTTCAGACGTCATGCGCCATTTATCAGAACCATTCATTCAGACGAGTTAAGGCAGCTAGCAATTCTCTGGTATTTTTAGTGGAATTTGGAAGCTTCTGCTCTATACGGTTTAGTTCAGCAATAGCGGTCCTGTATGCAGTGATAACTTCTGGAGTGAGTGATGGAAATATATTTTCTTGGCCTCTCCTTAAAACCATGAGTGGATTTGGTTCTACCCCGATTATTGTGCTTGTGCTGAAAGAAGGGCTGATTGCCATATCTATCATAAAACGGAAGTTTTGCTTTGCTGTAGCTTCATTAGTAAGTATGAATAGTGCAGGAGGATTTTTGCCTTTCCATATCCTTACTGTTTTTTCAGGATCTGCTGTTCCTGGAGTTACTTGGTCTGTTTTAAATTGGCCTGGTTCCTGGCCTTCTTCAAGAAGATAGAACCCATTAGGAAGACTGGCTAGACTAGCCATTCTTCTCAAGTATACGAAACTGTCTTTTAATTTCTTCAGGATATCTGGAGAGGAGAGCATTGAACTGAACATTTCATTATGACTTGGAGGTATTAAATTGTGACTGTGCAGTATTGAGATTAATCTGTTATGGTCTACCTTAAAACTTTTTTGTCCAGTTCCTGGGGCTTTTTCTTTTATGATGACTTCAATAAGGCCTCCGCCTAGTCTATGAGTCGTGTGACCGGGTATTTGTTTTACAGAGTATGGCATAAAAACGATATGAGTTCTTTTTTTTAGATATAAAACTGTTGCTGTTATCTCTGGTCAATGTGCTATCCCACAATAATCTGAATTTAGACATATTTTACCTTAGTCGCTGCGATACAGATATAAAGGGAGGTATAAATTATATTGAGAGTAAATAGATATCAATTTTATTTTGGTCTAGAGAGATAGGATGAAGACTGAGGATATAAAAATAGGGAATGGAAGTAAAAAGGTACCGAGGCGCAGAATAGGATTTGATACTATAGGGAGCATAGCAGTGATAGATTCAGATGGAAAAGACGCACAGGATGCTGCACAGGGAATCATGAAGACACATAAGAATATACTTACTGTATTGAGCAAAGGCGGCCCGGTAAAAGGAAGATACAGAAAGAGGAAGTATACCTATGTTATGGGTAAGAAGAGCTATCAGACTACCCATAGGGAGAACGGGGCATCATTTCTCCTAGATTTGAGGCAGGTCTATTTCTCCCCTAGGCTTGCATATGAAAGAAAGAGAATAGTTGACCTTTCCAAAGACGGAGAGAGAGTCGTTGTTATGTTCTCAGGAATTGGTCCATTTGCAATAGAGATAGCCAAGAAAAACAAGAATTCAATCGTAGTAGGCATAGAGATGAACAGGGAGGGACAGAAGTATGCGTTGAAGAACAGAGAACTAAACAAAACATTGAATTTTATTCCTGTGCTTGGCGATGCAGGAAAACCTTCCAGGAAATACTTTGGTTTTGCAGATAGGATATTGATGCCCCTGCCTATGGATTCTGAGAGATTTCTTGATGCTGCTTTTAAGATCGCAGGAGAGAGATGCATAATACATTATTATGCGTTTGTAGAGGATGGAGGAAAAGAGGCCCTTGAAAAGATAAAGAAGCTATGCAGAGAGAAAAGAAGAAGATTCAAGCTCATTGGAATTAGGGAGGTAAGACCTTACTCTTCGCTGATTTCTGAGATAGTTATAGATTTCAGCATATCAACAATCGGAAAGAAGAAGAGTGCCTAGAATTGCATTGTAGCTTATTATATTGAAGCTTACTGGCATTCTGCTGTGATTGAGTATTGCAAAAAGTAATATAAATATAGGAATTCAGATAAGCACATGGGTTTTGAGCCTAGTGGCGCGGATATCGCACCTAAAGATAAACATTTCGTAGAAAATATAATTTCAGGCAGAATGAAGATTATGAAAGGCCAGCCTGCAGTGGAATTTTTGACAATTTACTCGTGGGTAATAATATCGGTAATGCTTGTGATTGTCCTTGGAGCCGCTATTGCATCTTCTAACAGCAAACAGGCATATCCTCCGGCCCATTGCTATATAACGCCTTCTTTTCCATGCTATGGAGCGTACATAATGACAAACAGCATAAGATCGGAGATGGTTGTCATACTTGGCAATGGAATGGGAACAGAGATTCAATTTCCTTCCAATTCGTTTTCGGTGAGGCCCACATTTGCAAACGAAGTTTACTATGGCAGCTGCCTTGCCTCGAATTCACTGCCATACAACACCATATACTGCGAGGCTGAACTTGATAATTATTATCCGGGGCTAGGAACTGTACTCAATCCGAATTTCGTTATAAATTATAGGATATGCACTGCCTGCTCAAACACTCTTCCGATATATAACACAAGCGGAAGCGCCCTTCTTACAGTATCGCCTTATTACGCAGGATTTACTGCGTATAATTCGCTTGGAGGGAATTGAGCTTTAGGCTTGGGCTTGGAACTTTGACTTCCTGATATGAATTATATAATATGACTGAGATAGAGCCAAACGCAGTGTAGTTATCTGCTTTTACCCTGCGAATGACTGAGATTTTTGCCCTTTCCTTTTTTAATTATAGAAACTGCCTTTGTGAATTCTTCAGGAGAGCCGAAGTTTTGATATACGCTTGCAAAACGTATATACGCTACCGGATCTATCTTTATAAGCTCTTTCATAACCATGCCACCTATCTCCCTGCTGGAGGTCTCTATCTTTCCTTTTGCGCGGATTTTTGACTCTGTCCTGTCTGCAAGGTCTTCCATGACCGCGCGACTTATCTCGCGCTTCTCGCATGCCTTCATTATGCCTCCGAGAAGTTTGTTCCGGTCGAATTGTTCACGGCGGTTGTCGCGTTTTATTACAGTTATCTCTTCTATCTCTGCTCTTTCATAGGTAGTGAATCTGCGATGGCAGCCGGTGCACTCCCTTCTTCTCCTTGTTACGTCCTTTCCCATGACTTCCCGTGAATCGATGACATCGGTATTCTCATTTTTGCAGTATGGACACTTCATTAGTTTCAACTTATAAAATCGTCAATCTTCAACTGCTTGATGAGGCTCATGGTCTTCCAGTAGTTGCGTATGTATGGAGAGAGCGAGCCTGTTTCAAGATCGGCTTTTATCGCATCTATAGTATATTTGTCAGAAGGATATCCTGAACCTATCTCTATGCCCAAATTGTCTTCTATCATTTCGATCTCGCTGTCGCGCGTTGTCTTTGCAACAATGCTGGCAGCCGATACGACAGGATATCTTGCGTCTGCCTTATGCTCGGATATTACCTTTATAGTATTCTTGGTGCGGTCCTTTCTTGGTTCAGGGATGCCTTCTATCCTTATCCCTTTTTTAGACAGGAGTTTTATGCGCAGCCCGAACCTCTCTGGAACTACATCGGGAGAATCTAGATATATTCTGGAAGGAATGACAGATACAGAATCTATAAGCCTTGCAAAATTGAGAGCCTCTAGCTCATTTATAGAGATCTTGTTGCGCATTGCCTCGTTTATTTCTGTGCTGTTTATTGAATATACTTTTACTTCTTCAGCTATCGCATGTATCTCGTCCAGGAGGAAATTCCGCTTCCTCCTTGTAAGCATTTTGGAGTCACGCACGCCTATTCTTGAGAGCCTGCTCTCCTTGCCCTTGCTCACGCTGACTATACTTACAACTATTGGGCCCACAACAGCGCCGCGGCCCGCCTCGTCGCCGCCAGCGATGATGATAAAAACACCTAAAGAAGGTTTTTCCTGTCGACAACTATAAAGTCATTTACAGCTAGCACGCTCGTGTATGGAACTGAAAGCCTGCCGCCCTTTGCGTTGAGCTTGTTTACAAACTCACTGTCAACATTGGGTTCTACCAGCAGTGCATTGAGCTTCCCGGACGTTTCACTTATCTCGGCATCTATGAACTTGCCAAGATCGAATCCGTCATTTGTTACGACTTCCTTTCCCACGAGTTGCTCTGCAATCATATATTTTACCATTCTAGCACCTTTAACCTCGATATTACCTTAGAATATCTACATGGTTAAGTTTATATAACTGTGCCATGGAAATTGAAAAGCACGCGACAAGGAGAATCTGCCGATTATATGGTGCGGTTGCGATAATCAATTTGCATAATTATAAGGACATCATCGCCTATATGAAGGGCAGGAATTTTCCCGCTATGCGTTTATGATTATTTTTACTCTGAACATCATGCTGCTGGTGTTGTGCTTTGAAAATTGGGAAGCGAAAGGGATAAAAGGAATGCCAAAGAGAGATATTAGAATCAAATGGGAAATGAAGGAGGCATGCTTCTGTTGAAGGACAAGCAGGCAAGAATCATACTGATGCTTGCCGGCTCTGAGAAGGAATGGCATCTTTCGAGCATAGCGAAGGAGACTGGGGTTACTTATATACATACAAGCAGATTTGTAAGCAGATGCGAAGAGAAGGGGATTATAAGCTCTGAAGTTCATGGCAAGCTTAAAAAGATATTTCTGACTGAGAAGGGTAAAAAGATAGCAGGAGATCTGAAGAGCATAATATCTAAGATTGATGAAGTTTCAGAGCCTGAAGCTAGCGAGCAGCAGGTCAGACAGCCTCTATCAAAACCCTCTTCCGCATAGAGTTCAGGACATGCGCATAGTCACGGTAGTGCACAAACGAGGTTATTGTAAGGGTATATTCACCTGGCTCGGTTGATACGCTGCTATACAACTCAATGTTTGCAGAGCGTTCCTCATTTGGGGATATCATCCCTAGCCTTATCTCCTTTTCCTTCGATAAGCTTGTCGAATCCAAGCCTATCTGCTTTGGAACGTTTACAACAACTGAACACATTACAGGCTCTCCTGTAAGATTCTTCAGGCTAAGCATGAGCGTAGCCGAGCTGTTCTCCCTTGATTTTAGCCTGTATGGAACAAACTCTGTTTTTATATAATAAGGAAATTTCTTTCCAATATCTGAAGATACATTTTTCTTTCCAAAAAGGTCCATCAATCCCATTTACATCATCCCGCATTTGTTTCAGTGTAAGCATATGCGCCATTGGTTCCTATGATACTAATCTTGTAAGAATTACCACTTATTAGACTTATGCCCAGGATTCCGTTTCCTGCACTTATGTTTCCTGTGTAGGTAAGGGTTACAGATCTTCCAGGCTCAAGCAGATACCCGTAGTTTGATCCTGTGATGCTGCTTGCAGAGATAGTAGGAATCAGGGAGGAATTCTTGGCAACTATAAATGAGAGATAATTGAATTGTGACTGCTTTGCTTCTATTTTCTTGGGAAAATTGGCTCCTGCCTCGGCCTTGGCATTTGCTATTAGGTTCTTTATATTGGCTATATTTGAAGAGTTTATCTTTCCTGAAGATATGCCTTTTATGAGAGTGGAAGTAACAGAGGCGGCATTGCTTCCGTTTACATATATGGAATTTGCAGAGCCTGTTAGGTTTGAGATAATGCCGTTTATGAAGCTGTTTGACTGCGTAGAATTTAGATTTGAGGATATCTGGTTTATCTCAGGTCCTGTGAGATTAAGCTGTGATGCTATCTTTGATGCTGTTGATGCTGCGTAGCCTGGAATCTTGGTAATGTTACTGGATGCAAGCTTTGATACTGCAAGGCCAGTAAGATTTGAGGTCTGGTTGTTTATAAGATAGCCGAGCGCCGAGTTTATAGCATTGAATGTCTCGTTTATGAGAAGACTGTCGGTTATGTGGCCGAATGAAGGCTCTGCCTGAACTGCCGGATTTACCGCATTGATCTTCATCGATTCGTTGCCTGACAATGCAAGCATCTCCAGAACGACAGGTGCGCTTGAATTGTCCTCTATTGTAGCACTTATGGAAGTGCTGTTTCCTTCAACAGAGAGGGATGATGAGAGTATCTCTATTTCAGGAGTATAGCTCGCTATTGCGGCTGCCTCGCTTGAATTCAATCTTGAGATGGAGCCTATTCCGAAAGAAGAAGGCTGGCCGCTTAGAAGCACGCTTGTTGGAAATGCCCGGAAGAAGAATGAGGTTGAATTTCCTGCAAATGAGGGAGATACGGATGAAGCCATGCTTAGTATTGCACTGAATGATTTTGACCCTGGCAATGCGGATAGATTACCTATCGTAGAATTTATCCTTGGAGATACTATATCCATCAGGTACTCTGTTCCGTTTATGGTTATGCTGCCTGAAGTTATATTCATCCCCAGGACAACAGGAGTGGTACCTGAAGGAAGGTCTATCGAAGATACTGTCTCGGTTCGGTTCTGAAGCGCAAGGAGATTGATGCTTCCGCCATCGCTGGAATTTATCCATGATGTTCCTGAAGAGTTCCTTACCTGAAGGCTTATTCCAGAATAAGTGACATTTATGCTGGTTGTTCCTTTTGGTATGATAGGTGGGTCTGTGATCCTGACATACACTGTTGTATATTCTGAGATGGGCGTTCCGGGATTTAAGTAAAGATATGCGAAAGCCAGAACTACCACTACAAAGAGTATTGCGAATGCGGTGGCGCTTCCTTTGCCCATATTAAACACAGAGTATATCCTCAATCATGCATACATCGATTGGTCAGGCGGAGGCGGCATTGATGCGCTGCCCATCTGCTCCTGGTGCTCTTTCAGCTTCTTGAGCATGTCTTTTATTTTTACCTCTACAAGCTTTGCCTCCTTGTCAAGCTCCTCGAGATCTATCTTCATGTTCATCAGCTTGTTGAGGCCTGTTATTGCAAGCTCGGCATACTTTGGGTCTGTTATTGAAGGATTTACCTCAACAAGAACATCCAAAACAGGAATTCCGAAATCAGAAGAGTAATTGAGCAGCGAGGCGCTTATTCCAGCTATCATGCCGTCTTTTATTGGAATTATGTTAAGCTTTTTTGCCGATTCCACAAGTGCAGAATCCGATGATATCATGTATATCTTATCACTTGGCTTGTTTACCGGAAGGCCACCTACGGAAATTATTCTTGATATGCCATATTTTCTCACAAATGAGAGAAGCTCCTGTGTTATTGCATACGATAGGTTTGGAGGTATTGCAAACTCTGCCATTACAAGGACAAGCTTGAACTCCTTGCTCTTGTATATCCTTGCAGGGAACATTGGCACTGACTCGTGCACTGCCGAGAGTGGTGGAAAATAATCGCTGTCTATTCTTCCTATGACTTCCATGTTGAGCTTCTCTATTATGTAGCTGCCTGACATCGCACCGACCAGGCCGATTCCGGGAAAAGCCTCTAGGAGAGTATATCCTTTAAGGTTTTGATCCTTGGCTATTTTTATTTGTATCATTAAATCAGTAGATATAGCCTAAGTCTGTTTATTTATTACTTTCTTTTTATTTGGTTTTCCTATGTTTGGCAGAATTTATGATGTGCCTGTATTTTTAAGGCATTTCTTACCATACTGCAGTGACATATACATGTGCCATGTTGTTGTTGGCACTGGAGCGTTTCTGTATTTTTTCTTTGTTTTTCCGAAAGATGAGGATGTTCGTTTCCGCTATTCGTCGCAATAGGATTTAGTGACATCCTCTCCCAACTAAAGATTGGGAGCTTCCAGGGTAGCTATGATTGGTCGTCATGATGCCACCCGTGTAGTTCCTGCTTCCTTGGCAACCGCCTCCCTTGCGGAAGGTCTTATATCGTCTCCACAGGCTTGACTTCCCGAATGTCCTTCGGTAGCTCTATCGAGTATATTTATCGATGCGTTAATGTCCCTATCTCTTGACATGCCACACTTCCCGCATAGGAATGTCCTCTGCGATAAACATTATCTGACTTGTTGCGACGTCAGGTGCTAGGAGGAGAAATCAATTATGTCGGTCTTAAGGATGGGAGTTTTCCCGCTATGCATTTATAAGTTTTCAACTCAGTAATAGGTTTTATGGAACATATACTGATACCGGAGAAACGGGCAGAGAGCCTTTCGAAGATAATAAAGGATGTGTCCAAGGCACTTAATTGTAGATTGGAGATAGTTGATGGGAATAATGTTACAGTTGCAGGAGAAGCCTATGATGAATACAATGCCAGAAATGTGATACAGGCATATGGAAGAGGCTTTAATATTAATGACGCGTATAAACTGCTTAGCGAGGATATTTTCTTCAAGTTCACCGATCTTAAGGATTTCTTCAGGAATGACGAACAGAGGAGAAGGATACGTGCCAGAATGATAGGCAAGGAGGGAAAGACAAAATTATACATAGAGGAGATAAGCGGTGCGAAAATCGCCATATACGGAAATACAGTAGGAATGATAGGCACCGTTGAACAACTTAGGATAGCCAGCGCTGCATTGCAGGTATTGGTTGAAGGTGGAACACATAAAAAGGCATACAACATAATGGAAAGGATGAGAAGAAGTGCAGAGGCGAGATGATGGCAGGATCAAAACAGAATGCGGATGAAATATTCAAAGAATTCAAGGAGCACTCCATATCTGAATTTTTCAGAAGGAATGCACAGATGCTTGGATACTCGGGAAAGGTAAGGTCACTTACAACAATAGTACATGAATATCTTACAAATTCAGCTGACGCATGTGAAGAGGCGGAGATGCTTCCTGACATAAAAGTGGAGATAAAGGAGCTTGGAGAGAACAAATACTCTGTCAGGGTCTCGGACAACGGCCCGGGAATACCGAGCAAGATAGCGGGAAAGGCATTCGCCACTGTGCTTGCTGGAACCAAGTTTCATAGGTATAAGCAACAGAGAGGGCAGCAGGGAATTGGAGCTGCGGGATGCACCCTATACTCGAAAATAACTACAGGGAAGTCGGTTCATCTGGTATCGGGAACATCGCGCGAGAAGTACGAATGCGATATAACAATCGATATAAAAACGAACAAGCCTCTGATAGAGAACATGTCCAGCGTAGAAAAGGACATAATCGGCACTGAGATATACGGGGAGTTCGGCGACGTGAAATATGAAAACAGCGATCATGGAGTATATGAATATGTAAAGAGAACTGCACTGTCTAATCCCCATATGTCAATAGTTCTTGTAGATCCCCAGGGAAAGGAGTCGGTATTTCTCAGGGCTACTAATGAACTTCCGAAGAAAGCGAGAGAGATAAAACCGCACCCATTGGGAATAACTACCAATGATCTGCTTGAATCAGCGCACAGAAGCGAGAGCAGAAAGCTTGGAGCATTTCTGCAGGAGAGCCTTTCGAGAGTAACTCCAGGGAAGGTAAGCGAACTTAAGGAAATCCTTAAGGATATAGACTTTGATTCGGATCCGAGAGAACTTTCGTGGGATGCTGCCGAAAAACTGGTGAAAGTATTTAAAGGGATTAAGTGGATGGCTCCTGAAATGGATTCGATGTCAGAGATAGGGGAGAAACAGATAGAGATAGCAATAAGGAATATACTGAATCCGGAGTTTGTGAAGGTCACTGAGAGAAAGCCTAAGGTCTTCAGGGGAGGCATACCATTTATTGTTGAGGCTGGAATAGCTTATGGAGGTAATTCAGGGAGGAGCAGGGATGCTTCTGCCAGGCAGAAGGAGCAAAGCGCTGAAGGAGAAGAGGCACAGCAGTATTCTGAGGGGAATATACTGAGATTTGCGAATAAGGTGCCTCTGCTTTTTGATGCGTCTAATTGTGCAATAACTGAAGCTGCGAAAGGGATAGACTGGAAACGGTATGGAATATCAAATTTTGAGGAAGAGCCCATAAGCGTGCTCGTAAACGTATCAAGCGTTTATGTACCATATTCGGGGGTAGGAAAGCAGGCTGTATCGCAGGAAGATGAGATAATAGACGAAATAAAGCTCGCAGTACAAGACTGCGCCAGGGCGCTGCAGAGGCATATTAGCGGAATAAAGAACCTGAATCTCAGGGAGACAAGGTACAAACAGATAATGAGGTATGTCAATCAGCTTTCAGGAGACCTTAGCGAGATAACAGGAGCCAAAAAGGAAGAGATAGAGAAGAAGCTCAAAGCGCTTGTTGAAGAAAGATTCAATATATCTGAAGGCGAGGATGAGAAAAACTCCGAGGGAGAAGGAGTTTCAGCAAAAACGCCAGGTGAAGAATCTGAAGAAGGGAGTGACTAGTCATCTTACTTGCTGCCATGCTATCACAACATGGCATCCGACCATCAATAAGAAGTATGGCATTCGCAGCTTATTTGTCAATAGTTAGAGCCAGGGATTCATTCCCTATTGCAGAATCCAGAGCTTGAACTTTCAGAAAGAAAAAATAAAAAAGAAACCTGCAGGTGATATTGCCTGCAGGTCTCTGTTTGTTGTATTCAATACCAGCCTCTTGTCTTCATGGCCTTGGAAACCCTTTCAACTGCGACTATGTATGCGGATGTCCTTGGGCTTATCTTTTTCTTCTTTGCCTTGTAGGATTCCTGCATTGCAAATACGTCATGGAAGGATTTTGTTATTATGCTGTCAAGCTTTGAATATACCTCATCCTGAGTCCAATAGTAATTCTGCGTGTTTTGGACCCATTCGAAATATGAGACTATGACTCCGCCTGAGTTGACCAGAAAGTCTGGGAGGTCCAGTATGCCTTTCTCAAAGAGTATTCCATCTGCAGCTGGAGTGACAGGTCCGTTTGCAAGTTCAAGGACTATGCCGGCATTGATCTTGTCGGCATTTTCCTTGGTTATCTGGTTTTCTATCGCTGCAGGTATCAGGACGTCAACATCAAGCTCTAGAAGCTCGCTGTTTGATATCTTCTCCATGCCTTTTTCGCTGTAGTCCTGAATCTCCCCGCTTTCAGCCTTTGCTTTTGAAAGCTTATCGTAATCTAATCCTTTTTCAGAATAGACTCCTCCGCTGGAATCGCTTATGGCTACAACCTTTGCGCCAAGCTTTCTTGAGAGGTCGAATGCGAATTTTCCAGCGTTGCCGAAGCCCTGTATAGCTATCCTTGCTTCTTTTATCTTCAGCTTTCTCTGTTTTGCAGCCTCGCGCAAAACATACATTCCGCCCATTGCAGTGGAATCGAACCTGCCTTCCGAACCCCAGACTTCTATAGGCTTTCCGGTTATCACTCCGAATTCGTTATGCCCAACTAGCTTGCTGTACTCGTCCATCATCCATGCCATTATCTGTGGATTTGTATATACATCAGGAGCAGGGACGTCGAGCTTTGGCCCTATAAATCTGCCTAATGCACGTATGTATCCCCTGGAAAGATTTTCCAGTTCGGCCTGATTCATTTTTTTTGTATCGCATATCACTCCGCCTTTAGCACCGCCGTATGGGATGTTTGCAAGCGAGCACTTCCAAGTCATCCATGCGGAAAGAGCCTTTACTGTATTAAGATTTTCTTTAGGATGGAATCTTATCCCGCCTTTGCCTGGTCCCCTTGCATCGTTGTATTGCACCCTGAATCCTTGAAAGACCTCTGTGGAACCATCCATCATCTTGACAGGTATGGTTGCAGATATTGTACGCATTGGCTCTCTGAGGATCTCGTGCGCAGTCTTGTCAAGTTCCATGACTTCTGCAGCTGAGTCAAGCTGCTGCTGGCTTATCTTAAAGGGATCTAATTCTTCTACCATTTTGACACCATTATAATTCTTTGTAGTATGAGGAGCCTATTATCTCGCTGCAGAGTTTATCAATCTCGGAAACTATCTCTTCTTTAGGCTCGCCGCTTATGATTGACTGCACAATCTTCCTGTTTAGCCTGTTGCTTTCTATATAGCCTACTATTTCACCTATCTCTTTCGAGTATTTCTTGTTTATGTACTTGCTTACAGATACCTGCACAACTCCGAGCTTGTCGCCTATCTCACGCTGGCAGTAGTTGTGCTCGGAGAACATAGTCTGGGCTATAGATGCCCGAACTGCTGGGAGTATCTCCTTTGATATTTTCCTGCATTCCGGATCCATTATTAGAGATACGATGAGAAAGTATTTATTGGTGTGAGGAAAACTGGCGATTGCGGCTTCTGCGGGATTTTCTTTTAGGGTATGCTGGCTTACAAGATAATCTTTTTATCTTAATCGATTATGCCTAAGCTGTCTTTAAGTTTTCCCATTACACCTTTTCTCTTTGAGGCATGAATCTCTTTGTCTTCCTCTTGTGCGGCTTTATTAGGCTTTTCAGGCCTCTCAGACTTCTTTTCTTTATTTAGTAAGGAGATATGGAGGTGATTCTTTGATGGAGATGGAGTTGCATGCGGAGAGGAAGGCTTCTCTATCCTGATTCTTGATGTAGATTCGTGAGCATTTAAGGAAGATGAAGATACTGCGCCAGAAGATATGCTGCTTATGAATGAAGGATTTTTTCGTGATGCCTTTAACACTATAGTGTTGATGCCGCTGCCGTCAAGCAGGCCCATGTCTTCTTCAGAATCAAAAACTGCGGCGGTTATGCCTTCGGCCTTGTTTAGGATTGCTGTTGCCTTTATATGGTTGTCTACCACCACTATCGCATAATCGTATGTACTTTTTGAGAATGCGGATGCTATCCTGTCGCGTATGCCCTCTATGTCGGAGTTTTCCTCCTTTGCCATTATATTTATGTTTGGGCTTTCCAGTATGTCTGCTATCTTCTCTGTTGCGCCAGGTATATTGCTTATTGCAAGTATCTTCATTATAGCTCCAATGCTTTCATATGCATGGTAAAATAGATAAATATGGCATGTACATGACTATTTATAATTTCAGAGAAGAAAATCCTGTAAATAGGATATTACCTAAGCATCTAATAATCTTATCGTGATATGTATTTTGTATACAGGGAATTGTTATGCGAGGAAGTGAGTCACAGGTAGTATGTGACAGCTGTGGAAGAAGAGTCCCTAGAAGCAAGGGAATAGTTTACGAGAAGATGGTAAAATACGGAACTGAGCCAAACAGCCTGAGCAACGTTAGATTTATGACAAGGAGAAAAGTATACTACTGCATAAGCTGTGCTAAACACCGAGGCATATTCGAAAAGAAAGCGAGAGAAGCTGAGAGACACTCCGCAAATAAATTCGAGTAGGTGCTTGGATACCTGATGAAGCCGCGTTAGATGCAGGGAATTCTTTTCAGACGCAGCAGGCAGCAGGTATGGAGGGTCCCCAGTTAGATAAAAATACCAATACAAAAAGTGTTACTTTCAGTGCCGGTTCGGAAAAAGTTTCTGAGCCGGAGCAGGGAAGGGTGCCTGACGGAGAGAAGTGCGCAAATCACCCGTGGAGAGATGCGTATGCACAGTGTTCATACTGCAAAAGATATTTCTGCTATCCGGATCTTGTGAGATATGAAGGTAAGGAGTACTGCCTTGAAGATCTTAGCAAGGCACCTATTACAAGGAGTACATTCAAGGTAGGGCCGAACAGATACACATATGTGGCTTCACTGCTTCTGATTGCAAGCTCGTTATTTATCCTTTATCATACATATCCGCAGATAATCAGCATTATAGACCAGGTCAATAGATTTGGGATATATGGATTTTTGATGAAGCTGTCATTAAGCAGTGAGATAAGCCTGGTAAATCTTTTCGTCGTTGTCGGAGGGCTTATCTCAGGAATTGCCGTGTTCAGAAATTCCGGAGCCGGAGTTGGATTCACAATACTTGTCATTTTCATTGCGCTTGGGCTTTTTGTCTTTGAGTATATGAACGTAGTGAATACCGGCGCTCCGAATTATTATATTTACATAATAGCACTGCTTATTTTCGATACAGTATTTACCATCGTAAGCAGGATAGAATTTGTGGAGAGATCATATGAAAAGAAGAGTATAGCAACTGTTGACTGGCCAAAATTTGAAACATTCTGAATTTGAAACACATGTTAGAGTTTAGGATTTTTTTCTGGTTGTTTTTATTATTTTGTTTATGACGATACAATAAAATGACTGGGCTGATTTCTCAATCTTAAAGCAGTTTTTGAGCGGATTTATGGAATTTATCTCGGCAATATAGTAGAAGCGGTGTTTATTAGGTCGAGTTACACACATGTGATTCGTCATCGACAAACTTGAGCAAATTGGAAGATCAAGTCATAGTATACCTTGATCCCACATCCTGGAAATTAATTTCCCAATGAAAATTAAATCACGCAGAGGTATTAATTCCTTCATGCTCAATAAGTGTAATAGAGAGATGCCTAGAGAGAGGAAACAGGGACCGTGAAAGTGATTAATTTGAAGAGAGTATCAAGCAAAGAGACGTGGAAGGATCTTGGAAGAGTCGGCCAGTTAGGTAGCACTCGGGATGAGAAATATTCCGAGTGGAATTTTAAATATAAAAAAGGCAACTGGCGTCTAGTCTGGAAGATTGGTGATAAAATCATTGATTTTTTAGGTGCGTGCGCCTTGTATGAAGAATCTTATTACAGGTTTTTAAAGAAAAACCAGAAAATTCTTGAAACCTTGCTCAACGAAGCTTCAGATATCTATGATGATATGCCATCAAACATACACTCTGGAATGGATTACACAATCCAAGAAACCGGTAGAAACCATATACAAGATATAGCCATAAGGAATGCGGTGAAAAGGCTCGGCAGGAGATTTGTGGGGAAAGAGTTGCTACAGATAAGGGATCATAAGGCTCCACATCCATTAAGCATAATCCTTTCACCAGGACAGGTTCCCTTCTATGATCCCGAATTGATATTGAAGCCTGAGTTGACTGGATGGTGGAAACAGGGAAGTGTAGAATCATTCTACCAGTCCAACAGATTCCTTCAGGTTAAGTTAAGCAGGGGAAGGACATGAACAAACAGGATGCGCCAATAATTATAGGAATCGCAGGCAGAAGCTGTTGTGGCAAGACCGCTGTCATATCCAATCTTGAGCAAAAATACAAAGGTAGGGTTATCCATATAGACCAAGATAAATTTTACAAGAAGAACCCGAAGAACCAAGAAAGACCCGAATCCCTGAGATACGACAAGATAATCAGGGTGATAAAACTACTTAAAAATGGAAAGCCTGCTTACATTCCAAGCCACAAATTTACCGAAAAGTTCGACAGGAAGATAGAACCACACAAGCTTGTCATCATAGGCGGGCATCTACTTTTCGTTGACAAAAGACTGAATCAGCTATTCGATAAAAAGATCTGGATGGATGTCTCGGATCTAAACCTGCTTTACAGAAGGCTCAAAAAGTTCAATGTCTTCAACAACAGCAATAAGAAGACCTACAAGAAGTACTTTGGGGAAGTGAGCCAGCTCGATTACACAGTAAAAGTAGTCATACCAGAATCCAAAAGATACGAGAATATACAGAGGAAGGCCGCTGATTTTGTTGTTGATGGAAACTTACCGCCGAAGAAACTGCTTGCGAATGTGGAAAAGCTAATCAAGATTAGTTTCAAAGACGTTTAAACGCGTATACTCTGTTTTCAGTGGGCTTTTATCAACTGAAGTACTTACTTTGTAATAGAATCAATTATTTACCATACAGCAAAAAAGGAAGAAGTAAAAAAGAGAATAATTTTATTATATAAAGATTGGCCTAAATAAAACAAATGCCAATTCAACATATGGGAATTTATCCCCCCCTTCTTC
>JAKBPE010000015.1 GCA_021829835.1 bacterium
AGTCCCTTTCAGGACGTATTTCAGATATATACGAGACCAATATCATTATTTCACCAGCAAAACTTATATGTATTCACATTCATCCCCTAACTCAAGGTTAGGGGCTTTCTGCTATTCATTTTGTAAAAACAGGTCAGGTGATGAATCCTATTATGGTGACAACTATAAAGCCGAGTATGCCTACGACTAGAGTCGCAATAAGTACTATCTTGAAGGTTCTGTTGAAAGATGCCCTGTCAGGCTTGTAGCTTATCGAGAGCACTCTTTTTGAGTCTGCTATAAAGTTTTTAATGCGCTTTATTATATCCAATTAATCACACAGGATTGAGCATTAAAAGATAAATAACTTTAGATACGCCTGGTTTTCTGCTTTTAGCCGAAGGTTATATTCAGGCGCTTTGGTCATCGAATATCATGTCCAGATCCAGATCACTGTTTGCATCTATCTTGTTTTTTATCCCTGTCTCAGTATACTCTGCGAATTCGACGCCGCCCATGACGACCATTATCTTTACCTCGCTTTTCTGAAGGTTAGGGTCTATGCGGGCACCCCATTTCAGCATTGCGTCGGGGCTTATCCTTCCTGATACCTCCTGGAATATCCTTTCGGCTTCGCGGAGAGTAAGGTCCTCGCCTCCAACTATGTTTACTAAGGCTTTCTTTGCGCTTGATAGGTTGACATCGAGGAGAGGGCTCTTGAGGGTATTCTCAACTGCTATCATTGCCCTGTCTTTTGAATTTGATGAATTAGCCTCGCCTATGCCTATTACAGCATATCCGGAATCCTTTAATACGCTCCTCAGGTCTGCAAAGTCCAGATTTACCATTCCTGGCTTTGTAACCATCTCTATGATTCCCTTTGTTGCGTTTGTAAGTACCTCGTCGCTTATCCTGAATGCCATATTGAGCGGAAGGTCTGGTGCAACTGAGAGAAGCTTATCGTTAGGTATTATTATAGTCGTATCTGTTGACCTTTTCAGTTTTGAGAGGCCTTCAAGGGCATTTCTCATTCTTATCCTTCCCTCGCTTGTAAATGGAAGCGTGACTATGCCTATAGTAAGAGCTCCTGATTCCTTTGCCTGATGCGCTATTACAGGTGCTGAGCCTGTGCCTGTTCCGCCGCCCATGCCGCAGGTTATGAAGACTAATTGTGCATCGTTTATTATATTCTTTATCTCCTCTTTGCTCTCTATTGCAGATTCTTCCCCTATTTTAGGGTCGCTTCCGGCTCCCAAGCCTCTTGTGATTTTTTTGCCTATGAGAACCTTTCTGTTAGATCTTATCTTTGCAAGGTGCGATGCATCGGTGTTTGCAGCTACAAGAGTAACTCCGTCTATATTCACTTCGGAAATTCTTGCTACAGTGTTTGAACCGCTGCCTCCTGCACCTACAATATAGATTTTAGGCTTTGCCGCTTCTATGAATTTCAGCAATTCTTCATCGTCAGGTGAAAGCATTGGTACATTGTCCGTCATTAAGTCGCCTATTAGTAGATAGATGTTAAAACATAAAAAGATTTGTAGGAAGATTACGTATCTTCAGGTTTTAGGTAATCAGAAACAGGTAGAGCCGCTTTTGTGCTTTTGCTATTTTCTCAATTGCAAGATTTTTCCCATGCGCTCAGCGGAAGAATAATCGTTATAAACTTACATGGCAATAGTATAAAGGGTTTAGATGGATGCTGAAAGCAAGATAGCAGTTATAAAGGAATTTGCCGCTGAGATAGTTACTGAAGGCGAACTGAAAAGTTTGTTTGAGAGCAACGATCACCCAGTAGCATATGACGGATTTGAGCCTTCTGGGCTGGCAGGCATACATTTCGGGCTTATGCGCTCTAAGAACATTAAAAGGCTTATGGACATAGGAATAAACTTCAAACTCTATCTTGCAGATTATTTTGCATATATAAACAACAAGCTTGGAGGAGACCTGGAGCACATACATACTGTGGGGATGTATTTTGTTGAAGTATGGAAAGCTGCCGGAGTGGATACAAGCAAAGTAGAGATAATATGGAACAAAGACCTAATGCAGAACTTCGATTACTGGGAGAGATTCCTGAAAATAGGCAGAATAACGTCGCTTGACAGGGTCAGGAGGGCCATAACCATAATGGGAAGAAAAGAGGGAGAATCGCTTTCATCGGCGCAGATATTTTATCCGATAATGCAGGCTACGGATATATTCGAGATGGATATAGACATATGCCAACTGGGAATAGACCAGAGAAAGGCGAATATACTTGCAAGGGAGGCTGCGCAGAGATTCGGATGGAAGATACCGGTAGTTGTAAGCCATCCCCTTCTTCTGGGGCTCAAGGGTGCGCCTCCGGACCTCAAAACCGATGATGAAAGTAAGCTTATGGAGTTTAAGATGTCCAAATCGGATCCAAAAAGTTCCATAACCATACATGATAGCAGGGAAGAGATAGCTAAAAAGATAAACTCTGCATACTGCCCGGAGAGGATATGCGACGGCAATCCTGTCTTTGATTATATAGATAAGATAATAATAGAAAACAGGGAGAGTCCTATAACCATAGCCAGGCCTCAAAAATTCGGAGGAGACATAGCCGCAGATAACTACAATGAGTTGAGAAGGCTCTACCTTGATGGAAAGATACACCCTATGGACATCAAATCGTTTGTTTCGGAAAAGCTTGAAGAGAAGGTAATGCCTATAAGAAAACATTTTGAGGAAAATGGGAAAGCCAGGGAGCTTTATGAGGCTGTCAATGGCTATCTTGTGACAAGATAGATGCGCCGGGATTGGGATTTCCATTGCTCCGATTAATGGAGCGATTTTTGAACCCAAAAAGCCCGAAGGCCACCAGATCTCGAGTTTCGCCTATTTGTTCTGGCGCGATACCGGATTCTGCCATCCCGGCACATGCTTGTTTATTTAAATATGTAAGGTTATATTCTTATTCGTCTTTCATTTATAATGCATTACAAAGTAGAATGATGTTTAAAATGGATAAGAATCTTGCAATGAGAGGAATCTCGATACTTCTGTTTTCAGTTCTTACAATACTTGGAATCGGATTTTCGATATATTTGATAGTAGTAACAAATACTATTCTTAGCAAAGCTGTTGCATTAGCTTTCCTTATGCTTTCTGCAGTATCAGGATTCTTCAATACATTTACGTCGTACAGCTACTACAGATCATATCTATATGATAAACATCTTGAGAAGATACAGAGAAAACTCAAGCCAGTGAAGGGATTTCCGGTTGTTGCAGTAGCAGTGCCAGTATACAATGAAGATACGGCAATAACTGAGAAGAACTTTCTCAGGCTTATGGAGATGAAATACCCTAAGGACAGGATCAACTTCTATCTTCTGGATGATTCTACAGATCCTGCAATAAGGACGGAGCTGGAAAGGTTCTCCAGAAAACACAACGTGAAATACATACATAGGAATAACAGAAAAAGTTTCAAGGCGGGAGCACTTAACAATTTTGCAATGAATGCGGAGGAAGAATTTCTTGCCATCTTTGATTACGATGAGTATCTTGTTGATACCAGATTCATACTGGACCTGCTCCCTTATTTCAACAACAGAAAGTTATCTTACGCACAGACGGAAAAGAGATTCCAGAAGGGAACGTTCTTCTCTGATACGGTAGACATATTCCATGGGTTTTTCTTCAAGTTCATCCAGCCCTCAAGGGCTCTGAATAATACTGGGATATTTGCAGGATCATGTGGTATGATAAGGATATCATGCCTGAAGAAGATGGGGGGCTTTCCTGAGTATGTCACTGAAGATACTTTCTTCAGCTTTGAGTCAGATGCGCACGGATACGAGAGCATTTACATACCCAAGAATTATGCTCTCGGAGCACCTATAACCAAATTCAGCCATCTGGCAAAGCAGCAGTGGAGATATAACTATGGAGATACACAGTTTCTCGGATATTTTGTAGGGAAGTTGTTCGGGAAGGATAACAAGAAGCCTAAATCAAAATGGCTGCTTGCGGATTATATTACACACGGCTTTGGTCTGAATTACATATCGGTAGTCTTGATAATTTTCACTGTTGTTTCTGTTGCAATAGTCTTCTCAGGGCTTACTATGGTGCCTAATATTAGCATACCTGGCGTCTTTCTTCTGGGCAGCCCCGAGATGATATTTGAGACCCTCGGAGTTCTTGCTTTCGTATTATCCCTGATGGCACCAGTGATTGTAACAAAACTTTATTTTGGCTCATTAAAAAAAGGCTTCATGATGCTGCTTCTTAATTTTGCGCTTGCATTTATAAGGGCTAAAGCTGCCATTCTTGCAGTGTTCAGCAGTACAGTGAAAAATTCATGGACCGGAATATCTTTCCTTAAATCTGAAAAAAACATAGTATTCGCGCTTAAGAACTCGGTTGTTGAGACTGCGTTTTCAGGAATACTCTTTATCTTGGGAATTACTGCAATGATGATAAATAACTTGTACGGTGGACTATGGCTGATAGGATACGGAATATTCTACATTTCAACCGCGTACATGTTTTATAAATACAAGTAGATTAGATGGCTGGCCTTCAGACAAGCAGCAGTAAGGAAGATAGCAAGGCAGAACTTGCTGGCAGGATATATGTCAGGATACATGATACCCCTGAAGGCAACATAATAGCAATGTGTGATGGAGAACTCATAGGAAGCAGGCATAGTGAAGGAAAGATGGAGCTAGATCTGAAAAGCTATGCTAATTTTTATATCGGAGATCTTATGGGTCCTGAAGAGGCAGGTACATTAATACATGAGCTCGATTTTTATACAGCCAATATAGTTGGAGAGATATCAGTAGGAATATTTATAGAAAAGAAGATGGCAGAGGCTTCAGAGATTAGGAGGATAGGCAGAGTCCCCTGCCTGCACCTCTTTAAGATGGATTTCCGTTCAGCTTCATTATAGCCTCGGCTATATCCCCATTGGTTTCTTCCAAGGCTTTCTTTGCGGCTTCATCTGTTGCTCCGGTTTTCTCCTTTACCATGGATATGTCATCCTCAGTTATTTCAGCAGGGGGTAGATCCCTTTCAGCTTCGGATATCCTCCCAGTTATCTGAAAACTCTTGTTTCCCTGCATCTCTATCATAGTCACATTCGGCTCATCAATTATGAAGCTTTTATTCTTTCCTTCTATTATGACCCTGAGAGCGGGTATCTCCATTGTCTTCATACCCATGCTGTCCATCATCCGCTTGAGCGATCTTGGATCCATATTTGGCATCATGCAAACACAGTAGTTATTTCCTGCCAAAATATAAATACGATTTGCAGCATATCTATTTTATGGAATGCAAGTCAAAATACAAGGTGCCTGGAGGCAAACTCATAGAGATACGTTTAGTGCATGAAAACGGCACAGTAGTCTCATTAAAAATAATAGGTGATTTTTTTCTACTTCCTGAAGAAAAATTAGGCTTGATTGAGAAATCTGTTGAAGGCATGAAGATAAATGCTGATGAAATAGATATCGCTTCCAAGATAGCTGAAGTGGCTTCAGATGGAAAAATTGAGATGATAGGAATAGATCCTGCATCAATAGCGAAGGCAGTTAAGATGGCGGTGGGAGCATGAGATGGAGGGTTGTAGGACTGGAGACACATGATGCGTACTTCAACATGGCCATAGATGAGGTATTACTTGAAAGAGTTTCAGAGAAGCTCTCTCCTCCAACAATAAGATTCTATAGATGGTCTCCAAGTGCTGTTTCAATAGGAAGATTCCAGTCTATGGAAGAAGAGGTAAACGTTGAAAAATGCAGGGAAATCGGAGTGGATTATGTAAGAAGGATAACAGGAGGAGGGGCTGTTTATCACGATAATCGTGGAGAAATAACATATAGCCTTGTGGCTCCTGAATCGGAGTTTCCTAAAGGAATCAGGGAGAGCTATAGAGATATCTGCAGTTTCATAATTTCAGGACTTGGTTCTCTTGGAATAAAAGCTGAGTTTATGCCCATTAATGATATAATTGCAGAAGGGAAAAAGATATCCGGAAACGCGCAGACGAGAAGGAATGGAGTACTACTGCAGCATGGCACCATACTCTATTCCCTTGATATAAAACGCATGTTTTCCCTCCTGAATGTGAGCAAGGAGAAGATATCGGACAAGATGATAAAAAACGTCGAGGATAGAGTTACTTCAGTATCGGCTTTTGGCAATTTCTCACTTAATGATCTTTATGGAGCTTTGCTGGAGGGTTTTACAGAAGGCAGGGAATACGATTTCGGAATGTGGAACAGGGAGGAGCTGGAAGCTGCAGAAAAACTAAGAATAGAGATATACGGTACAAGAAAATGGAATTTCAACAGGTAGCCGTTCTCTTTATGAGATTATTCACTTCATCGGCGCGATAGGAGCTCCTTACAAAAGGGCCTGATGCGACATATAGAAATCCTTTTTTCATGGCCCTTTCCTTTAGATCTGCGAATTTCTTCGGAGATATGAATTCTTTTACTTCGGCATGTAGGCTGCTTGGCCTTAGGTACTGTCCCATTGCGAGAAAATCAACTCCTGTATTACGAAGGTCGTCCATTGTTTTTTCGATTTCGGGATCGCTTTCCCCGAGCCCGAGCATGATTGCTGATTTTGTATATATGCCTTTATCCATTTTCTTTATTTTTGAGAGAATTTCCAGTGATTGTGAATATGTTGCACGCTTATCCCTTATCTTAGGGGAGATGCTTTCTACAGTTTCAAGATTATGCCCTATTACATCCGGCTTTGATTTGATTATGCGTTCTATGCATGAGTCATTATTTCTGAAATCAGGTATTAGCAGCTCAATGGTGGTGTCTGGCGATTTCTTCCTTATCTCTTCTACGCATCTTGCAAAATGTTCTGATCCCTGATCTTCTAGATCATCCCTACATACTGAAGTTATTACAACGTATTTAAGCCCCCATTTCTTTATAACTTCGGAGAGATTTTTAGGCTCATCGGGATCCGGCATTCTTCCCTTTGCACTTTTCTGCACTGAGCAGAATCTGCAGCCTCTTGTACATAGGTCTCCTAAAACCATGAAAGTGGCAGTTCCACTGCTCCAGCATTCTGTTATGTTTGGGCAGTGGGCTTCCGCACATATTGTATGCAGGCCTCTTGAGAGTATCTCTGATTTTATCTCTGAGTATTTCGAGGAGCTGAATGGTTTTATAGTCATCCAGGAAGGCAATCTTTGATTATCCATCTTCTGCACTCTTACTTCTTAGTAGTTGATTTACAAAAAACTATCGGACGGTGGACACTGCATAGATCTTTGTGTGATTGTTCTTTCCGGATTTATCTTTTATTTTCTTGGATACTTCTTCTTTTTTCCTAAAAATTTTTCCTAAAGATTAATTTAGGCTGGGAGGCACTCCGAAACCTAACGCCTGCCATATGTTTGCAGTGACAGAGGTATTCTTAGAGATGTAAGGGAAGGTTACATTTTGGTCTGTTATTGTTGTGTATCCGTTGCCGCTGTAGTCATTTGCGTTGCCTTGTAGCGGCCACCATCCGATTAAGTTTGAGTAGCTCATAGGAACACTGTAAATTCCACTCTTATACATTGAGGTTATCTGGTTCTGTGTCAGTGAAGTGTTGTATAGCTGTACATTTGAGATTTCGCCCTGCAGTAAGCCATTTACGCCTTGTGGAAGAGGCACTCCGGAATACACAGACATGTTTGTAATCCAATAGACAGGCAGAGAGGCAGGATAGTCGAATGCAAATGTGGATGGAGGTATTGCTCCAGTATACTCGCCTGTTGCAGGAGTAGTTGTAGTTGGCTGGCCGTTTATGTACAGATATGTCTGCCCTCCGTTTAATGCGTTGTATGTGAGAGTTATATACTGCCATCCGGTTTGCCCAACGTCTGCTACTATAGGATTGTTTTGATCTACTCCGGATACCGATGCATACACATTCATATCTGCAGTGCTGAGAATTGGATCGTCCCATGGAATTCCGTTATATCCGGCATTGGTAGTTTCAACAGGATATGAATCAGTAATGCCGAATAAGGGACCGTTTGTACTTGGAGTTATATGTGCCCACATCGAAATTGAAAATGAGTTGTCAGTATACAGGTATGAGGAGATGTTCTCGTATAGATCTGTAGTTCCTGAAAATGAAGCAGCCTGCAGGGAACCCATAGGCAGTATTGGAAGACTGCTTACATAGATATTGTGTGAGGAGGCATTTGAACATGTGGAGATATTTACACAATTGCCTATTCCTGGAAGAGGATACTCTGCACCGTGGTTTGGACCGAAAATGTAGTTATTCAGGCCAAATGAAGTCTTCTGTGGAACTCCTGCAGTAGGTA
This sequence comes from bacterium, assembly GCA_021829835.1. Classification (GTDB taxonomy): domain Archaea; phylum Micrarchaeota; class Micrarchaeia; order Micrarchaeales; family CABMGC01; genus JAJZIZ01. The sequence goes on from JAKBPE010000015.1 coordinate 8,312, forward strand.
TTCCTGGATGTGTGTTTCCGCTGTAGTCGTTAGCATTCCCGTCTAGGGGAAGCCATGTTACAAGATTCTTGTCTTGAACTGGTGCTCCGGAGATGCCTTCAGTATAGATCTCCATTATCTGGCTCGGAGAGAGCGATGTGTTGTATGCCTGAACATTGGCTATGGTGCCAGTAAGATTATGGTATGGAGAATAATTAGGAAGTATTGCCTGTACATAAGTGGTGAAAAAATCAGTTGGGCCTATTACTGAATTTGCTGGAATATACTGAGACATGATTATCTGGTTTGTCGCTTTTCCGTCGATATACAATGTATCTGTTCCGCCTGAACCTGATGGAACATATGTAACCGCTAATGAATACCATCCGGAAGATGGCAGTGTATAACTTGTGATACAAAAGTTGAGAGTATTACAGGAAGGGTTAGTAGAGCTTACACCTTTGTATATAATATTATAAAGGGTTAGTCCTATAGGAAACAGTAGAGGCATGCTGTTGTAGTCAGGATATGAATTACCGAAGTACTGAGATCCGGATATTCCGAATACAGGACCTGTTGTTTTTGGAGTAATATATGCCCATACAGCAGCGGTGAATGCGTTATTTGTACCAAAATATGAAGTAATGTTGGAATCTATGTAAGATGTGCCATTGAATGTTGATGCATATCTGGAAGGCACCCCTGAAGGTGCATCAGTAAAGATTGTGTTTACTGAAACGGCATTGTTTCCGTTGCCGCTGTAGTCGTTTGAATTGCCATTTAAAGGATACCAAGCCACAAGGCTGTTGTCTGGAATTGGCCTTCCAGAGTAACCCTGCTGATAGATTGAATATATTTGAGATGAGGTAAGCGTAGAATTGTATACCTGGACATTGGCTATGCTTCCATTGAATGGTTTTGTGCTTCCTCCACATGTTGACGTGCCTGATGTCGCTGTGCCCAGGTTTGAACCAATCACCAGGTTGTTTACCTGATTCGGATTATTAAGTGGCACAGTTGCTGGTACACTTCCTTCAAGTTGGCCGTTTAGATATAGATTTAGGTTTCCTCCATTGGAGAAGGTCATTGCTAGATAATTCCATGAGAATGGGATTAGTCCACTTACAGTTAGTGAAGATTGACCGTTGTCGAGATTCTGTACTGTACCATACCATTGATTTCCATCTAATACTACCAGCCTTGCTGCATGGCAGTATGAGTTGCCTGTGGTGCCAAAATCTAAAACTGTCTGCTGTTGGTATGGGCCTTCTTCAGGGAACACCCATGCTGAGATTGTTATCTGATTATTGACAAATGGGCTGAGAAGCGAATTCGAAGCAGGGTTTCCTGCCATTAAATAGCTTGAAACTCCGTTAAAGAGAGCTGACTGCCTGTTGTATCCTGAAAATGTGAATATGCCTTGGGTGGAACTTGTTCCGAGGTTTCCGTTTGCCCTGTCTATGTATGAGGCTGTAGCCGGAGATGTGAAATAATATCCATCTGCAACTGATTTTTGGAGATTCTGTATGTTATATGCAGAATAGCTAGGTCCATAAATAAGCACTCCCTGTCCGGATTGGAAGAGGTCTGAGAGGGATGTGCCAGGAGCATAGCCGAGATAAGGTATCATTATTTTGGAATTGGTTGGTATGGTATTTGATTGGGTTATAAGGCCTCCGAAATTGTTTTCACAGCCAGAAGTAATTATGGGCATTGCATTGACAGTTACAAGTATGGTTGAATTTGCAAGGAGAGGGTTCATGTTGGTAGGACAAGAAGACCCAGATCCCAGATAATATACTGTGCCATATGAGAGAGAGTATTGATTTGCCATGCCTGCATTTATGCCGCCTATCTTCTGAACCTGGTTGAATATGTTCCCGAATGCAATGGTCTTCCATGTGCCTGACTCGGCATAGTAAGGATCAGGAAGGCCTGTGAGATTCAGAGTTGCATTTACAGGAATTCCGAAAGAGTACTCTCCTGAAGAGGTATTCAACCTTATATTTTCTATATAGCTTACAGATATCGAATATGGGCTTGATTGATATATGTATGGCCTGCTCTCATTCAATTTGATATTCTCGCCGAGGCCGTAGGTCTTTGATACGCTCTGGTTGTATGAAGAGAGAGTCAACCCTTCCATATCCTGTGATATTGAATTCTGCGCATAGGAAGTGGCATTAGGGATTATACCTGATATCATCATGTTTGATATATCATATGAAAAATTGGATATGAAATTCCCTTTTCTCAGCGATGGAGTGTATTCGTATTCAGATAAGGTTAGTATTGCTGCCTTTAGGCTTGATTTTGCAAACTGTCCGGAGCTTGATGCTAATGAGGTGCCTATTGAGACTGAGCCTGTAGCTATAGTTCTTGAAGTGGAAAGCTGGCTGTAGTTTGAGCTCATTATCAGGAATGCGAAAAGTTCGGCAAGCATAAGCATGAACATTAATAGCACTGCAGTAGACATCATCTGTGCCTTCTTTGTCTTGAGTATATTTTTTATCTCCATGATACTATTCCCACATTATAGAGATTTGGAACATAAGAATAATTAATATCGTTTGAAACGGCTTGATTTGTTAATCCATATCCGGTAGAATGCCCATTGAGAGGCCACCATCCTACCAGATTGTATCCGTTTAGAGGAAGGCCTGAAACGCCTTCAGAATAAAGGCTTGCTGAAGATGAAGAAGATACAGTCAAATTATATACCTGCACATTTGCTATGCTTCCGTTGAAATAATATCCCTGAAATCCTGGACTGACTATGCCGCCTATTTCAGATACAGAAGGCTGGGTATTGAGGGAAGATGAGAGAGGTAGTATCTGGAAAGAGTCATTCAGATAGAGAGTTACAGATGTTGAGCCTTTCGTGTAGGTATATCCTACAAAATTCCATGTGTCAGGAGTTAATGAAAACGTGCTTTTCGCATCGTTGTTCCATCCTGCGAAATAAAGCTGGTTGCCGCATAGCAATAACCCTGAATACTGGTTGGTTGTGGCAGGAATTCCAAATCCATATATAGAGTATTTTGGAGAGGTTGTGGTGCATGCTCCGCTTTGGCCTTCAAAATATACCCATGCAAAGACTGATCTCCCAGAGTTGCCTAGAGGCAGGCCAATGGCATTTGTAGATATATAACTTGTTGTACCGTTGAAATCTGCAACATATGAAGAGACTGGAATTACCTGAGATGACTTGGCTGTTGAGAAGGAGTTGAGATAGCTTGAAGGCCTATATCCAGAGTATTTGTATATTATATTTACAGGATATAAGGTGTTGTTGTAAGGCCCATAATCGTTCGTATTTCCATCAAGGGGATACCATGATACAAGCCCTAAGTTAGATATAGGACCGCCGTTAAGCCCTTCCTCATATAATTCAGATATCTGGTTTGGCTGGAAAGGGGTATTGTATATCTGTACATTTGCTATGCTTCCATTGAACGTGTTTGAAGGAAATAAGGATCCTGGATATCCCTGCATTCCTATGGAGAGATTTTCAGAGTTGATGCTTCCAGGCATTGTTATAATGTTTCCAGATATGCTATTGCTGTTTGCATATAGGGTTATAGAAGCTCCGTTCATGACCATTGCTATGAAGTTCCATTGATTGTCGTTGACTGTCGGGCCTGGCTCAGGTGCATAATTCTGGCACCATGCGCTCATGCTCACATACATCATGTCATTGCTTGCAGCGGGGCTTGGATTCGGATCATTTAGGCCTAACATTCGCCCAAGCCCTGGACACTTCCTGTTTCCAAATGCGACTATTCCACATTCCGAGCCGCATCCTGATGGCTGATATCCTGATGGATCTACCCAGGCAGTTATTGTAAGCTGAGGCTCTGTAGGAAGGCTGGTTATATTACCTATCATGTAACTATTTGTGCCATTGAAATAGGGAATCCTCTCTGCTCCCTGCAAGGTATTATTTAATGTTAAAGTATAATTTGACAATTGATATACGCTGTTTAAGAGGTAGGTGGCGCAGGATCCGTACCCATTTGAGTATAGATTCGCAGCGTTGATAAGTATTGAGGACTGACTGTCTCCTTGACAGCCGCCATACGCTATAAGCTTCTCTCCGGAAATTGCATATAGCCTTCCATAAGCAAGAATCATCTCAGTTATAGGACCGTATATAGATTGAGTCATCCATACTGGAGCTCCTGTAGATACTCTCTCTGCTATTATCTCTCCGTTAGACCATCCTGAATAGACGATGCCTGAAGATACAAGCGGAGCCAGATTTGGAGAGGACTTTAGATTAAACGGAACCTGCCATACAAGTGAACCTGCTGCTGATACGCCTATTATAGAATTTGATGTCTGGTATATGAACATGCTGTCTGATGAAGATACTGAAGAGACGCTGCCAAGGCCTGTGGAGAAGCAGAATGCTTCTATAGTATTGGAGTATGTTGCACACTCTTCATCATTGCTGCCGAACGCTATGAGGCCTTGAGATACAGTGATGTTTGTTGTGGTAGGAGTTAACACAGGAGAAGGTTCTGTTAATATCGGCAATCCTGCTGATTCTCCTCCTACTGAAAGCCCTAATAATTGGAGCCCGTTGTATGAAGTTCTTGAGACTATCGAACCGTTGATAACTGCCGTGTATATTGAATTCTGGCTTGCTGAAGCCGCATATGAATTAGAAAGGCTGCCGTTGTCCAGATTGTAGAAATTTATGGAGTTTGAAGAGGTTCCAACAATACCATACTTGCCATTGATGAGTATCTGTGATGTGAATTTGGAATTTATAGGAGTGTGCCATAGTAGTTTTCCTGTGACTGCAGATCGTGCAACTATCCATGAGGAGGCGTTCCAATATATCAGCATGTTGTTGTAAAGCGCTAAACTCTCTGCTTGAGTAGGCATTTCCGTTTTCCATGATGTTACCCCTGAACTTGCATTTAGTGCTATCAGATAATTTCCTGAAGCGAGATAGATGTTGCCATAACCGGCAACAGGTTGTACGTTTTGCTGGGAAGGAAGATCGTATATGAATGATATTGAGGGTGATTCTGGGCCTGAGCCCGAGTAGCTCCATCTTCCTGAATTTTCTGCGTATTCTGGCCAGGAAGAGGCTTTTGCGTTATATTGATTAACCATCTGACTTGCAGTGTTGTTATTAGTAACTGCTACCTGCGCCACTGTTGTTGAAGATAGGATATTAAGTATTGAGTGCGTATCGGAATACGAAGCCAGGAAGGGAGTCTGGGGAGTATATGAAAAATATATAAGCATAGTAATTGCCACTCCTGCAATTATCATTGCGAATATTGCATCAATGGTGAATACTACAGCTTTCATTTGAGTTACCTGACTGTAATAAAATTGGTATCTATAAATAACTATCTAGATTACCTTCGATAAAGATAAAAATAGATATATTGTAAAATTTGGGGAATAGTGATTTGAATGCATGAAGATAAGAAAAATGAATTACGGCATAACGTGGATGAGTGGCTCTCGAATCTTGCTTCTGAGTCTCGTAGGGAATGGCAGAATCCTGAAGATATTCTGAATAGTATTGGAATATCGAAAGGCATGAAGATAGCTGATCTAGGTTGTGGCCCTGGGTTTTTTACTCTGGAGATGGCAAAACTTACAGGAGATAAAGGGATAGTATATGCAGTAGATGTGGAAAACAAGGCTATTGAATACCTTAGAAGTAGGATTAAAGGAGACATACATTTAGAGAAGGTCATAAAAACAATCAACTCAGAAGTATCGAGTACAGGAATTCCTAACAATAGCATAGATCTTGTCTTCTTCGCTAATGTACTTCATGACATAGAGGATAAAGAATTATTCTTTGATGAGATAAAGAGGATAGGAAAGAAGGATGCAGTTATTGTTGATGTTGACTGGGAAAAATCAAATGGGAAACCGAGAAGAGGACCTCCTGACAGCATAATAATAAGCAGGAACGAAGCAAAAAGTCTTCTTGAAGAAAGAGGTTTCAAGATAGAACGGGAGATATACGCTGGACCTCATCATTATGGGCTTGTGTGCAGGATTTTGGAAGGGGAGGAATAGAAAAAATTATGCATGGCGGTAAAGCCATGCTTTTTTATAAAAAAAGAATTTAGCCTTTTATTTCCAGCGATGAAGAATCAGCTTTGAATCCCGAACTCATGTGTGCTCCACTGCAGAATGGTTTCTTTGTTGAATGTCCGCATCTGCATAATGCATATTCTACCTTCCCATCTTTCTTTACAAGTATAGGGCCATCCTTTGCAAACTCGAATTCTATTTTCTCCATGATATCACATCTTAATTTAATTTGATTATTCCTTTTTTATCCTTATCTAGATTATTTGTTTATCTTTCTACCCATGTATGAATATAAACTTTTTCAGTAATTTATTAAACATGGATGAAGGTGAAGAGGATTCAATAATATGGAAAGTACTCCGTGAATCTAAAACAATAGCAGTTGTAGGCTGTTCCAGGGAAGAGGGGAAGGATAGCCATAATATACCCATGTATCTGCAGAAAGTAGGATACAGAATAATACCGATAAACCCTTTTGCCACTGAGATTCTGGGGGAGAAAGCTTACGCAAAGCTTTCCGATGTAAAGGAGAAGATAGACGTCGTAGATGTTTTCAGGCCTTCTGCCGAAGCTGTTGAAATAGCCAAAGAAGCGGTTTCAGTGCATGCGAAAGTTCTCTGGCTCCAGGAAGGTATAATAAGCGAGGAGGCAAAAAAAATAGCTGAAGAAAATGGCCTTCTCTTCGTAATGAATAGATGCATGTTTAAAGAACACTACAAGCGTAGGCTTGAACTATAGTGATATTTACTGTTTTTATAGTTGTTTGGGAAGAGAAGCATTGCCTTACGGCTCTCTCCATCTGGCTTTTTTGTACCCTATTAAGAAGAGGGCAATGCATACTGCAATTATCACAGCCCAGTCTATTCCAAGGCTGGTTAGGTTTATATTGACATAGCCCATTGCAGCCTGCGCTATCTGTGCTGCATATGTGGTGGGAGAGATGTAGGCTATGTATCTGAAAGGCAGAGGAATGTAGCTTAATGGGTAGTACACTGGAGGTATTGTGCTTAATAGTACTGTGACTATTCCGGAAAAGCCCCAGCTCTGTATTATATCAGTCGTAAGTGTAGAAAGGAAGAAACCAAGCGATATTGAAAATACAAACATTACTCCCATTATGGCAATTATTGTAAGGGACTGAAGAATGGTAGGATGCAGGTATATCGATGCCAGGATTATTAGCAGTATAAGCACAGGTATAGAGAATACTATTTCGGATATTCCCATTCCTGCAACATAAGTCATTGGGCCTGTTGGCGAAGTAACTACCATGTCCTGAAGTTTTAGATCGTTCTTAAGGTGGGATATGTCACCCTGCATGCTGACGCCTGACATTACTGCAGTCATTATCAGGGCTCCTTCTATACCCATGCCTACAAGGGCTCCGTGGCTTACGAAAGTTATAACCACAAGTATGGAGATTGGAGCGAGCAGGGTATTGATGAACATTATAGGATAGTTCTGCATGGCATATATCGCGTTTATAAGAATTGAGGCCATCACCTGGCTTATAATGCTTCTGCGCTTCATTGCCATTCCCCTTCTTCTTTTTCCTCTTCATCATTTATTGAACGTTTTGCAAAATAGTAGAATAAGTCTTCGAGAGAAACTGGATTTGTTGAAAATTTTATTTTCTGCGCCATTAACTTTTCAGATATGGCAAATGCCTGTTTCTGGCTTGTAAGTATCTGGTAGCCTTTTTCTATTTTTGAGATGTTGACTCCTTTTGGCATCTTCAATTCTTTGCTGTCATCTATCCTTATGCTGTATTCATGGCCGGCCTTCTTCCTTAGCTCGTCTATGCTGCCCGAAATTATCAATCTGCCGTTATCAATTATTGCTATTTTGTCTGCAAGGTATTCTGCTTCTTCGAGGTAATGTGTTGTCAATACTATAAGATAATCTTTTTTTAACTTTACCAGAAGAGTCCAGAGCTCTCTTCTTGAGATGGGGTCTAATCCTGTTGTCGGTTCATCAAGAAATATGATTCTTGCTTCGGAAGCAAGGACAGTTGCCACCATTACCTTTCTTTTTGTTCCTCCTGACAGGGTTCTGCTGAGTTTGTCTGCATACTGCCCTAAATTTAATTTTTTTATAGATGATAATGCACGTGATGATGCTTCTTTATATGAAAATCCTCGATATAGTAGATATGAGAGTATCTGCTGTTTTGGATTCATCCATGGGATCGTTCTTGCCTCCTGTGGAACTATAGCCATCAATTCCCTTGCATGTGTAGGATCGTTTACTACGTCTATGCCGTCAACATATGCAGAGCCTTTAGTTGGGGTTAGTTCTGTTGCCAATATGCGTATTAATGTGGTCTTGCCTGCGCCGTTCCTGCCTATTATAGCAAGGATTCCCTTCTGCATGAAGTCTAGGCTTACGTCTTTGAGGACATACTTTTTCCCGTCATATGTCTTTGATATTTTCCTTATCTCTAAGCCCTCCATTAAAATGTTCCTAAGTTTATTGGTAAATAAGATTTAATAATACTAGACAGATCCTTCGGAAGCGTGAGACTGGAGAGGGAGAGATACTCAAAATTCATTCTAGAAATATTGGAATTATTGGAATAAAGAGAAAGATGGACTTGGCGAGATTTGAACCCGCAACCTTCCGCATGCAAAGCGGGCGCTCTCTAGCTGTTTGCCGTCTAGCTTTCGTTTCCATATAGCCACCGTAGATTTTATTTTCGTTAAGCAGATATAATGCGAACATCTATGTCTTCGCACACAAATTATAGCGCATTTAGAAATATAAACAGATACGGTGCAGTTCTAGCTGTATTCGCACCCAGTGTTTTCGACTAACCTTTCCAAAAAGGTTACGCATCCAGACCGTTAAAACTTGTAAAATAAGTTGCTTTGGATATATCAGTAAGGAAATTGGAAGAAAAACAGGTGAGCAGTGGCATGTCTCGCCCATATGCATGGCGCCGCGAGATTCAGCAATCAACCTTTAATAAACAATTACTACAAGTACTACTTATGCGCATTATCTCTTGGAACATAAATTCTATTCGAGCACGACTACCTAGACTTTTGGCATTAGTCAAACGTCATAGACCTGACATAGTGTGCTTGCAAGAAACTAAGGTAGCTAACAAAGATTTTCCTGAAGCACAATTGAGCACTGCAGGTTACTATTCAATACTCCATGGTCAGACTAGCTATAATGGTGTAGCAATCCTGATTCGTGGCCAAGCTAAACAGCGCAATTTAATGACTTTTCCTAAAAACGAGCTTTCTAAAATGGCCGAAATGAAAAATAATTTGGAGTTTTCTGAAGTTTTGCGTGGTTTTCCAAAAGATCCTGCGTCTGATGAAGCCAGAGTAATATCAGCGTGTATTGGAGGATTGCGATTGGTTAATGCTTATGTGATAAACGGAGAGAACAGAACTAGTGATAAATTCCTGCTTAAAGGTCGTTGGATGGAGGCTTTTGGAAACTGGCTGCAAAATCTCCCGCGAACTCCTCCTCTTCTTATTGTGGGTGATTTTAATGTTGCTCCAGATGATTGCGATGTGTGGGATCCGAAAGGACTTAAGGACCGAATCCATTGTACTCCGGAAGAAAGGGCTTGGCTAAAGAAACTTCAGGGAAAACGACTTCAAGACATACTCAGAATGAAAACTCAAGAACGCATTTTTACGTGGTGGCCTTACATGCGAGGTGGATTTAACCGTGACGAAGGTTTACGTTTCGATTTAGTTCTAGGTGATAAAAATACGCTAGGTCTGGTAAATCGAATATGGGTAGATAAAGAAGAACGCGTCCCTATAGAAAGCCTTGAGCCTCCAAGTGACCACGCACCGATTATCATGGATGTAGATCAAACAAAATTTTAAAATGAAGATTTTAGTTACAGGAGCAAGCGGGTATGTGGGTGCAAGTATATTCACGAATCTGAGCAAGCATTACGAATTAATTGGCACATTTCAGAAAAACAAGTTGTTCGATAAATTGATAGAGCTAGACATTACTAATAAGGAGGCAGTTGTTCAAGCTTTCTTAACTATACGACCGGAATTAACTATACATGCTGCTGCAATTCCAAGCAAGAAAGTGTGTGAAAAATATCCTAAAAGTGCCATCGCAGTTAATTTTGAAGGGACCAAAAACGTTGTTACTGCCGCAAATATGATTAACTCTAAGGTAGTATATGTTTCTACACTCGGTGTCAATCAGAATCCACCAACACTATACGGAAAGACGAAACTTATGGGCGAACGTTATATCCAAAAAGTCCGTACTGGATATAATATTCTTAGGTTGTCTATGACTTTCGGATACAGCCCTAATTTGAGTAATGATAGACCATTCAACAGAATAATTAAAACGCTCCGGACTGGCCAACCTAATTCTTACGATAGCTCTTGGAGATTTGCGCCCACTTACTTAAGAGACGTTTCACAAACAATACAAATGCTGGTAGAAGAGAAGGTTCGAAATAAGATTCTAACAGTAGCAATTCCTGAACTTAAATCCACTTTCGAGATAGCTTCTGACATTCTCAAACCTTTCGGCAGAACAGTTAAGCCAGAAAACACTAATAGAGACAAATTTGGCGAACTTCCTGAACTTAACGACATACCTTTACCTATCTCATCATATCATACTATGATTCGTGCTATAACAAGAGATATTCAAAAGAACAATATTCTTAATTTACCTATAAGTTAATCCTTCATAAATTCTTGTTCCACCAAGTACTTGTTCATCTAGTATTCGTTCGACCTCCTCAATTACATTTAATTCAAGTTCGTTAAATGAATAAATATCATACCAGCAATTCACAATACGTTTGAGTAACAATCGCCATTTGTCAATTGTTCTGTTGTTTATGCTCTTGTAAGACTTGAAAAAATCAAGAAAAATTTGCGGATCATGTTTTATTGTATATTGCTTCACAAATCGGATGAACTCAGCAAAATACTCTTCTTGCTCGATAAATTGTTGAACTATGTCGTACTTTGAATCATGGTACAGTGTTCGGAGTTCATTCTTGTTCAAACTTACCAGATATCTGAGTTCAGTCGACCATCTTTTAATTTCATCAGTACTAACACGAGAGTGAGCAATGAAATCTTGAAGAGCTCGAATGGTGTAGTAAAGCTTAATTTTGTCTTCTTCTAGTAATATCGGGCTAGTATAGTCACGAATATTGACTGCTTTGGATCTTAATACTGCTTTAGGACACACTTCATCGATAATATTGAAACGGTAAAGCAAGCCATTTTCAATAGTTCCTAAAACACCTGGATCGGAAAGTGTTTTCTTCATAATGCTTGTAAAGTTATCTGTATCGATGTTGATTGGAACATCTGGCATCTCTGATTGCCACCCTGCAGCAACTCTTCCGTCATAGACAACAAGCATATCTGTTCCTATTGTGCCATCCGCGTTGTAATTTATTGCAGGGTTACCTCGTTCATTGTGAAGGGCATCCCGTTCCCATACTGTAACCTTTCTCTTTAATTCTACTTCGTTGCGCAAATCTGGGGACAAATCAGACAAAAGCAATTTAGCCGATGTTACTTCGAAAGTATAACCTGATTTTAATCTGATTGTAATAGCAGATTCTGTTACTTTTACCTCTCCGTCGGAAGGCAAGTCTTTAACTATTTTTTCTCCCCTAATCTCTTTGCACAATCTATCAACTAGCGTTTCTTCACCCTGCAGTCCGTGAAGCATTAGGACAAAATCAGTTTCATCTGAATAATGTTCTTCAAACAACTCAATTAAATTCGTGATATACTTCAAGGGTGCTGTTTTTTGCAGATTTAGTGCGTCTACATGAAACGTATCAAAGCTTACCCGGCAAACAATTTTTCTCCTGCGTTCTTTGTGATTTCCACGTAAAAATGCGTCATGCATATTTTGAGAATTTTTCTAGCAACATCTTTATCCCTGGCCCAGAATGCACTAGTAACCATCCACGTAACATCTGCTTTTGTTTTTTCAATTATTTGGTACATTAAGTTTGGTTCTAGAAAACCTTCGCCCCTCCAGATACCAACAAGTAACCCGTATTAGAATCCTGTACTAGTTTCATCAAATTTAAAATACGTGGAGATGTCATTGTATTATACAAATTCTTGCTTTCGGCCATGTTGGAGAAAAACATACAATCTTTACAGCCCACAGGGCATCTGGAGGTAATAAGAGCACAAATGAAGCCCTTACCATTATAGTGGATCTGTGGGATTAAATTAATCTTGGAAAGTATCTCTTGCCGAAAGATACCGGGACGGTCAAACGGATTCGTAGAATCATTCCTAATTTCCATATAATCGCCGTATGTTGTTGGTATCCAGCAACTTTATCGCCTTTTTGTCGCCGAGGATTCGCTTGCACGAAAATGTGGACTTGGCGGGATTTGAACCCGCAACCTTCCGCATGCAAAGCGGGCGCGCTGCCGTTGCGCTACAAGCCCATTTATGCAGATTTACATCTGATTTCAGAGATTATGTAAACTGTATTTAGAATTATATACAGATAAGATATAAAATAGTCTTTGTTTGGAGGCAAGTTTTCCGTTCCGTAAAAGCATTAGCTTGTAAAATCAGTTATATCCGCGGCGGCACCTTAGCTTTTAGATATATTTAAATAGTTATTCTATATAGGTATTTGGTAAAACAAGAAGGTGAAAGAATGGCAAAAAAAGAAGAGACAAAGGAAGAGGATGAAGAAGAGGAAGAAGATGACGAAGACTTCGATGAAGATATGGATGATGAAGAGGATTGGGACGAAGACATGGACAGTGACGAGTAGTCGCGCCTGATTTTATTCTTTATTTTATTTTATATGTGACATCCTCTCCCAACTAAAGATTGGGAGCTTCCAAGGTAGCTATGATTGGTCGTCATGATGCCACCCATGTAGTTCCCGCTTCCCTGGCAACCGCCTTCCTTGCGGAAGGTCTTACATCGTCTCCACAGGCTTGACTTCCCGAATGTCCTTCGGTAGCTTTATCGAGTATATTTATCGATGCGTTAATGTCCCTATCTCTTGACATGCCGCACTTCCCGCATAGGAATGTCCTCTGCGATATGGATATTTTCTGCACGTTCTTACACTCACTGCATGTCATTGACGTATATTGGGGTTTCACTCCAACTGCCACGCAATTAGCTCTTTCAGCCTTGTATTGCAGAAGTTGTGTGAAGTTTCCCCATGAAGATTCATTTATGGATTTTGCAAATCTAT
>JAKBPE010000036.1 GCA_021829835.1 bacterium
ATACTGACAGATAATGAAATAAAGACAGAAGAAAAAAGCCCTAAGAGCGAAGGCTCATCCTCAGAGGTTAAGAAGGCGGCTCCTACGCAGAATGAGGAGATCATGAAAGCCATAGAGGAAGAGCGCAAGAAGAAGAGCGCACTCATAGAAGAGCTCAGAAGGTACAAGCGTAGGCTTGCGTATAAGCTTGCTGAGAAAGATGCGCTTGCAAAGCTCAATACGGAAAATTCTGCAAACAGAAAAGGCACAAAGAATATAGGCTATCTGAGAAGGAAGAAGGAATCGCTTGAATTCAGGATATCAACAGAGGCATTCACCTTAAGTGCAGAGAAAGACCTCATAAGAAAGAAGCAGGAAGTAGAAGCCGAGCTAAACGAGGCCATAAATAACTACCGAATGAAACGCAAGGCAGAATTTGTAAATGGGGACATAGAAGATCTCACTAAAAAGTCCGACGAAACCTATGCAAAGCTGCAGGAGCTGGAAAAAAGGCTCGATGTATTATACGGCAACCTGAGAAAGCAGCGCGGCCAGCACAGGGAGAAGAAGCACGAATTCCATCAGGCACCTATACAGGAGGTAAGTTTCGCCGATATAGCAATCATAAAAGACAAGAAGGAAGACAAGAAGAACGGCGAATGAATGCGGGTTACTTTTTTTGGAGCAGCTTCCGAGATAGGAAGAAGCTGCATAATGCTAGAATCCAATAAGGCAAGGATACTTCTTGACTCTGGAGTCAAGATGGGCAGCACTGAAGAATATCCTGCGATCCCTGAAAGTGATCTGAAGAGCATAGATGCAATAATAATATCACATGCTCATCTTGACCATTCTGCATACCTTCCGCATATATTCTCAAAAGGATTCAAAGGCAGCGTCTATGCTACAAAGCCTACCTTGGAGCTTATGGACATACTGATAGGAGACTACCTAAAGATCTCAGAGCCATCCGAGGTAGATCCCGATGCATTCTCAAAGATGCAGAAAAGCTACAAAATAACAGAATATAACAAACCCGTCTCGATAAAAGACATGGAGATAAGCATGGTGCCTGCCGGCCATATCCTCGGAAGCTCAATGATAACAGTAAAGGCAGAAAAGAAGAAGCTTCTGTATACTGGGGATGTGAACTGCAGAAACACAAAGCTTCTAAATAAAGCAGAGAACCAAAGCCCCGAATCCGAAATAATGATAACAGAAAGCACTTACGGCGGTTCAAAAGACATTTTTCCGCCTGAAAAATCAGTACTTGCAGGAATGACCTCAAGCATAAAGGAGACTATCTCAAAAGGCGGCAAGATAATAATACCAAGCTTCGGAGTGGGCAGAGCTCAGGAGGTAATGCTCTTGCTTGATGACTATATGAAATCAGGTGTAATTCCATCAGTGCCTATATACACAGACGGCATGGTAAATAAGGCACTGAGAATACACAGGCATAATGTGATATACTGCAGAGATGAGCTCCAGAAACGCATACTTATGAATGATGACGATCCATTCAAGAGCAAAAATTTCATAGAAGTAGGCGGAGCATCAGGAAGAAAGAAGATATTCTCACAAGGCAATCCTGCAATAATAGTAACAACAAGCGGCATGCTTACTGGAGGTCCTATAATAGAATATCTGGAAAGGCTAGGAGGCGACAGCCTAAATAAGCTAATACTGGTAGGTTACCAGGCTGAAGGAACAAGGGGAAGGGCTCTTGCAGAAGGAGCTGGTGAAATAGAATATAAAGGCAGAAAAACCAAGATCTCAATGAATATTGAACAATATAGGCTATCTGCGCATGCAGACAGAGGTCAGCTTCTAAATCTGATACAAAGCGTCAAATCAATGCATGACCTATTCATAATACATGGAGAGCCCTCAAAATCCAGGGAACTCGGAGAAGCAGTCTCGTCCTCAGGAAATCCTGCAAGAATACATATCCCATCAATCAAGGATAGCTTCGGATTTTAATCACTAGCAAACTATGAATTATATTCTTTTTGTATTTTTTCCAATATCTCCTCTACCATTATATCTATGCATTGTATTTTATCCATAAAAAAGCGAAAGGTTTAAGAATCTCACTTAATCAATACTAATAAGGGCCAACAAATATTCTTCTGAAAAGTATCCTGCTGAAAAGGTGAAAATATGAACACAACAAAAGAACAACCCCAAAAGACAGAGAATAAAGGAGCCGAAACATCTGCCCCAGCAACTAAAGTGGCTGAGCAAAAGATTGTTGAATACACACCGTTAGAGAAGATGATGATACAGAGAGAGTGCGTGAATAGTAGAGCTACAAATATATCTCCCTTTGGTAGCGCTCTTAGAGGTATAAAGCTACATTAGTGGGCAGGACAGCGGACAAAGAACAACAGAATGGGAAATTTACTTAATAAATTTCCCTATTTATACTCAATCTTATCTCATTCCTTCTTTTCGATGCAATATGCATCGTCTAATTGCAATCAAGTGACTTCTTCCGATTTTTTCAATTTTAATCATACATCTACTATGACCCTGATTGTACATCTTGATTTCGACATCAATACCTTGAATCCTGAAGGGGTTACTGCCTTGACATCAAGCAGTGTATAATCCCTATCTGTGTCTTTGTAGAATAATCTTCCCTCAATGACGAATTCTCCAGCTGATTCTTTAAGATGTTCTACCTGAAAACCAAATGCGTTAAGATACAATGATGACCTCTTAGTCACGATGTCCTGCAGCAGAAACCATGCCAGATTCTCAATGCTGTCAGCCTTCTCCACTATCTTCAAAGATTTGCTTGGATTTCCAAGAGCAGATATTTTCTTAACATCAAGGACTATTCCGAGCAAGGCTAAAGCTGCATTCTCCAATGCCTCTTCAAAACTATCTCCATATGCTTCAAACTCCACATCTGCCATATGTTTAAGATATCTGAAACGCTTCCTGCCCATGAGTATCTGCCTCAAACAAGCTATATATGTCTATCAGTCCAAATTATAAATGTCCTGTGAAGACAAGAGTAACTGCTGAAAAATGATGAAACCCATATCGACGGAGGACACTGGTGTATTGTTGGAATATGATAAGCGGGTAGGAATTCTCATTTTCTCAATACTATTGGCAGTATCGGTTGCCAGTTCTTTTTATATAGCTCCACTCTCAATAGGGGATACTGATCCCTCAACATATGTTGCAGTACCTCTTCTCATGCTACCCCTATTCTCACTCTTCATGCTTAAAGAGGAGATAAAACCGAGCATCACAAAGCGTGACATAATCTTAGGAATATCCACGTTTGTACTTCTTGCAGTGATTACGGTATTTCTCAGATATCAGCTTTCCTATCTCTTTCTGAGCTACAGAATAGACATGCTTCTATTTCCAATGCTTATAATATCGTTCGCATTTCTACTTTTCGGCTATTCAAATCTTCATAAATTCAAGTACATTGCAGTATACTCCATGCTTGCCTCATCGCTTCTAGCTGCACCTATAATAATGGCAAATCTCGCATTCACTGAATTCAATACACATATAATCTACCTCATTCTGCGAATATTCATACCCGGAATATCACTAATATCGCCATTAACCCTGGCTACAAACGGATACCAGATAAGCATAGGGGAGACATGTGTAGGAATAGGCATACTTCTTTCAATAATCCTATTCCTTATGCCACTGGCGTACCTCTATACTGGAAAGAGGAAGAAAAAATTCCTATGGCTTCTAAGCGCAATAATCCTGCTATTCCTTCTTAATATCGGGAGAATGTTCAGCATAGCATTATTCTGGCTTCTTTATGGCCCCACCAGCGCCTTGATGGAGATACATGTCTTCGCAGGAGTTCTTCTCTTCTATATTTCCATAATACTCATGGTGCTGTTATCAGGAAGATATGGCCTTGAATTAAAAGCAGAGAATAAAAGAAACAAGCTTCAAAACAAGACTGCAAAAATAAGCAAAACAAAAAGAGCAGTAACTTATTCAGCATACGGGATAACCATCAGCATACTAATTGCAGTTTCATATTTTGCCATGACTTACAACTACTCATCAGC
>JAKBPE010000037.1 GCA_021829835.1 bacterium
ATTGATATGTTCAAAAAACAGATTGTGATGCAATGAAGATTTTAGTAACAGGAGGAGGAGGCTTCATAGGGAGCAACTTCCTGCATTATTGGTTCAGAAGGCATCCGAAAGATGAGATCATAAATTTTGACCTCATGACATATGCTGCAGATCCGAGAAATCTTGTAGGATTGGAGAGATATAATTATATGTTTATAAAGGGAGACATAGCAGAGAGGGAACTCATCGGAAAGGCAGTCAGAGATGTTGATGCTATAGTCAATTTTGCAGCTGAAAGCCATGTTGACAATTCAATAAATGACTCTTCAAGATTTGTTCATTCGAATATAGTCGGCGTGCATTCTATCCTTGAAGCTGTGAAGAGGTACGGGAAGCGCTTCCATCAGGTTTCTACTGATGAGGTATATGGCTCTCTTCCTCTAAATTCTTCACTTAGATTTACAGAAGAATCAAGTTATAGACCCATGAACCCTTATGCCGCTACAAAGGCATCTGCTGATCATTTGATTAGATCTTATTTCAATACTTATGGAATTGGTGCGACTATATCTAACTGTGGTAATAATTACGGACCTAGGCAGCATCTTGAAAAACTGATACCTAAGACAATTTCCAATGCGCTGGAATGGCGCAAGATACAGTTATATGGAAATGGAAAGCAGGTAAGAGACTGGATATATGTTGATGACCATTGTTCTGCAATTGAGGCAATACTTAAGAAGGGTGTTGTTGGTGAAACCTATCTGGTAGGAGCAGACGGGGAGGTGCCCAATATAGAGATGGTCAGATTGATCCTTAAGGAATTAGAGAGGCCAGAAAGCCTTATAGAGCACATTAAAGACAGGCCAGGACATGATGCAAGATATGCATTGGATGCGTCTAAGATAAGGGAAGAGCTTGGCTGGAGCATTAAGTATAATATCTCGGATGGAATGAAAGCCACCATAGATTGGTACAGGAGATTAAAATGAGTGAAGACCCGGTATGCAGAGTGTGCGGCAGTGACAAAATCATTAAGATCTTGGATATGGGAGATATGCCGAATGCGAATGGTCTTCTTCTAAAAGAAGATTTAAAGAGGGTTAAATCATATCCACTAAAATATTATTGGTGCAGCGGATGTTCATTCTTCCAGCAGATTGACCAGATACCTAAGGAAAAACTCTTTTCGGATTTTTATACATACCAAACAGGAATTAATACACCGGTAGTCGAGCATTTTAGAAAATTTGCTGAAAGAATGAGGAATGAACTTGACAAGAAAGATTTTGCCGTGGTATGTGCATCTAATGACGGAACTGAGATAGCGGCGCTGAAAGAGTATGGGAAATTTGGTAGAGTAATAGGAGTTGAGCCTGCTGGAAATCTTGCAGTGATAGCAAATAAAAATGGACTTGAGACAATAAATGCGTTTTTTAGCAGGAATCTTGGAATGGAGATATCCTCTGAATATGGAAATGCTGATCTTGTTATTGCGAATAATGTTTTTGCACATATACCAGACCCGGTAGATTTTCTTATGGGCATGAAAGAAGTTGCAGGAAATGAAGGAAGAATATCGATAGAAGTACATTGGCTCCTTCCTTTCCTAAAAGAAGTGCAAATAGAAACATTATACGGAGAACATTATTATGTATGGAGCGTGAATTCAATGCGGAAGGTTGCAGAACGGTGCGGATTGGTGCTTTCTGAAGTGGAAGTTATGGAAAAGCAGCACGGAGGATCTATAAGGGCAACATTTCTTGTAAATGGTATAGAAGGCGTTTCTGTCAGGAAATTGGTCGATAAAGAGATAAAAGAAGGAGTTTTGGATAGGAATAGAATGGAAAGATTACAGGAGGAAGCCGATAAGAGGAAAAAAGATTTCATAGAGTTAGTAGGAAAGTTAAAAAGCGGAGGCAGTCGGATAGCTATCTGGACTGTTCCGGCAAAAATATCTACATTGCTAAATTTCGCAGGAATTACAGTGAAAGAGATAGAGTGTGCTTATGATGCAACTCCGGGAAAGATAGGAAAATATATACCAAAAGCGGAAATACCGATAAAAGATGAAAGTAAGATAGGTGTTGATATGCCCGATTATCTTATTGTGGGAGCCTGGAATTATATGGAATTTGGAAGAGAAAAACTCAAATGGTATCTCGAAAGAGGAGGTGCGCTTGTGAACCCGCTTACATCTGAAATCATAAGGTCTTGATAGACTTAGCATGCTTAGTCTGCGATATATGCTATTCTGCTTCCTTGATTATCGAAATCAAATGGTTCGGCATTTAGTTTTAGATAGTTCTTTATATTATTGTGTTTTTCTTTTTCCGCGTAGAATAAGAGGAAACCGGAGCCTCCGGCGCCTATGAGTTTGCCTCCTTGCGCACCTTCCTTTAATGCAGAATTATATAGGAAATCTATCTCGGGATTGCTTATGCTTTGTGCCAACTGCTTTTTTAAGATCCAGTTTTCGTGGAGAAGACGGCCGGTATTATCTATAATGTCTTTCTCGAAAGAGTCATAAAGATCTGAAGTTATTTCCCTCATTTTAGAATAGGATTCCACTTTGTTTGGAACCTCTTGCGCCTGGAGTTTATGTATCTCTGTTGATTTTCTCTGGGTGCCAGTGTAAAGCATCAGAAGGTTATCCTTTAGTCTTCTTTTGGAAGTTTCAGAGAGAGATATTGGTTTTAACATAACTGATTCGTCTTTTTTGAATTCCATATACTGAATGCCTCCAAATGAGGATATATATTGGTCCTGCTTGCCCCCCGGTTCTTTAAGTATTTCCCTCTCTATCTTCACTGCTTCTTCTGCAAGCTGTTTTTTGCTTGTTTTTTCGCCTTTGAAAGCATGAAGAGCGTTAAGTAATCCAACTAAAAAGGTACTGCTTGAGCCGAGTCCTGTTCCTTCGCTTGGAATGTCGGATATGCTTACAATTTCTATTCCGCCACTTATCCCAAGAAGGCGTAATGCTTCCCTTACCGAAGGATGTTTTATCTGATCTACATTATCCACTATTTCAGTAATGGAGTAACTTATTCTTATCTTTCCATCGAATTTTTTATTTACTATTATGTAAATATACTTGTTTATTGCCGCGGAGATGACTGTCCCTGGGCCATATTCTTTATAAAAGGAAGGCAGATCGGTCCCTCCTCCAGTAAAGGTTATTCTTAATGGAGTTTTAGTGACTATCATATCATTTCACAATATAAATGCATGTCATTTTATACCAATTTCAGATTATTCAGATTATTATACTGCATCGTAAATGGCTCATCTGCTGTTTATTATGCGGATGCCCTCCCTGAGCGTGACCTTCGCCTTGAAGCCCAGTTTCTTCTCTGCCTTTGTTATGTCCGCCTTTGTCTCCATGACATAATTGCTCACAGGCATCTTGAGATACTTGGGCTTTATATCAGTTCCAAGCTCTGCGTTGAGTATCGCTACCAGCTCGTTGAGCGAGTAGTTGACACCTGTGCCTACATTGAAAACCTGGAAGCCTTTGACTTCGGAGGCTTTTTTCATGGCCTGGACTACATCTCCGGCATAGACAAAATCCCTTCTCTGTTCTCCGTCGCCGTATATCTCGGGGCTCTTGCCTTTCTTCATATCCCATAGGAACTGGCTTATGAGGTTTGCGTATCCTCCCTTTGCCTCCTCATGCCTTCCGTAGACAGAGAAGAATCTCATAGCTGCCACGTTTATTCCATATAGGCTATGGTATAGCTCTGCCATTCTCTCACCGGCTATCCTGCCTTCTGTATAATAGTCGGTTACTTTTGGGACTATGTCCTCTTTGTGTGGAGGTTTTATTCCATTGTATATTGATGAGGTTGAGACAAATACCAGATTGCACTTTTTTTCCTTTGCAAACTCCAGGACATTTATTGTGCCTTCCACTACCTCATTCAC
>JAKBPE010000003.1 GCA_021829835.1 bacterium
GTTTTGCAAACAAAGTCTTGTCATGTTTATTTGCAGGTTCTATGGAAAATCCCAGAGGGATCTCGTTTTCCGCATCTGCAATCATGTGTATCTTGTATCCAAACCCAAGGACCTTTGCCTTATCCCTGAAATCATCCTGCTCCCTCTTTGACGGCGTCCTGTGCCCCCACCTTGCATCCTTGTCGGATTTTGAGTGGGCAGGAATATCCGAGCTGTCCTGTGCAAACAGGCGGATTTGCCTGCCTTTTAATCTGTCCTGTACAATCCAGTCATAGACGTCCTTGAAGATTCTAGGGTCTGCCCTCATACGCACCTTCGAGAAAGTCGAAGGATGCGGTTTCTTCTTGTAACCCAACATCTTTCCGATCGGGTCTTTACCAAGAAACTCGACAAGTTTTATATCCTTGAAGTTCTCACACTGCCTTATCACCAAGGCGACAGCGTGTTTTGCAAATTTCTTTGTATGGCCATACTTCTGCACAATGACCCGTGCAGCCGCCCAAACCTCTACTATTTTATTCTTTAGTTCTATAATACCCATGTTATTTGTCTCCTGGCAAGGACGACCAACGTCCAAACAGGAGACCTCATACTCACTGTTTTCCGACGATAAAAAGAGAAGAGAAAACCTTAAAATGTTATAAAACACAAAGTTATTTAATTTGTCAACTTCCTATCTTATACCAGTTGGCTCTTATGAAACTATCAGAAATACGTGGCAAAATAGACCGAAAGGAGTGGATATTGCCACCATTTCAAAGGGATTATGTTTGGGCAGGGCCCCAAGAGATAATATCATTTATGGATTCCATATATAAATCATGGCCTATCGGTAGTATCATCTTATGGGTACCTCATCCAAAAGAAAAATTAAATTTCAAAAGTAGGGAACTCAGTGTTAGCGCTAATGCAGAAAAAGAATATAAACCCGAATATATCCTTGACGGTCAACAAAGACTGACAACTTTATTCAGAGTATTTTCTAATCAACCTTTCAGAATAGATAACTCTGACAAATTTCTGTACTTTGACTTTAATGGGAAAAAATTTATCTTTAAAGAAAAGATGAATACAGAATCTAATGAGATGCTCATTGGCAATATACTAGATTTAGGTCATAGACAGATAATAAATAAGCTTAACAACCCCACGGAGGACATTCACGATGTGATAGATCAATTAAAAAGTATGAATAATTATGAAATTAGTGTACTTCGAACTCCAGAAATCTATCTAGCAGATGCCCTTGAACTTTTTATAGCATTAAATACTGGTGGAATGACGTTGCCTTCAGTAGATCTTGCTTTAGGTTATATATCCTTATTATGGGATAGTTCAAGAAATGAATTTAAGTCATATAAAGAAGAACTAGCAAAAAAAGATTTCAAATTTAATCTAGATTTTTTGGTTAGATCGTTAGCCATAGTATCACAGAAACAAGCTCTAAAACGAAAAAACATTAGAGAATTTAAAGCTAACATTATCGAGAAAGATTGGATAAAGACAAAAGATTGTATAAATAAAACTATAGATTTCTTAAAATCTGAACTAAATCTAGATAGTAATGCATTTTTAGATGCAGAAAATGTATTAATGCCAATAATTTTTATATATTCTAAATATGGGGATGTATCAAAAACTAAACTTCTAGCTTACTGGCTATTAGTATCTTATTTAAATCAAAGATTCAGCAAGGGCCAGTCAACTAGTATAGTCAATAATGATATTGATATAATCTCCAAAAGTGGTGATAACGATTCCACAACGGCTATAACTAATCTAGTAAAAAGTCTTGAAGAAGATAATCACATCATAAAGAAAGTAAAACCTAGAGACATAGAAGGAGAACAATTTAAATTCATTTTATATTATCTAATCAGAACAAGAGGCACAAGAGATATTGGCTCAGATAAAAGAATTGGTAAAGCTATATCTAATATAAACAGGCCTGAGTTCCATCATATCTTTGCTGATGCAATACTAAAAAAAACCAAATTTAAAGATATGAAGGAAGACATAGCAAATAAGACCTTTCTAACTAGTAAATCTAATAAAAAAATAAGCGATGCCGATCCAACTTACCTATCTGAATATAAGAAATCTGTACTCAAAAAACATTTTATACCAACAAATAAAAATGTGTGGAACCTGAAACGATACGAAGATTTCTTGTATGAACGTAAAAAAATCTTAAGTAGAGAAATAAACCTGAGTCTCAGAGAGTTAATTAAAGAATAATATCAATTTGAGTTGGATATATTAAATATAGGTACACCATCTCCATAATAATTATCGTAGAAATATTGAAATACCTCTTGGCATTTTTGTTGATAGTCTTCAGGAGTATAACTATTTGGTAAATGACGATCTAGTTGTTTTTCAATTTCAAGTTCGACTAATGCTCTAGTTTGCTGCTTCTTTCTTCAATCAAGGACAAGTTTAGCTGGTTGAAGTTTATGCAATAGTTCAGTTGCTATGTTCTTAAGTTGTTGTTTATCCTTCTCAGTTAATTTTGGTTTCTTTAATTTATCAAAAAGAGCTAGCTCTTCTTCAGTTAGTCCTTCTACTACAGCTCTTCTCTCCTCTTCCTTTAGACTATTACTAAACCTAATAAGTTCTTTGAAAAAGTTTTCTTGGTTTAGAGAACCAGCATTATTACATGGTAATATAGCTTCAATGATATTATAGCTAAACTTGTTATATCCTTATCTGCTATGAACACTTCTCACATAGAGTTCATCAATCTTAAAATATCCGCTTCTTTGCTTGAAAACACTTCATTAGCTGAGAGTCTTAGCCCTGATGAACGGAAAAAAATGGATTTTAGCTATCCAATCATATGCGAAGCAAGAAAAACAACACCTAACCGATATTAACGATAAAATTTCAAAAACAAAACTTCCAATTTCTTTATTTTCATCAAATCTCTATGAGATGCTTAAACAGATAGAAGAATCTTATAAAATAGTTTTATCTGACGTTGTAAATAGACTTCCAGCACGTCAAAAAGAAGCTTTTGCCAAAGAACTACTAAAAGACTATACAATAAAATAAAAACCTGATATAATGATTGATACAAAAGATCAGACTAATGTTATAGTTTATCTGGTAGGAACTAATCACGCAAGAGGAGTGGTACCTAATCCTGAGCTGGAGGAGGCAATAAAAACTGTTAGTGAAATAGAAATCGAAGGCATAGATTACCAAAATACTAAACTCGCAACTATGCTAAAAGAACCATTTCTTGTCATAGCCACATTTTTACTCTTTCAACTAGAAAAAATCTTCTCTTCATCAAGAAAAAGTAGAAAGGATGTCGATTCGATAGTGGAAATTAAAAATAAACTAAGAGGCGCAGAGATGAAGATTATAAAAGAGTGCGATGCGTCTCTGGAAGAAATGATTAATATGTATCATAAATAGTATACTATACCATTGCAGATACTATTGATGGCTCTAGTTTTCCTCTTCGTAATTAGTGGCATCTATCGATTGGTCAGACTTTTCAATGGTGACATTTCGATAGCTATCCTAATCGGATTGGTCTTAAGTTTCTTTTTTGTATCTTTGATTGTCCTATTTTATTTTGCTTTGTTTAAGACTTATAAATATAGGAATGAAATAGTTGTAAAGAGAATCAAGGACCTCATTGAAAAGGGCCATAATAAGATTATGGCAGTATACGGTCAGGCGCACATAAGTTCAAGGAATCCGGATAATGTACTTTACAGTATACTATTCAAAATGACAAAAAACAAATCTCTAGAGGATATATTCGAAAGGGAAGGAATACATACAAAGATAATATCAGTAAAGTTTGCTTAATAAACACCATAAATTATTTATCCAACTCCTCTTTCATCTTCTCGAAAATAGTGACCGGCTCCCAAGAATTCTGAGTGCCTCTGCGTGTTGGGTAAATACTGATATTTCGTGAGTTGCATAATCTCGTGATATTTTATCTGCAACTATTATATCTTTTTCCAGATCTTCCCTATCGGGTTCTATTATTCCACTGGTTTTAAGATAATCTATTACAAATTTGATTCTTCCTTTTTCTTTAAGTTCCTCTTTCGAAGGTTTTATTGAGATACGATTCCATGCTTGCTCCAGTATATGAGCGAAAACTTTACTTGAAATCATTGCAGGTGCTAGATCGTGCCCATTCTCAGCTTCTTCTATTGCCAATTCTATATTTTTAGTGTAAAGTTTACAAGTGTCACTTTTTGTATTGGTGGATATTCGTTCCAATTGTGCTATCAAATGCCCTAACCTTTCCACATCTGCAAGTGGTATGGGTTTGATCTTAGAATCTAACACAGTCTTAGATTTCTTAGAATTTCTAAGCATCATATCCAAATCTGGTTTTATCAGACGTGCTATTGGTATCGCATCCGGGGTCCGCATTACCTGCAGCCATAAGCTTATCTATATCTACCACCTCTAAGCTTATGTTGGTAAGTTTGCTCATCTTTGTTGCTGCTTCATTGTAATCCTGGAATAAATCCATCGCAGTCTTGAGTTCTATCTGCAATACATTGTATATACCAACAAATGCGACCTCATAACCTGCATAAACAATTGCAGTTTTGTCTAGAAGTGAGTTCATACGTCTCATAACTTCTGTACCACTTGAGATAATGGTAACAAATTCTTCATCCGGTTCTATGAAATCTGCTTGGTTATTCATACGATCCGTTCGTACTGCTTCTACGGATTTATTAATCTTTTATAATCTTATATTCTTCATAGATGCTATATGATTTTCTTTATCTTTGACTAAGTAGCTTGCACAAAGATGGCTTATAATCCAGGCATAGCCTATATAACAGACTTTTTAGCATTGCTTCCAGTATATACACATACCAATTGGTGCAGACTATGAACAAAATCAAAGCTCGGCCAAGGCGCTTTCGTTTTAATTCGAGTGTTATAAAGGAACGCATATATTTGCATATGTAGTTGGCATAATCATCTTTGTGTTAGGTGTAACGTTGTCTAATTTTTTGATAGGCATTCTTTTTGGAATCTTTACCATGATTAGTTTTGGAATTCAGGACTTTTTAATGGCGAAGATATCAAGACAGATAGGCTCTTTCAGAACCTCCTTGTGGTTTGTTTTGCTATCGTTTGTTGTTTTCATCATTCTGGCACTGTTTTTGTTCACAGATAGTGGAATAAACCCCTTTATGATTGTACTTCTGATAGCAACAGGTTTTGTCTCAGTTACAGCAATACTTTCATTTACTAAAGGTTTGGAAATTGGCAATATTTCAATTATAGCTACAATAGGAAACACGTGGGGAGCAGTTACTGCGCTTCTTGGGTTTTTGATTCTGGGGCAGAGGATAAGCAGCTTCCAGATTTTAGATATCTGCATCATAATAATAGGTACTGTCTTAGTCTCGTTAAATCTGAAGGACATTTTCAAGCTTAATCCAAACAAGATTCACGTAGGCCTGAAATATGCTTTTATTGCGGCAATTACTTTCGGGCTTTATTTCTTTCTCCTCTCATTTTTGACAAAGGCGTTGGGATGGTTTGATACGGCATTTCTTGTTACCATACCTATAATTCTGTTTTTGCTGTTGTACGGAACCTTGACAGGCAATAAATTGAGAGTAAAGAAAAGCAGGATGCCCCTTCTCTTTCTTATTGGTTTGTTAAGCATAGTGGGTCTTTTGTCATACAACCTTGGTGTGACATATAACTACACAGACATTGTTGCGCCTGTAAGTTCTGCTTCTCCTCTTGTAACAATAATTTTGGCTTCTCTGTTTCTTAAAGAGAGATTAACAAACAGCCAGAAAATCGGCGTGTTTCTCATTTTGATAGGTTTAGTTTTATTATCAGTATAGCCTTAATCCGCTTTGTGTTGTTTGCAGTGGGATTTTTTACTTGTATGAAGCACTTGGACAGATAATGTAATGCAGCGTGTTATATTTTCTTACGCACTTTCTTTATTGTCGAGAAACTTTAATGATATCATTGCATTCATGTGCTGCAATGTAACTATGCCTATTGCCCTGCCATTTTTCGAGACAACTCCGAGTGGTTTGCCTTCCATCTCTATTTTTCTAATTGCAGATAGTATGTTAGTTCCGCTGTTGAATTGAGGTATAGGCATGCCTATGGCAGTTATATCTGAATCGGAGCGAACATTTTTCCTAAAAAGATCCAGCAGCAGGAAATCCTTTCCGTTTTTAGTTATGGCGACAGATGTGCCTCGTCCTTCCATAATCCGATATAGGTCTTTTATGGTGGTCTTTTTGTCTATGAGTACAAATCGCTTGTCTATGGCGCTCTTTATATTCATTTTTTCCGTCTTTTTTGTTATTATTGCATTCTGCACCTCAGCTATGGCTCCCCCATACAGGATAAACCCTACAAAGGCAAATATTACAAAGTCGAGTATCTTTTCAGTTAATGAAAAGTTGGAGAGCCATAGGTAACCTATAGATCCTATGACAATAATGACTGCAACATACTTGCTTATCTTCCCAGTAAGCATTGTTGAGTCTAACATATTCCTCTTTTTTTCAAGGTAGCTTCGGAAGACTCTGCCCCCGTCAAGGGGAAATGCGGGGAGCAGATTTAGTACTCCGAGAGCTACATTTAGTATGAAGAGTTCTTGCAGTACAAATACAAAATTCCCCATTGGAGCAAAGACGGAAAGGATTCCAAAAATGCCACCTAAGAAGACGCTCATCAACGGCCCTGATATGGCTATATTTAGCTCCTGTTTTCTATCTATTTTATCATTGTCGAGGGATGTTGCTCCGCCTAAAGGAGTCAGGAGAATGTCTCTTACTTTTATATTGTTTTTCCTTGCAGTATAGGCATGTGCCGCTTCGTGTATGAAAACGCATACAAAAAGGAGCAGGAATATCAGGAAGATCATAATGTTGTAAAACAGCAGGAAAAAAAGCATAAGCATGACAAATGTCCAGTGGAGATTTACATTTATCCCCCAGATCTTGCCTATGCGTATAGAATTCAAAGACAAACTAAAACCTGATTCTGGATGGGGTATTTAAGTATAAATATCATTCTGCACTTTGAAAGTGCGCATGTGGGTATAAAAATATGTAATATGTATAAAGATATTAATTTTCAATAGATATTGAGAAGTTGCATAGGTATAACATGGAGAAAACAGAAGGAATTTCTGGAAGGTGGCCTGGAGGATACAGAAGGATACAGTGGCTTAGGTTAAGTATGGTATTCTTTGCCCTTCTCGGTGCCGCATCGCATATATTTGCAAGCCCTGGCGCTACTCCGGAAGTAACATTCTGGATAGAGACGGAAGTGGTAGCATATGTCATAATAGGGGTAGTCTACCTTTTTGGGCTTAAGATGTGGTATGTTCCAGCGATACTTTATACTGTGCTGAATCTGACCATATTTTTTACATCCGCAGTTGTAGTCATACCAGGAATAACATCGGGGCTTTTAATAGGGCACATGCAGTTTGCAGAATACTCGTTCGGCAGGGCGGGATCTCTTGTCTCATGGATGTATCTTCTTGTGGTAGGCATAATAATGCTGAAGATAGACAAGGGTTCAAAGATCAATGATCTTCTGAAACAAGGATAGAATTGGGAATCATCTATCTGCAAAAATATAAGTGCTCCCAGAGTAATGGATTATCCATGTGTCATTTATATGCACTATAGAGGAGTCTGGAAATGTTATAAGGCCATAGTCTGCGCGAACTGGAAAATTTATCGGAAATGATTCAGACTCGGCAGTGGCATATGCAAGAGAGTTGAGCCTGTAGTACATGGAATTCAGGTTGCTTGATTGAATATACATGCTTAACATTAATCCCATTTGTATCGTAGATGCAAAAATTATGGATATCAATAGTATTCCGTAAAAAGACATTCAGCCAGCCTCTATGCATATATAACCAGTACCAGATGCTGCGTTATATGTGAAACACCTTGTTTGATAAGGCCCTGAAGACGCATTTCCAAATGGAACTACCTCGAATAACCTGAGGCCGTAAATATCCCGGTATTCCTGGGTTTTTATTCCACATGAGGGGTATTCCGGACCGTGTAAAAATATGCATTCGCTTTCGGATGAGTTGCGTGCAAGCTGGCTCATGAAGTCATATGATGCAAAGCCTGAAGCCATTATTTCTCTGGCTTTAGATGAAGATGCGGAGAAGCTTTTTATGCAGTATGTTGAGAATAAGAGCACGAGAAGAACTACCATTAAAGAGGCTATTGATTCGAGGCTTGCAAACTGGATTTTCATCAGATCAGCTCACTTTCAGGTTTACTATTGAACCATAATAAGGCAGAGTGGTATTGCCCGGATAGGTATTGTTGTAGAGAGTCAGGTTTATTATGTACGTAAATGGATAAGCCGGCTTGCAGTCATAGTATAAGCCGCTTATGCCGCATGATAAATTGCTGTTGTTATATTGATGGACACTGTCGAGAAGGCTCCTTGCATTCAAGTCCATAGCTGAAACAGCTTCCTGGATTGCTGATGAAGTGGAATAAGATACGCCTGTTGAGTTGTAGAATCTTAGAACCTGATATGCGTTATTTTCCGCTTCGATATATCCGGAGTATGCAAAGTTGCTTATTTGGGAATATCCCTGCTGGCTTTGTATATATGGTGAGGTTGTTAGGCTGGATACGGTCACACTTTCCACTGTTGCATTTCCTATGATTTTGCCGTCCTGCATTATTAAAGAGGAGGGTTTTGCAGAAGAAAGATTAAATAGCAAGGTCTTTGAATCTCCATTTATTCTTACAAGTATCTTATAGTCGTAGGAATAGTTAGCAGTATTGGGAAGCAATATTCTGTATCCTGATTCTCCTGGAACAAAGCAGTAGGTTCTTGAGTATGACCAGTCTGGGGATTCACAACTCCCGTCAAAGACCATGTAATCCCAGGAATTTGTTGAACCGCATTGTATGCTTGGGGGATATATAAGGCCAGACCAGACATCTTTTTCGGTGCAGTGATTGGATTCGTTTATATATGAGACGCTTGATGCGCTGAAGGGATATGAAACACTTTCATTTTCATAGGTTATTGCGGCTGTAATTGCACTTTCATTTTTCTGTGCAGGAGCTGTGGAGGAATAGGTATTGTATTCGGAAGAGCCGGAGTTGCTGTATTTTCCGCAGGTGATGTTGTAATCAAGGTTTAGAAGATGCTGTCCTGAATTTTCAGGATCGAAATAAAGATATTTTATTGTTGCTCCTGTAAAGTTGTAGGAAAGGCTGTTATTTGAAAAGGCTACTGAGGCGGAACTCAGGCTTAATTCCGCCTTTCCATTATTGCATCCGTAAGTTTC
The DNA here is from genome assembly GCA_021829835.1 of bacterium. Taxonomy (GTDB): domain Archaea; phylum Micrarchaeota; class Micrarchaeia; order Micrarchaeales; family CABMGC01; genus JAJZIZ01. The sequence goes on from JAKBPE010000003.1 coordinate 9,323, forward strand.
CATAAACATTGGATTTCCAGAAAGGGTAGTTGAATTTAATGGAACGTATGCGTAAAGATTAGGATGCTCTCCGGATGTTGAAGATAAGTTGTTTTGGATGTTATTTGGATTTGTGAATGCGTCATATGCCTGACGGCTTACAGCAAGAGTGTTTCCATACAGTGAGAGTATGCCGAGTGATAGGGCTGCAATGGCAGATAGTATAAGAAGAAATTCAAGGCTTGACTGGATATTCATCGGCTAACCCTGAGTAGATACTGGATACCCTTCAGATAAACAATCCTGCACACATCATATGCTCTGCAGCCTAGAGTGTTTCCCATGGGAGATAGGGATGCGTTTACACCATATGCTTCTGCAAGCCTTGTTGAGATTTCCAATGCTTGGGAATATCCTGCATTTTCCCTGTATATGGATAAAACAATCAACTGTGAGTCTGAGTATAATACTATCTGGTTAGAGTAGGCTGATTCGGATTTCTCATATGAGAACCTTATACCGTAGAATCCCACAGATATTATGAACATAATTATCAGTACTATGGGCATTGCCATCATAAGGTCCATGGAGATTAATTGCATCAACATCTAACTACCCGAATTTAAACATCCACATGCTTCTACAACCGCAGCTACGCTGGAGTTGGCGGAATGCGTTGTATTATCCATACTTTTGGGATAAGTAAAACCTCCTAAAACATAATGCAGTATAGCAAAAACTATGAGCATTGAAATGAACATGCTGATGATTACCTCAAAAAGAGACTGCATTTTCATTTTGATATCACCACAGTGCCGTTTGTTTTATATTGAAGGTATAGGCGCGTGTAACTGCCTCCGGGACAGAAAGGGCTCCCCGAAAGTACCAACAACGCCACTTCTGAGAACTCACCATATTGAGTAGATAAATGGTATCCTGAAATTGTGGCATTGCAGAGCCCTTTTGGGATGTATGTGTAAAGGGTAGTATTTCCAGCCATTATTCCGGAGCTTATCTCTTCTGCAAGCCTTTCTGTAGAGTATGTTGAAATAATCCCTTCGGCTTTTGGAAACATCCGCATCGACTCCGATCCCGCTATAAGGATGGCTATGGCAGCAAGTGAGAGATAGAGCATTAGCTCAAGGGACATCTGGGCTTTTGCCATCGGCTCAGCTTATGTTTTTTGACAATGAGCTTATCTCTGATGATATCGCGCTTGAAACACTTAGATTTGAACCGCTTACTGTAACTCCTGAGCCCATGCTTCCTTTTAGCTTGACTATCATAGCTAAAGCCATGACTATAACAATGCTTGCTGCTGCAACCATCATCATGTATTCCAGGGAACCCTGTCCTTTCCTGCTTCTTGCAAGTGCAAGAAACGAGACTGCTTCCAACGGCAGTATCTTTTCCAGTAATTCATTTGTTTTCATAAGATTACCTATAATATTGAGACAGCATAATGCGCTGTTGCAGTCATCATGAATGCGGATATGGAAAATAAGGGCAGAACAGAGCCGAGCCTCTCCAATATGCCTTTATCGTGTTTTGAGAAAGTCTCGGTGATGTACAGAATTATCCCGATGTATGCAAGAACAGTCAGTAAAAATCCATTCTGAATTTCAGTGTAATTTTTCGCTATGAATCCCATAGATGTGCCAAGTATGCTTGAACTTATCCCTGCAAATAAAGGGAGGAAGAAGATGAGGCCCATATAGGTGATTCCCTTAAGGCCATTTACCTTCGAATAGAATTTCTCTTCGTTGCGTATTTCGGATTCTAGCCTTCTTGAAAAGAGGGAAAGTCTCTTAGATACGTTTTTTCCGTTCTCGATATGGATTGTAAGCATCTCTTGTATCTCGCCGATATGGCCTTTTGCAAGATTTTTTGAATGCAGGTTTAATTCTCCCAGCATTTTTCGCTTAAGGAGATTTATAACAGATATCATCCCTGGATTTTTTTCTTCTTCACCGACATATTTCAGATACGTGGATATGTTTCCTCCGGTTTCCAACATTGTCAGGATTTTTCTTGAGATTAGGAGAACTTCTCTCTTTTTGAAAGTATATGATCGTCTTTCCCTGTGTAGATACATTATGTAAATTAAAGGCGGCAACAACAGCAGATAGATAGTATATTTTATCGCAGCAAAGATGGCCAGTGCATCTGTAAGTATAAACAATATTTTTGTTTTATCCATTTAATCTACCGTTAAGTCTGGAGTTTCCAATTGCATAGAGGGCAGGCAGGGCGAAAAGCATTATAACTGAGAATATCAGGAGTGAAGGATTGCTTTGGGAGATTATTGAACTTCCCACAAAACCGAATATAATAAAGGAGGGAAGCACAGACGATAGGAACATGTTTATAGTGGCATATCTCTGTGAATATTGTTCTATGGACGATACTTTCTCTTCTTCTTCTGAATTTATTTTTTCAGTGAAAACCTGTAACGCTGAAGGCTTTAGCGATAGAGGAAGACCTGAGCCATCGAACATTTTAGACAATTTGGAAGAATTTTCATTAAACGGTTTTTCTGAACCTTCAAGATATTCTTTTTTGCTTAATGGCAATAGAATTTCTTTCAGTTCTCTGTCGTCAGATGAGTTGATGATTTTTAAGAGGGAAGAATATAAGGGCATATTACAAGAATGGTATTCTAGGAGTACATGCATTGCTGCGACAAACTTTTTTCTCAATGCTGAAAGAGATATTTTCTCATCCGAAGACTTGATTATGGCATAAAACAACAATGATGAAAATATTGAAATAGAAGCTAAAAAGGCAACAGTGAATATTTTTGTGTTTCCGTAGAAGTGCAGAATTATTAATGAGGGTAAGAATGCGAATGAAAAAAATAGTATCAAATCTGTTCTTCGGTCATTCATGCACTACACCGTATCTGTATTCAGATATTGAAGCTATGATGTCATTCTGCTCTGGTTTTGAGTATCTTTCTTTCAGAAATGCTATTCGTTTTGCAATTTCGGATTTTGCCGCACTAATTGGGATTTTGTTCTTTGATGAAAAGAGTAACAGAGCCTTGGAGGCTGCAATAGTATTTCTTGATGTTCTTCCTTCGGAGCATATGACTCTGCCTTCAACAGAATCTCCGTTTCCTAGAGGCGTGCCATCTTTTATCTCTGCCTTGCTAAGCCACATGTATTCCATTATTGAGGATATTATTCTGGAATTTATCCCATTCTGGCGCATATAGATACAGGCGTCAAGCATTGATATGGAGCCGGGTTCGACTGACATAGGCCTTACCATTAGTTTTTTTATTGCAGAAAAACCGTCTGAGTTACTGTGCATGGTGGTTAAAAAGGGAATGCCTATGTTTGCACCGGCGAAGAGATCCTTGGTTTCCTCTCCACGTATTTCTCCGACTATCATCCAGTCTGGCCGCATGCGGAGGGCATTTATCATCTGGGACCTCGTATTTGAGATTCCATCATTTTTACCACGCAGTGATACCGTGTTTTGGATGCCGTAATTTATATCGAGTTCATCTATCTCCTCTTCTATTATTACAGACTTATAGGTTTGCGGAATCAGCCTTGATAACGATCCTAGCATTGTTGTCTTGCCGCTTGCTGGAGACCCTGAAATTATTATATTCATACCCGCGTCTATAGCAATCCAGAGATATGCTATTGTTTCTATATCCATTGTTCCCATGCTTAACATGGAATTGAAGCTTATGCGTTTGCCTTTGCCTATCCGGATTGATGCGACCCCTCCTGATGAAGCATAAGGATGCATCTGCGCATGTACCCTGGATTCCGATATCTGTGCATCTATTATGGGAAAATCTTCATTTAGTTCCTTTTCAGATTTTAGGATAAGCTTATTTACCGAATGCCTGAATGCGGGCTCCCCGGTGAATCGGATGTTTGTTTGGCATCTTCCATATTCAGAAGAATATATAGTTATAGGAGAACAGGGAGCATTGACCTCTATTTCCTCTATGCCTAATTTATCTTCCATCAGTATGCTGAAAGGTCCGGAGCCTGCAGTGTCATGTGCCACAAAATATGAGAGGTAATCAGCATTGGCAGTGTTTGTAAACTCCGATAGTTTTGCAAATGCAATCTTCCTGGAATCTTCAATGGAAGGCTCTTCATGCATTGAAAGATTTGAAGAGAGCAGATTTATGACTTGCGCCTTGGCAATAGCCATCAGGTCAAGGTCCTTTGAACTGAAACCATAATTACCTATAATATAAAAATATGAATTTTTGTGCATGATAAACCTTCCGGATGGAGTTTGGCTGGTGCTGTCTTTTGGAACTACGTATGAAAAATTCTCAATCACGAAGTTTAAAGGAGATTTTGCTTCTTCCTTCTGTTCGGGTTTCTTGCGGATAAATGCAACAATATTATTTATCATAGTATAATCTTTTTACTTAAGTATATGTTTAGGTATATTAGTATATATTAAGATTTATATATCTTTCTAGAAATAGGCAGTTTAGGAGCAGTTCTAGAATCAGAGTAAATAAAATATACCTTTATAAAACTTAACAGAGAATATCTCTTGTGTGTGTCGCTATGGTTAACACCATTTCAAAAAAATCAAAAGATGAAGATGATATCTGGCTTATAAGAAAGCTGCTAAGCAAGCCAAACTACGCTGTACTTAAATTGCTCATGGTGAAGTCACCCAGAACTACAAGGGAGCTGTATACGATGTTGGGCAAGAGCTTTACTAGGAAGACACTTATTCTGACTTTAAGGAACCTGTCTATGCACCTGAATGTACTCCAGCCTACACACATAAGGACTGAGAGAGGCTATGATCTCGGGTATAACATAAATCCGAAGATGAAGGAAGTCATAAAGGTATTCCAGAAGCAGGAAAAAATAGCCGAATCCATAACGGAGGCCAAGCCTGGAGGCCAGTAATTTGTTAAAAGTATGCACGTGAACGCTTAGGAATTAAAAAATCCAGGTTTTTGTGCATATTCCCGTTTTGCGATAGATTTATAAAGCAGATTAACGTAATTAATATTACGTAGTAAAGCATGGCTGAAAAGCACAGCTGATCCTACAGAGGAAAAATAGAATGAACGGAGAATTTGGAGGAGACTCCAGACCAGACAGAGAAGACAGAAGAGAAGGACCAGGAATGAAACCTAACTATTTCCTGCCTAAGCCCGTAAAGGTCGGTGATGAGCTTGACCTTACAATAGAGGCTGTTGCTTCGAAAGGAGACGGAATAGCAAAGAAAGACGGATACGTTATCTTTGTTTCCGGAGCAAAACAGGGAGACACAGTAAAGGCCAAGATTACCGAAGTAAGGGCAAGATTTGCTATAGCAGAATTAGTGGCATGAATAATTTCATGCGCCCCTTAAGGTAAAACAGTTTAATTTTAATATTTATTTTCTTATTTTATTGCAGTTCTTATTTTAGTATATTGATTTGGATCGGGTATTCGGAATTCTGTAGTCTTATGATTTTGATCTTGAACTCAGGTTTTCAAATTTGATTGAGTTCTGGTATAAGTATTCAAACCTTGACTTTGAGTCTTTTGTATTTATCCTTGTAATATGTTCGCTTTTTTTATTTATTATATTAAACGGAGGTATTTTGTATGAACCGTTGTCATCAAAAATAAAGCGTTCGTGTTGTGCAGTTGCATCAGCTTCTGCCATTATTTTCACTTCGAAATTTATGCCGATGTTCTTGAACTCTTCCTTCAGGTCATAATAATTCTGCCCGAATTTTGAATCCAGCATCGATTCAGATGTCAGCACTTTTATTGATTTTATCTTTGGATTGTCAGTAGAGATTAGGCGGTATAGGTTGTAAAGCGCTATGGAGTTGAAATGTTTGTCTACAATGCCTATCTCTCCTTGAAGCTTTTCGAATAACGTATTTTTCAATTGAACTATGTTGCCAAATGGAGTAAGCGGATTTATTGATATGTTTCCAGATAGCTTCCTTGATGATTCATATTTGCGGAGACCATATTCTAGATATATGTCAAAGAACAGAGAGAGGAATATTGAGGCATATGTAAGATATGAGTCAAAACTTGATATCCTGACAACTGCGGTTGCCCTCATTATTAGAAGCATTGAAAGGTATACTATTGCAAGCATCATATGAACGGGAACATGGCGCCTTATGTATGATCCGTATCTGCTGTTTTTGTGGGTTAGAAGAGAGAATGCCATTAGCGACATTATGAATCCTATGCCAGTCATAAAGACGGATTCAAGCACCATTTGGTAAGTACTCTGTATTTGTGAAGTTATAGTGCTAAGAACAGGTATAACGCTTATATTGTACGCACTGCTTTCTAGCAATGCGCCGGCGCCTACCCCGTATTGAACCGAAAACTGCTCTATTGCGAAAATTCCGTTTGCCAGAAGTACGACTGAAAACGCCAGAAGGAGTATTGCAATTGTTTTGTCTTCATATACATATAACGGATCCATAAGGATAATTATCCATTAAGCTATAAAATCCCACAGGGGAAGGTTATCTTTTCAGATTGCGCATTATCTTTTCGAGGAGGGAAAACTGTCTTGTAGTTATAACAGGTTTCATTGAAGTTATTTCTTCTGCAAGTCTGCCTGCAAGATCTAGACGTTCCTGCCTTTCAGGAGATATTCTTGGTTTCTCCATGTATATAGATATAGGAGCTTTTGTAGTCGAAGGAAGGCTTGCATGTATTTCCATAAAAGCATCGCTTCCTTCTCTGAAGATATTATCCCTGCCTTCATCATATATTCCCACTTGCAAAGGAGATCTGCCATTAAAAAAGCGCACTCTCTTGGTAAAATCGTATGCCAACCAATCTTTTTCGTTGGATATATGTTTGAATCGCTTACTTGGCTCTGCAGTGTAGTCTACAATAAACAACCCTTCTTCCTTGTTTTCCGTTAGGGATGCGTTCTCGATAGGAAGTGCATAGAACCATATATTCCCGTATGTTTTGTATCTCTTTGTATTTTTTAGCTGTTTTATGATTTGGGGTTCCAGTACTCTGTGCAGTTCGCCAAAAGTCAGAAGCTGGAAAAGTTCTCTGGATTCATTGAATGTTCTGTTTCCGAGAGAGACCCTGACAGGTTGCAATTTATTGTCAGGAAGGCTTGTTCTCAAAGTTTGCATGTAATCCATCAATTTATCAGAAGACTATTGCATTTTTAGAAGATGCGAATGCCGGGATTTGAACCCGGGCTCCTGCCTTGGCAAGGCAATGTCCTACCAGGCTAGACTACATTCGCATTGATTTCAGATTGATATGCAGATTCATCCATAAAAACCTTTTGCAAAGAGCAGCTTTGCATATTATTATGCCGAAATATTGCTAGATAGGTTATTGCTTACAATTACGGCAACTTCAAAATTCTTGCTCTGATTGAAGCAATTATTCCAGGAACTGCTGTGGTGTTGGAGGCTCCGGTGGAATTCCCTTTCTTGTCCTTATCTCCCTGACAACCTTGTCTTTCAACTCCTTAGGAAGCTTTTCGTAGCCCGCATATTCAGGATACCATATGGCCCTGCCTGCTGTCAGGCTTCTTATCTCGTTAGAAAAGCCTTTTATGACTTCAGCGACAGGCATCTTTGCTATGACAGTAGCCTGTTCGGCTTCCTGTTGTATGTCGACTATCTGCCCACGCTTGCCTCCTACAAATGTTATTATGTCTGAAAGATACTCCTGAGGTATGTTTATGGTGAACTTCTGCTTAGGCTCAAGAAGATCTACGCCTGCAAATAACATTCCCGCATAGATAGGTCTGCGCATGGCAGGTATTATCTGTGCCGGACCCCTGTGAACAGGATCCTCATGTATTGTGGCATCGGTTATAAGCACCTTTATTCCTGTGCATTTTTCCCTTGCAAGAGGCCCGTCTTTCATTGCTTCCTCAAATCCTTCTATCAGAAGTTCCATAACTTCATCAAGATACTGTACTCCCTTTGTTGCATCTATAAGGACATTAGTATCTGCAATATCAACTATGCCTTTTGCTTCGTCTCTTGACATTCCTCCTTTTATGAAATCATCTACATAGGCTTTGCCTTTGGGCTTGCCTGGTTTTATATCCCCTGATTCTATAAGGGCTATAACTCCCTGCTCGAGAGGCATTACATTTACATAGAAACGGGAATGCTTGTTTGGGGATTTGCCTTCTATGTCCTTTACGGTTTTTTCTATAGTTTCCTTGTATACGACTATTGGCTCGCTTGTAGTTATATTTATCTTGTGCTCGTTTCGTAATTTAGTCTCTATTACTTCAAGATGAAGCTCTCCCATTCCGCTTACTAGATGCTCTCCTGTCTCCTGGTTGAGCTCTACGCGTATGGTCTGGTCTTCCTTTGATAGGCCTCGAAGAGCTTCTATAAGTTTCATAAGGTCTCTGGAGTCCTTGGCTTCTATGGCCTTGGTTACTACAGGCTGTGAATAATGTTTTATTAGCTCGAATGGAGTTATGTTGTTCTCGCTTGCGGTGTCTCCTATTGAAACATTTTTCAATCCGACGAGGCCTGCGATGTTTCCTGCAGATATCTCATCCACGATTACTCTTTCTGGGCCCATGAATATGTTTACCTGCTGCAACTTTTGCAGATTTGGATTTCCGGTAACATAGAGTTCTGTTCCCTTTTTTACCACTCCGGAGAATACTCTGCCTATGGCAACTTCGCCGCTGTGAGGGTCGTTTGTTATTCCGAATATTACCATGTTTACCTTTGCTTTGGGATCTACACTTATCATGGCCTTCCCATCTTCGGTTTCAGCATCTCCGTGCCATAATTTTGGTATTCTGTATGGCTGTGCGACTGAAGGATCTGGAAGGTGCTCTATTATCATTGAGAGGGTAGCCTCGTCTATAGGTGCGACCTCTTGAAGCTTGGCAAGATCCCCTTTCTCGCTTAGGGTGAATATGTCCTTGAATGTAACCTTGTATTTATTCATTATCTGGGAGGAGATTGCCCATTTGTCATATGCTGAACCGAAGCAGACACTGCCGTCTCCAACTTTCAGTATCCATTTTTCACGGAATTCCTCCGGAGCATATCGTCTTATCATGGTATTTATATCATTTATAAGCTTGAGAAGGCGCTCCATTGTCTGTTCCTGAGTTAGTCTTAACTCGGTAAGAAGCCTGTCTGTCTTATTTACGAAAAGAACTGGCTTTGCCCTTTCCTGAAGAGCCTGCCTCAGCACAGTCTCTGTCTGCGGCATTATTCCCTCTACAGGATCAACAACAAGTACGACTCCGTCTACAGCCCTCATTGCTCTTGTGACGTGGCCTCCAAAATCCACGTGGCCCGGAGTGTCTATGAGATTTATGATGTGATCTACACCGTTATACGGGAATGCCAGTGATATGTCTGCAGATTTGATTGTCATTCTCCTGTCTTTTTCTATCTGCTCGTAGTTGGTATATAAGGCATCTCCGGCTACTGATTTTGAGATTATTCCGGCTTTAGCCAGAAGGGAATCGGTAAGTGTAGTCTTTCCGTGGTGTACGTGAGCTATTATGGCAACGTTCCTGACTTTATTTATGTCCTTCATAATTCTTGCTACTTCGTCAGCTACAAATTCCTTCCTTACCAAAAACTCACCTTGCCCTCCTTGCTATCCTTTCGGATTCGACTCTCTTCTTTATCGCATAGCTTTCAGGAAGGTTCTGTGATGCTGTTGACAACTCGTCAGCAAGTGCTTCGGAGAGGCTTTTTTTCTTCTTGAATGCACCTATAAGTGCAGCAAGCGCAATATTCTTCAATGCCACATCCACTCTTCTGTTTGCGCTTATGCCTACAGCCACATTGTAGGATATCCCGCCATATCTTACCCTAGTAGTATCTTCTATGGGTGCAGAATTTTGGAGTGCGTCAATAAAAACCTGTACAGGATTCTTTCCGGTCTTCTTGTGTATTATAGAGAATGAATTCTCCACAATGTGAAGTACCTTGAGCTTCTTTCCCTGAAGGCGGCCGTTGGTCCTTATAACCTTTCCACCTACCTTCTTGCCTGTTCCTCCACGCATTAACTTGTTTATAAGCCTCTCTATTATGCTTATATGTGAATCATAATATGACTTCCTGCGCCTTCTTCCGAATATGTTTGGGTATGCCTGCATGTTGAACTTTACATATCCTAACATGCTTGGATCGGTTATCACTACATCCTTTATAGGATACTTGCCGAAAAGCATTACATTTTCGCTGTCCAGTTCAAGATCTGCCGCAGTATGGATCTTTGGTGGGGTTTTGTATACAGGCTCCTTCTTCTCTTCTAAGTTTGGCTCTTCTGATTTTGTTTCCTGAGTATCCTTTGCTGCGGACTTGTGGACTGCTTCATTGGATGCATGTTGAGGTACTGTTTCAGATTCGGATTTTGTAGATTTTTCCTTTCTTCTCTGAGGCTTTGAAGCATTTGCATTCTTTATACTCTCATCTGCTTGAGCTTCAACGATTGGTTTATTTGTATCTTCTGGCATAAATCACTACCTCTTAGGTTTCTCCTTCCTGCCTTTCACGACTTCGAAGAGATCTGCTCCGTTTACCATTACTACCCTGTATCTAAGCCCTGGAATGCTTCCCATCTGGCCTCTTTGTGAGCCTCCCATGCCCTGGATTGTTACCTCGTCGTGCTCTTCTATTACATTTATTGAACCGTCGTAAGGCACATATGCGCCTACTATCTTGCCGTTCTTTATGAGTTGTACTCTTACACATTTTATTAGACCCGAGTGTGGCTGCTTCTGCTGAAGTACGAACTTTTGGAGGACTAGGGCCTTTGCCATTGGAACTGGACCTACAGGATCAAACTTCTTTTTAAGGCCGAAATACTTACGCTTCCAGGCTTTATTTAAAAGCCTCTGCTTCTTTCTCTTCCTTATCAATTCCTTTGCAGCAAATTCTCCGTTAGGCAATAAATCATCTAGTAATTCTCTTTTAATATGTTGGAATTTCCTGGAGAGAGCACTGCGAGGGCGTTTACTGAAAATGGTTTTCCGCATACTGTGCCGAGCTCAAGTGAATTTCCTGAAAACTTAAGCAGTTTTATCTGTGCTACTGAGCACATATGTATTATATCTTCTATTATCTCCTTCTTTCCTCTGGAAGATATGATGACAGCCTGTACGCTTGAATCGTTTATGGCACGTATAACTGATTTGTTGCCTATCACAACCTTGCCTGTGTCCACGGCTAAACGTATATCATTGTTAATATCCGATATAAAATCACACTTTACTGATTTCAAAAGAATGCAGAAGCATCCGAATTGTAAGTATATTCTGTACAAAAAAGTATTTAAGCGCTATTGTTGTTATCCAGAAGGCAAGTCTGCTTAGTTTTATTTTGGAAAAGAGTTTAACAGGTTGTTAAATAGCATATTCATACATGCTTCTGCTTCACGTGCGGCCTTAAACCTATTACTTCTATTGCATCTGTCATCGATATCACATCTCCTACTTTATGCGGTTTTGCAGCGCGTATGTATAGCATTTCGTCAGGATTGCGTTTATAGAGCTCGTTAAGCCTGTCATAAAGCCGGTTAAGCAGAGGAAAGCCGGTTTTATGACAGGAGCCTGAGTATACCACGCCTCTCGCCGCATTTGATAGTGATACGCTTCGTTCCCTGTCCTGCAGTTCCCTTACTGTTTCTTCAATAAGAGAGCAGGTATCCGCTTCCTTCTTACCCATGATTAGCACAGAATATATGAAAGGGAAGCGTTGAGGGCTTGGAGAGGCTTCACTGTGCCTGCCAATTACATAATATACAATATCAGCATCTGTTTGAGGTGTAGTGCCGGAAGCATTCATGGAATCCGGAATTGTATAGGATCAGTTCAATATAAAAATATTTTGAAGTTGTCTTGAAGTAACAATATGGAAGAAAGGTTTTTATCTTTTTAAGAGTATAAATTTGATATTCCTTCTTAGCTGCAGGAAAGATATCCTGGAAGGTTTAGCATTACTCTTTCTTGGAAATTGCTTAACTTGCGAGGAAATCGCACTATATGCTGGCTTCAATATTCGATGGGAAAAGCGCTGCGGATTTTTTCTTCCTATGGCATATTAAAGCGTTTATTATGTCATAGATTTGCCCTGAAAAAATCCAGAAGCATAACCCATGCCTCATCTGCAGCCTTTTTGTTATATGTCTGAGGCCTTGTGTCATTGAAGAATGCGTGGTGTGCCCCTGGAAATACCTTTAGCGTAAATGGCTTTTTATACTCAACCATGGCTTTTACAAGATCACCCAGCCCTGAGTTTATGCGATGGTCTTCTCCGCCATATAGGCCCATTATGGCTCCTTTTACGTTTTTTATCTTGTCTATAGGGCTGGGATTTTCCCCGTAGAATATGACACATGCATCTGTCTTTCCCGTACATCCTAGATTTATTGACATGCCTCCTCCGAAACAGAAGCCTGCGCTGCCAATCTTTCCATTTACATTTTCCAGAGAGTTTAAATAGTCGGCACCGCTTGAGAGATATTCTGTGAGTAGGTCTACAGGCCTGTTTACGAATAGGATCTGGTTTGTATTGTTAACGGCTTCCTTTTCTGAAGGTTCTAGCTTTGAGAGCATCTCTTCCCTATATTTGGGATCTCGCTGTTTGTCTACAGGTATTGACATCATAAATTTCATTGTGGATGAGATGTTGGATGGAGTAAGCACACTTGAGAGTCTTCTGCTTGAAAAGAGATGTGGGGCAAGGACAACATATCCTTCCGCTGCAAGCCTGTCTGCAACCTTTTTAGTATGGTCATCAAGCCCGAAAATCTCATGTATTAGTACTATGCCCGGGTATTTTCCATTGTCTTCAGGATATGCAAGATGTGCTGATATAGAATCTTCTGCAGTCTTATAGGTTACATTTTCGGATTTTATCTTCATTTTATTACCTAATTGATATTACCGGCAAAAAATATATTGCCTTAGTTTCAGTTAGGTTTGGCCTTCTGCTGCTGGAAAAAATTAATTAAAGTGCTGTATGCCTCTTTATTTTATCAGGTAGAATATTTCAAGTATTATTTCGACGATTATGAGCACTATGACTATGCGTTCTAGGAATGCTTCATGCCAGAATGCCTCGATGTCTGAGATATATTTTCGTTCGTTGTCTATCGCTTCCAGATCTTTTTCTATAGAGCTCTTGAGCACATCAAGCTTGAATACATTGGAAAATAGCGAATACACTCTTGAAAGATACCATTCGCCTAGGCCGAAGACAGTGTCATTTACATTATTTATTACGGTGCGTGTATTGTCATAGACGCTGCCCAGGGATCTGTTCATTTTTGCCATTTCGGAGTTTTTCATGCGCATGATTCCGGAATCCAATGAGTTAAGGACAGAACTGGATGATTCTAGCTTGACAGTGAGCATCTGGTGATATATTCGCATTTCTAGCAGTTGCAGATTGGATATCTCGGCTATTAGAAGCTCATGCTCGTAGGAATTTTCTTTGTCTATCATCACCGCGCCTTCCCATCCGACGAAAAGGACATTGCTTGAATTGTAAGAGATGTTTTTGCCGAGTATGTAGTCTATATATTCTGACTCTAAGGTATCCGCATGTACCTCGTCTATAAGCAAACCGGATATAAGCTTCTTTGATTTTAAAAGAATGTTCGATTTGTCACCTTCTAAATAGTAGAATTTATAGGTTTCGGAGATCTGATTTATGTTTATTTCCTTCTTTTTTGATAGAGCAGACGACACTTTTTTCTTTGTCTTGGATACTACTGCGTTGATGATGTCGTTTATCTCTTTATTGAAAGTCATCTTTGAGATAGTATCATTATTCCAATTTGCTATGGGATATCTTACCCTTATTGAGAATCCTCCGAATGGATATATAGCTACCTGCACTTTGAAATGGTATTCGGTGTTGCCTATTTTTTCCGTTTCTTCTTTGAGGTTGAATATGGAAGGAATGTTGAATGTTGCTATCTCTTCAGGCTCTGGTTTTGAGAATTCGTATTTTGAGAAGTCTTCAGGATTTTTAAGAAGGCCTGAAAGCTGGTCTTCGGTAAACCTGACTCCTGAGTCATACATAAACAAGTAGATTATTTCGCTGTTCATAAAGATATCAGAGCCATATTGGCACAATAACATCTATACTTTGAATAATAAGAACCTTACGCATTCATAGTATGTTGATATCTGCATCTGGGACTTTTAGGATTTGATTGCCGGTTCACCGGATTTACTTCTTTCGTTTTATGTTCGCTTCTTAAATGATATCTGCTTCTACCTAGTAATATGTGATTTGCAGTTCACTTTGCCAGATTTATAGCTTATATGAGTTAACAAGCCGACTTTTACCTTTTATAATGGATGCTGTCTGGGGTTGTGGGGATTTGAACCCCAACTTGCTGGTTACTTCATTTTTCGGATTTCCAGATTTTCATCATCGCGTATTAAAGCTCAAAAACCTATTAAATATCTGGAGCCAGCCGCGCTGCCAAGTTACGCAACAACCCCTTTTACAGCAGACTCTGGTAGAATTAGAGATAACCATTTTTATATATTAGTATCATAAGAGCTATGTGAGTAATTGATAAAGGCAGTCATCTTTGATCTTGGCGCAGTTGTGGTAGACTTTACTAATCAGGATTATTATGCACAACTGGCTAAAAAAACAGGACTGAAATTCAGAACTGTGGAAAAGACTTTTGATGGGATGGAACTGGATCTCATGGAGAAAGGCAGGATGAAACTCGGTACTTTTGAAAAGAAAATGGCTGAAAAGCTGAATATAAAAGGAATTGGGTTAGGGTGGTGTGATTTTTTTGTCGAGAATGCTAAGATTAATTTTGATGTACAGGAACTGGTTGGAATGCTCCATAAGGAGTACATTACTGCATTTATCAGCAATGTGGACAAATCAAGATATATATACACTAGGAAGATGATAAATCTTGATTTTTTTGATTATAAGTTTGCCTCATGTTATATAGGATCCAGAAAACCTGAAAGAAAGATCTATGATTTTGCCATTAAGCGCATGGGAATAGCGTATGAGAATGCAGTATTCATAGATGACCTTCAGGAGAATGTGGATGGAGCAAAAAAACTTGGAATAAAAGCCATAAGGTTCGAGAATAGAAGGAAACTTGATAAGGAACTTTACAAACTTGGACTTTGAGGATTTCCGATATGGGAATATTCGGATGATATCTATTTTGTATTACGGCACTAATATATAAGCATTAAAAGAAATTAACATCTGCTTGACGAATTGGTACCTTGAAACTTAATGAACATGAAAAGATAATTATAGTACATTTTGGTGAGCTTTGGCTGCGTGGGCAGAACAGGAATGTTTACATAAAGAAGCTTGCCTCAAATATGAGAGAGATACTTTACGGGGAAGACATAAGGATAGATAGGCTATACGACAGGTTCTTAATAAGATTAGGCAGGGATGCTGATCTGGAGAGCATCAAGAAAAAACTTGGGTATGTTTTCGGAATAAGCAATTTCGAGATAGCATACATTACTAAACCGGAAATAAAAGCAATTTGCAGCCTTGGGGAGGAGATGCTTGAAGGACTTGATGGCAAGATAGTCAAGATATCTTCGCATAGGACATACAAGGAGCTTCCTTTTGATTCCATAGAGATAATGGATAAGCTTGCTACTGCTGCGAAAAAGATGGGGCTGAGCCTGTCTAATAAGGGCTTTGATGTGGAGCTAAGAATTAATGTGACTAAAGATGCTGCTTTCTGCTCTTGTGAGAAGACAAGCGCACCGGGAGGTCTTCCTGTCGGAAGCAGTGGAAAGGGAGTAGTTCTCCTTTCTGGAGGTATAGATTCGCCTGTTGCTGCATGGTATGCAATGAAGAGAGGAGTAGAACCGATATATGTACATATACATGGCTATTCCAGTACAGATGAAGCACTAAAATCAAAGATACCTGAAATAACCAAGATACTTGATAGATATTCTCCCGGATCGAAGACCTATTATCTGCCTTCCCATATCTTTCAGCTTGGAGCAATAAAGGCCGGAAGATACGAACTTATACTTTTAAAGGCATTTATGCTTATGATTGCGGAGAAAATAGCTGAGAAGGAGGGTGCGGTGATGATATTCACAGGAGAGAGTCTTGGCCAGGTTGCATCACAGACCCCTTCAAATCTTGCAGCAGAGCAGAACGGAGTGGAGATGCCTGTTCTTAGGCCGCTGATAGGCTTCGACAAGCAGGAGATAATAAAGATGGCAAAGCAGATAGGCACATACGAGCTATCTATACTTCCTTATAAGGATGTGTGCTCCATAAACTCGAAAAACCCTAAGACATACACCGATATAGGTAGGATGAAATTGTTGAAGAAAGAGACAAAACTGAAGAGCATAGTATCCAGAACCCTGAAGTCTGGTTATATATCAGAGTAGAGAAAAACGAGGATCTGTATTTGCAGGGTATTCATTTTTGACTGAAGGCTGGTTTTCCACCGCCCAAATAACTGGCATAAAGGGTAAGCTCCTGCCTGTTCGCAGGAAGGCATCTTATGCTTATAATCTTGAATTTTCCAGAAAGTGCCTTTTCAGTTTTGCGGATATGGAGTTCTGCTTTTCGGTTTATGCATTTTACAGTTAGGATAAGCCCTGCGCCCGGATTGAGGTTCCCTAAGAGATTAAGAAGAATTGAAACTGAAGCTTCGGGTTCCATGTTCATATCGTCAAGGATAAGATCGACCTTTACTGCATCTCCGAGATATGAGACATCTCTGGCATTTGATTTTATATGGATAATATCATTCGTTTCTATGTCATAATGTTTTATAGGGAGTGATTCGGGTATTTTTACCCTTGTACCGTTGTTTTTGAATTTTTCATATTCTAGAAGACCATTGTCGATAGCGATTACCTTGTATTTATGGCGCAGCAGGCAGTTAGACCAGCCACCGGGAGCTGCACCCAGATCTATTGCAATCGTTCCTTGCCTTACTTCAAACTCATCAAACGCCTGTATCAGCTTGAGTTCAGACCTGCTTATTGGGTATTTGGCATTTGTATGGTAGTGGCGCTCGGGCTCTATGAATTTTTTCCATAATTTTCTGAAGTCTGAGACTCCCGAGTAGCAATGGTCATTTATCATAATTACATATGCCAGATAATCTGGAGATTTCAGATCTATGGCTCTGCCTTCCGCTTCAAGGCGTTCTCCCATAAATATCTCTATTTCTTTTGCAGAATATGAAGTCTTGCAGTTAAGATCTACACATTCTATTTTCAGGCTTCCTTCTTTTGGAAGTGCCTGATGCAGCTTTTGATAAAGTATTTCAAGGTAGTTTTCTTCTGTTATCTTAGCAACTCCATCCTGAAGAGACGCCATGTTGTAGATGAATATTGGACTACTTTGAATCAATTTACCTACAAAATCTCTTTCTTCCGATTCTATAACCATTGAATTAAGAAACTCATCAAGTATCTTAAATTGCGAGATCTTGTTTAGCTCGTCTATACTGCTCTTCCTGAAACTGTTTGAGGTTATTGCAAAATACAGCATTATGGTACCTTCTCTAGATTAATTACATTACGCATGGTATTTATAATTTGAAGTTGTATTATAAATGTGATTAAATGAAAGCATTATGGAATATTGGAGAGAAGGCACCTTCTATAAAGGCAAAGGGATGGTTTCCTGAGATTAATAAAATAAAAGAGTTCAATCTTTCAGATTATTCGGGAAAGTGGGTGATATTAACATTTTATCCTGGTGATTTTACATTTGTCTGCGCAACTGACATAGAGGCTTTCATGTCAAGTTATGAAGAATTCAGAAAAAATGGTGCCGAGATAGTTGCAATAAGCACAGACAGCATTTATTCACATAAAGCATGGAGTGATTCTTCGCCTAGAGTGAAGGAAAGCAAGATACCTCTGATAGAAGACTTTAACAAGAAGATATCCGTTGATTACGGCTTTCTTAATGAGGAATCTGGGGCATCGAGACGTGGAACAATAATAGTGGACCCTGATGGAAATATACAGTATGTATCAATACATAATGATGCCCTTGGAAAGGATGTTGACCACGTGTATACCTCTTTCATGGCGCTTAAGTATGTAAGGGATACCAAGACAGAAGAAGGCCACGTATGCGCTATACCTGCTAACTGGAAGCTTGGAAAGAGAGCATTGGACATAGACATAGTAAATGACATAGGTAAGCTCTGATTGGCCAGTGAATATTTTCACGGATATGAAGTTAGAAAAATAGATTAGTTAGTATTTTTTTATTCTCTTTTATTTTAATTATATTATATAGTTTAAAAACCCAGAGATCAGGAGGATTTTGCATGAATAATTTTATTAGAAATAGGGTTGCCGCTTCTGCTTTATCAACATTGGTTCTGTTGAAGCCTGCAATAGCAGCTGAACCTGAGCATAGCATGGAGAGATGTGAATCGGCAAAGACTTCAGAAGCAATAGCAGGAAATAATCCTTTTATTATACGCAGGCTTATGCTTGAAGATAAAAATAGGCTTGTCGAAATAAAAAGAGAAGAAGATAATGGCAGGTCTCTGGAAAATTTCAAAGAGATGCATACTGAGTGTACAAAGCAGATAAATAAGCTTAAGGAAGCGTTGAGGATAGATACACAAATAACACCAGAATTGAAGCTTCTTGCAATTATAATAATCGCATTGATTGCCGGCGGACAGCAGGGCAGCATAATAAGTAAGTAAAGAGGGAAATTGAAAGTAGCTGTTTATTTTCAATATTGAAACGTTATTGGAACATTATAATCTTTTTATAACCGGAAAAAAGAAAAATGCAGGCATTTAAGCCTGCCTTAAGAAATAGTGGCGTCAGTATATGGCAGAAATGTTTTCCATCCTTAGGGAGGAAGACGTTTCAGAGTCACGCTCCTTTCTCGAGTCAAACTTTGCCTTGACTCCCGTTACTATAGACATGACTCTGACTGTGTCCCCAAGCTCTGGAAGCATTCTGGCACCGAAAATCACGTTTGCGTCCGTAGCTAGATCTGAGGTTACACCTTCTCCAAGGCGAGTTGCATCGCTTATGGTGAGGTTTGAACCTCCTGCGACATGCAGAAGGGCGCCTTTCGCGCCTTCGTAGTCTACAGAGAGCAGTGGATGCGATCTTGTGGATTTTATCGCCTGCTCTATGCGTCCAGGCCCTGTTCCGGTGCCTATGCTTATTACAGCAGTTCCTGTATTCCTAACAACATTCCTCAAGTCTGCGAAGTCGAGGTTTATCAGGCTTGGAAGAGTTATGGTATCAGCTATTCCCTTAACTGCATTTCCAGTTACATTGTCTACAAGCTCAAAAGCCTTCTCTATAGGAAGGTTTGGAACATAGGATAGAAGCTTATCATTCTCTATCACTATTGTGCAGTCAGCCTGCTTGCTGAGCTGTTCTATGCCCCATTCGGCCTTCTGCTTCCTGCTTCTCTCCAATGCAAACGGAAAGGTTACTGTGGCGATAACAGTAGCTCCCATCTCACGTGCTGTCTTTGCTATTATTGGGGCAGAACCTGTTCCTGTTCCGCCTCCCATTCCTGCACATATGAAGACCAAGTCAAAGCCATTTAGAGCGTCTTCTATCTCGGCCTTGCTGACTTCGGCTGCCTTTGCTGCTACCTCCGGGAAACCTCCTGCGCCTAGACCCTGCGTTATGTCTTTTCCCAACAGAATCTTCTTGTGCGCCTTTATCATGTTAAGGTGTCCTACGTCGGTATTCATGGCGATCGTAGTTGCACTCTTTATTCCATTCGTAAATAACCTATTCACCAGGTTACTGCCCTGCCCTCCTGCACCGACTACTGCTACTTTTGGAGTGTAGAGATCATAGTCTATTTCTGTCATTTTAGATCATCTCTAGGCCGAACGACTGTGTCGATTTATCCCTGTCGGCATATTTGCCGAGTATGCTTGAGCCGCTTACTCCGGTTACTATTGCAACTATCTCTAACTGGCCTTCGTATCCGGGTATGACTCTTGCGCCCCACTTTACGTTTGCCTTTGGATCCATCTTCTCAGTTATTATCTCGCCTGCCTTTATTGCGTCTCCGAGAGTGAGGTCTGCAGCTCCTGAAATATGTATGAGCGCTCCCTTCGCATTCTCAAAGTCTACATCAAGCAGTTTGTTCTTTACTACGGATTCTGATGCTGCCTGAACCTTGTCATTTCCTTTGCCAGTTCCTACAGAGATAAATCCTACATCTCCGCTGCCCATTATCGACCTTACGTCTGCGAAGTCGATGTTTATCAGGCTTGGCTGTGTTATTGTCCAGACAAGTCCGCCTATTGCCTTTGCAAGTATGTCATCTGCAACTGCGAACGCATCATTCATTGGTAGATTAGGGAATAATTTTACCAGCTTGTTGTTGTCCAGTATTATGACGCTGTCTGAGTATTTTCTCAAGCGCTGTATTCCTTCCTCTGCCTTAACCTTTCTGACTCTTTCGAGATCGAAAGGATATGTTACCATTGAAACGACTATTGCTCCCTGCTCTTTTGCAATTTGAGCCATGACAGAGATTGCGCCTGTTCCTGTTCCGCCTCCCATTCCTGCACATAGGAATACCAATTGTGCTCCTGAAACTACTTCCTCGAGCTGCTGCCTGTCTATCTCTGCGGCTTTTGCGCCTACTTCTGGGTCGCCTCCTGCACCCATTCCTCTTGTCATACTTTTTCCGATCAGTATCTTTTTGATTCTGTCATCAAGTATTTTGAAATGCTGTGCATCGGTGTTTACCGCCACAAGCTCTGTGCCTTTTACACCCACCCTTATCAGCCTGTTTACAGTATTGTTTCCTCCTCCGCCTAGTCCGAGAGTGACTATCTTTATCTGCGGTGTGAAACTTATGCTGTTATCCACGCTGCTGCTGCCTTTACCTAACAAATCGGTTCCGAATTCTACCATTTGATCGCCGATTAACTAATTATGATTAAGTTTATAAAACTTCTGTATTGCCACATATTAGTGGACGTAAAGCATTTTGAAGTCGCTATGCCATGCTTTAAATAAAGATTTAATACTAAGACTTCTTTAAAAATTAAAAAATGTCCTTTTTGGCATCATACAAATTGCCTTTTGTTATAATAGTTTTGTATTCGGAAGGAAGAAATTTAGAATTGAAAAGTAATAGACAATTGCGAATTTTTTTGAAATAGAACCGAGAAAAATTTCCTTCGTCTTAATCCTGCTTTGATAAAGATATTTTAAATTATATGGTGCTTAGTTGTAGTAATACAGATGAAAACATGGAAATCAAACTTCAATCGGCAGTAGAGTACCTGATGACATACGGATGGGCCATACTCATCATAGCAGTTGTGCTCGGAGCTCTCTTCAGCCTCGGAATATTCAATTCGTTTAGTCTTGCACCTAAGGCAAGCCCAGGAGCATGCTCCGTAAGCAGGCCTAATGGGCCCGGAAGTACCTCTTTTGTAAATACAGTAGGAACATGTGACAACATTCCGGAATATACCATGCTCGTGAAAGGCAATGGTTACGTATACATCCAAAACATAAGCCAGATGGTAAGCCCGTATAACACTATAACAATCTCCGGATGGTTTTACAATCTTCAGGGAAGCGGGACAGAGACAGGTTTTGTTGCTGGCAATACTGCAATAAACCAGGGTTACATTTATTTCAGCAATGGAGGAGCCTGTGGGAATGGAGAAGTAGCTGTAGGAATTGGAAACACATATGCATGTACAGCTCCAGGAAGCCTCTCTTTCGTAAATAATTGGATTTTTGTTGTGGCCACATATAACGGAATGGATCTTAGCGGATGGGTATGCAGCAGTGGAGTCTGTACTGCCTCAGATACAGTAACTCCTTCTTTCGCAATGAATAATTATGGGTATCTTTATATAGGAAGTGATCCTTCCAATCCACAGAATGGATGGCAGGGATACATATCAAACATAGAGGTATACAACACTTCATTCTCATTGAACGATACATTAGCTCTTTATCATGAAGGGATAGGAGGTGCACCTATAGCACTGCGCTGGCTACAGGGATGGTGGCCTCTGAATGATAATCCAAATGATTATTCAGGCAATGATAACACAGGAACGGCAACTAATGTTATATATATAACTAACTGGGAGAGTAACTACGCTAACCCAGGCTGATTGTACAGGTTAGAAATAAAATGAGAACAGCAGAATGAATCACTGAAATGGATGCCAGGAATAGGTTATGTTTGGGATGATACCATCCCATAACATCCCTTATTCTTTTCGCAGATTTCTGAAACGAAGAACTTATACAGTCTCCTTGCCGAAACGCTTGTCTACATCGTCCCAGTTTACAACATTCCACCATGCGTCCACATACTTTGCCCTGTCATTCCAGTATTGCAGATAGTATGCATGTTCCCAGACATCAAGGCCTAACAAGATAGGAAGACCTGCAAGATGCATGAAGTTCTGCTTTTCTATCTGGGTAAGAACAAGCTGGTCTGTTTCCTGGTCATATAGAAGAAGAGCCCAGCCGCTGCCTTCTACGGTCTTTGCAGCTTCTGTAAATTGCAGCTTGAATTTGTCGAAGCTGCCGAAATCAGTGTTTATTTTATCGGCTATCTTGCCGCCAACTTTACCGCCGCCCTTTCCAGGAGGAGCCATGTTAGGCCAGAAGAGGCCATGCAGCTTATGCCCGCCGAAATTGAAGCTGTAGTCCCTCAAGACCGCTTTTATATCTATCTGAATTTCTCCGTTCCTCGCTTTTTCCAGTTTCTCGAGAGCGGCGTTTGCGCCGTTCACGTATGCTACATGATGCTTGTCATGATGCAGTTTCATTATCTGTTCGGATATATATGGTTCCAATGCATTGTATGCGTATGGCAGATTAGGAACCTCGTATTTTTTTCCCATGTTTTACACCTGGATTATTAGGGAATGTCAAATTATTTAAAACCAGCCAGAGGATTTTGGGAATATTTTTCAGATTGTTTATAAATTACAACTTGGAAATAATAATATGATGGATATGTCTTTTGATCAGAGATGGCTTGGGATAGGCAGCGGCGTAGGAATACTCAACATGGAAGGGCTGGACTTCAGGGAATACCAGCTTAATATAATTAAAGCAATAAATGAAAATGGAAATACGCTTGTAGTGATACCTACAGGTCTTGGAAAGACATTCATAGGAACTGCCGTTATAGCCAATGCGATATCAGGAGGAGGAAAGGCCCTTCTTCTTGCACCAACAAAACCTCTTGCCGAACAGCATTACTCCAATCTGGTAGGCATGCTTAATATAGATCCTGGTAGGATACTTCTTCTTCTCGGTTCTACCGGAAAAGCCAAAAGGAAAGAGCTCGAATCAGATGCCAGCCTGATAATAGCGACCCCTCAGACCATAGCTAACGACATCAAAGCAGGACAGCTCTCCCTTGACGGATTCAAGGTTGCTGTCTTCGATGAATGCCATAGGGCTGTGGGAAAATATGCATATACTTACATAGCGAACGAGTGCATGCTCAGGGACATGCTAATAGTTGGGCTTACAGCCTCTCCCGGAGCTAAAAAGGAGAAGATAGAGGAGCTTACAGACTCGCTTGGGATAAGGCACATAGCGATAAGGATCTCTACAGATCCTGACGTTGTCAGGTATGTCATGCCGAAAAATACGCATGTTGTAAGAGTTGGAATAGGAGATAAGCTTAATGAAATATCAAGGCTTATAGCCCCAGAGGCTGAGGCAAGCCTTGTGGCACTAAACAAGACTGGACTGATCCATTTCAAGAATTTTACCAGGATACCTAAAGGGAGGCTTCTGCAGATTGGCGAAGAGATAAACAGGATAAATGCCGTAAACTTCAAATTTGCTGCAGTATACAGCTATGTGAGGCTTCTTAACCTGACACATGCCTACGACCTGCTTCTTACTGAAGGCATATACCCATTTTACAAATATATGGAGAGTCTGGATATGCGTGAAAAAAAGAGCAGAGCTGTGGAGAGCCTTCTTAAAAACAAGAATATAATGCAGGCCAGAAAACTGGCTGAAGAGGCTATGAAAAATGGGGAGGAGCACCCTAAGATAAAATCAGTATTAAATATTCTTAGGGAACACAGCGATAAGAGTGTAATTATTTTTGTCCAGTACAGATCTACAATAAAGATGCTTGTGGAGCATTTAGTGAATAATGGATTCAGGGCAAAAGCGTTCGTAGGGAAGAAGGAGGGAGTGACCCAGGAGATGCAGAAAGAGATAATTCAGGAGTTCAGAGATAAAAAATTTGATGTGCTTGTGGCAAGCTCGATAGCTGAGGAAGGGCTTGATATACCAAATGTGGATCTTGTCTTGTTTTACGAACCTATCCCGAGCGAGATAAGGAATATACAGAGAAGGGGAAGGACAGGAAGGTTTAGAGACGGTGAGATATACATACTTGTGGCAGTAGGAACTAAAGACGAGGTGTATATGCGCGTTTCAGACCAGCGGGAGAAAAAGATGCTTGGGATTATTCTTAAGATCAACGAAAGATTAAAGAAGGAGAGAAAAGAGAAGGATAAAGGGCAGAAATCCCTGCAATAAGAAGATTGATGAATGGAGTTTCTGTTTTGTGATGCGCCGCATCCACAGATTTGGTAAGAGCATGGATACATTAAAAACAAGCAGCGAGCTTTCTAAGCGGCTGCCTATGATTCACGAAGCTGGAAACTTGAAGTGGTTTGATTCGAGAGCCGATTACCATCATTCGAAAATAATACTTGAAAAATATTCGTTGCGATTTTTGCATAGGGAGGATGTTGTTCGCGAGATAGTGCTTAATGAAAAATTAGCTGAAGCGTTCAGCGGTAAAGGTTTCTATATCGAAAGAAGAGAAAATGAGATCCTGAATACGGATAGGCCTATTGGATTTTTTATACCTGGGAAAAACAACAATCTTGAGTACATAGGGAATGAATACAATGAAGGAGTAGAGTCATGGAAGAGGGGTGTTTTTAATGGAAAGCCGGTAATATATCTCTATTCTGGTAGCAGTTTTGAGATATTTTTTGTTTATAAGTGCCCCGTGGATGGCAGAAGGTTCGTACTTGATTCAAGCTACAACAGCGACAACATTGTGCCACTAGTTGTAGGAATGGAAAAAGAGTTGAGATCTGAGGGTATAAATAAATCTTCGGTTCCTCTTAGAATCTGATATTTTGGAACCGATATTTGGAAAATATTGCATCTTGTTATGTTTTGCATATATGGATTCTATTTTGAATCTGGCTTGCCTTTCTTCTCTTCAATACATATTCTGAAGTCGTTTTATTCTCTCATCTATAGGAGGATGTGTTGAGAATATGTTTGATATGCTTGATTTTTTAAATGGATTTGAAAAGTACATTGGTGCTGTAACCTGACTTACATTGTGTACAGGTCCTTTCGTTGGACTTGGAGTGAAATTCTTTATTTTTGTAAGTGCTGATGCCAGTGACTGCGGGGAACGCGTAAGCCTTGCTCCGTTCGCATCTGCCATATACTCTCTTCTTCTGGATATTGCAAGGCGTATCAACATGGCAAAAAATGGCGCTAAGAGCCCTACCAGAAGGCCTATTAGCAATAATATTCCTGCCGATTCCCCATTTCTCCTGCCTCCTGGGCCTCCAAAAAAGAAAGACATGCGCATTATTCCAGCTATAATCCCTATTGCTCCTGCAAATACTATTGCGATCATCATGAATTGTATGTCGTTGTTTCCTATATGGGAGGCTTCATGCGCTATAACTGCCTCAAGCTCTGACCTATTCATGATTGCAAGAAGACCGGTTGTTACCGCTATGGATGCATGTTTCTTGTTCCTTCCTGTGGCAAATGCGTTGGGATTCTGGTCATTTATTACATATACCTTTGGCATCGGTATCTGCTGCGCTGCCGCGAGGCCTTCTACAGCACTGTATAGAGTAGGATATGCTGCTTTGTCTGCAGGCTTTGCTCCTGATGTCTTCAGTATGAATTTGTCGCCGGAATAATAAACGAAAAGACCATAGATCAGCAGAACAACTCCAGAGATAACCAATCCTAGCTCAATACTTAATCCGAAGTAGTATGATACAAAAGTTATCACAATGCAGAAAAATGCGCCGAAGACTAAGAGCATGAGTATTGATTTTATTCTGTTGCGTGCTATTTCGTCAAAAAAACTTGCCATTTTATTCACCTAACCTTTTCACCGGTAAAATATTTTTGTGTTACGCTACCACCGCTAAAAGCGTACAGGCTGGACATACAGTGAAATTGTATGTTTTTTGAAGCCTGTATTGTTCATGCAGGCATTTATGTTTGTATGCCTTTTTTGTATTGTGGTTTGCTTTCATCCTGCCCATAAATAGGCAGGTTTTCCCGTTCACTTTATTAAAATGGAACATTGCCTCTTCATTTTTTTGCAGGCTTCGGTTGAACTGCAGGCTTGTCTTTTCCTGCGGTAGCATTGTTGACATCACTGAAATCCACCTTGACATTTTCCTTCTGCTCTGCCGGAGTCTGGAAGAAGTCTGCCTTCTTGAAGCCGAACTTTGTAGCAAATACATTGCCTGGAAACTCCTGAAGCGCGTTGTTGTAGTCCAGAACGTAGTCGTTGTATGACGTCCTTACAAAAGCTATCTTGTCTTCAGTGTCCATGAGCTGCTGCTGCAGATTCATGAAGTTCTGGGATGCTTTCAGGTCAGGGTAATTCTCAGCTACTGCAAATATGCTCTTCAAAGCCTGGCTTAACTGGTTATTGGCATCTGCCTTTGCGGCTGCGGAGCCATTCATTATTGATGTCCTTAATTGGGTAACCTGGGTTAGAACGCTCTTCTCATATGTCATGTAGCCTTTTACCGCGTTGATAAGATTTGGTATCAAGTCATATCTACGCTTTAATTGTACATCTATCTGCGCCCATGCGTCCTGAACCCTGTTGCGTTTTGAGACGAATCCGTTAAACACGCTTATTACAAGAATTATTATAGCGAGTATTACTACTGCCACAACACCTATTAAAGCATCAAAAAGAAATCCCATAATAAAATCCCATAATATTTATAGTTTACAATAGAATATCGAAATACTTAAATAAAAAGCTTCCTAAACGATTCGGCAGACTGGGCTTTGAGCTTGTTTGGATTCATACATCATACCTTGGTTTTCTTCTGCTGGCTGAACATCTCTATTATCTCCTCTGTTGTTGTGGTCTCCTCTGGCCCTTTGTCTTTTCTTATGCCGTCACTTATAAGTCTCGGAAATCTTAAGGCATATCCTGATTCTCCAGTTTTTGCAGAACTAGCCATGCCGCAGGTATGCATTGGTGACCTTGTTATCTCGTCGGCATTTACCGTTATTACATACTTTGGTTCTACCCAGAAGTCAGGTTCAAGAAGGGAATCTACCCGCGCAGGCTTCTTTTTTAAATGGATCTTCTCCAAAACAGATTTGAACATCTTCATCTGTTCTTCGGTGAAACCTGTTCCTATTTTGGTTATTGTTTCGAACATGTCTCTTTTTTGGTTGTATACCGCGGCAAGCAGTCCGCCGAATCCTAATTCTGCCCTCTGCCCTTTTCCGAAGTAGTAACCTATTATAACCAAGTCTATGGAATCGGAAAGTTCACTCTTGTAACTGCGTTTCATCTTTATCCAGTTGAATTTTCTTGCGCCTGCTATGTATGGAGCTCTGGGATCTTTTGCAACTATGCCTTCAAGTCCACGCTCTATTGCAGATGCAAAATACCGTTCAAGCTCTTTTGGAGAGTCTGTGGTGATCATTTCAGATATTTTTATTACGCTGCCTTTTCCGACCACATCGGAGAGTTTCTTCCTTCTTTCACTGTAAGGATGGTTAAGATAACTTTCACCATCGCAATAGAGCAGGTCAAATGCGAAGAGAACCACCGGAAGCCTCTTGCTTGCTTCTTCGATTCCGTGCTTTCTTTTTCTCTGCACAGTTTCCTGGAACGGATAGAATGTCCCTGAAACTTCATCGTATGCGATGGCTTCGCCTTCAAGGATACAGTTATCGCAGTTTGTATCTTCGAGAAGAGCCTTTGCGATATCCGGGAACATTTCAGTTATGACTTCCAGATTTCTTGAAAAAAGCCTTACCTTCTTGTTTTCCTTATCAAGATGTGCCTGCACTCGCATGCCATCGTATTTGCTCTCTACAGAACAGACGCCTCCTGTACGCTCCAGGATTTCTTCAGCAGTAGGAAGGCGCTCTGCAAGGGCGGGCCTGATAGGACTGAAGAGGATTACGCCTAGATGTTCTATTCCTGGAACGCCTTTAGTTGCAAGTACATATGCCACATTTCCAAGGTCACTACATATATTATATGCATTCTCAAGCTTGGGCTTTAACTTCCTGTCTCCTGTGGCATTTTTTGATAGTGCCTCTAGGATTGTAGCATCTCCGACCCCGAGCCTTAACTGGCCTAATACAAGACGCATTATATACCTTGCGCCAATAGGGTTTGATGATGATATAAGAGAAGAAAGAAGTTTTATCTTCGCATCCTGACTCCCGTGTCCGCTGGTAGCTGATATCTTGATAAGCTTCTCGTGTATATCATTTACAGTGTGTGAAGTGTGTTCTATTCTTTTTAATTTTGTATTTTTGCGAAACTCTTCTGCAACTAAACCCATGTCCCCGCTTTTGTGGTAAAAATTGATTATCTCCGAATGATTATGGCCTGTAGACATTTCTACTGATAATTGTGCATATTTTTCAGCTATTCCGGTTTCTATCGAGTTGAAAGGCGGCCCTAGAAGACCTTGGGTCATGTATACTAGTACCTTAATCTCTTCCTTTGAAGCTTTTCCAAAAAGTTCTGCAAGTACATCTATCATCTCTAATCTTGAGGAGATAGATTCAAGTTTTTCATAATATAAGGCAACTTCATCGAAGAGCAAAATTACCTACCTGTTTTTTGAAGAAGGAACTGACATTTCCTGAAGAGCTGGTCCGTATCAATATGGCATCAGTTAATTGATACACGTATCTGAAACGGGGATAGAAGCTGGAATCTGACATTTCCCTAAATCCCATTTTACCAGTATAATATTACTCCGTTCATGTTTATATGCTTTCTTAGCTTTACCTGAATTTGACTTTTGTGGACCTTTATTGCAGTAGCTCTGTCTTGCGTTTTATGAAAAATACAGGCAGAAATGTAAAGATGGAGCCCATTTCACATAAAAATATGAAACGGGATGTTTCCCTTTTGGTTTTAAGCTTTCCTAAAGCTATTTAATTTATTAAGTTGTCTATTTACAATTAGGTCAGGTTGCCGCATGGTAGATGGAACAGGAATCTTTACAAATATAGACGCCTTTGTAAAATACCTTAATGAACACGGTGAAACGGATAGCACAGTACTTGCCCAGGCGATGGGAGTAGGAGAAAGGAACATTGAGGAATGGGCAAAGATACTTGAAAGTTCGAAGATGGCCAAGATAACTTATAAATTAGGCAGAATGTTTATAGCCCCAGTCAATAGTAATTCGGTCGGAGGAGCAGAAGAAAAACAGACAGAAGAAGTAAAGAAGGCAGTAGTTGGCAGTGAAATAGATGCGCAGTTGAGGGATACTGAAAGAATACTTCGCAGGATAGATGAGTTTAAGAAAAACATATCTGCCAGCGAAAGTGTGATAGATGAGAATTCTGCAACTATAAAAAAGACGCTAGATAAGATAGAGGGCTTTAGAAATGAAGCTTTAAAAAGCTACGGAGAGATAAAAAGCAAGAAAGAAGAGGTAGAAAAGTTTTCTGAGGAGATAGGCAACATGCTGGATTCTCTTTCTGGTACTACAGAACTTACAAAGATAGAGACAACAAGAAAGAATGCAGAAGCACTTGGGGAGGATATACGGAAGAGGATAGAGACATACCAGAAAAGCATCATAGATATGGCAAAAACTTATGATCAGAATGTAAAGGAGCAGCACAAGAATCTCCTGGAATTTATAAAAAATGCAAAACAGGAGATAGGCCTTCTTAAAGATATGCTGAATGAAGAGAATAATGGATTGAAAAGATTTGATTCTACATATAAGAGATATAAACAGGAAGCGGAAAAGGCGAAGAAAACAGTTGAGAGTGATAGGAGAGAACTTATTGACAAGACATCTAAGTCTAAATCGGATCTTGATAATATATTCAACGAGACAGAGCAGGAATGGAAGAATATGGATCAGATACTTTCAAAAGCAAATTCTGGGATATCGGGATTCGTTGAAATGCAGAATAAGATAGGAGATATAAGGAAAGAAATAGACGAGGCTGAGAAAAATACAAATGAGATAAGAGCCCAGATAGAAAGCTTGTCGCAGCGCATTAAGATAGTGGGAAATACAAACAATCCTGAAACGAAGAGCAAAATAGAGAAGGTAGATTCGGAAGCCATAGCTACCTCAAAGAAGATAAAAACTCAGGAAGATAAACTTGTTGGAATAAAGAAAGATATTGATGAACTTGGAGGTAAGGGATGACCGTGGAAGAGCAAAACATTGTAAAAAAGAAGTATGACTCGTATAATCTCAATGCGCAGGGGCTCAAAGTTACGGTAGACATAGAAGACAGAGGAGATTTTGTACCCATATATTCGGTAAATTTTCCTGAGCTTGGAGAAGCAACTAGAACCTTGCTTATGTCACTCAGACAGGAGCTGCTCAACATAGTACCTATAGACACTAGAAGAGTTGAAGATGAACAGTACCTTAAGGAACTTTCGATCAAATACAACGAAGCCGCAAATCTTATGATAGATAGATATCTGCCGGGTACTCCTGCAGAATCAAAAACAATACTTATAGCATATGTAATAAATACGATGTTGGGGCTTGGAGATCTGGAACCCCTTCTTGCAGACAATAAACTTGAGGAAATAGCAGTCAACGATGCAAAAAGCCCGATATGGGTATTTCATAGCAAATATCAGTGGTGCAAGACTAACATAACTATGCGAAGCGATGCTGCAATATATGATACAGTAGAACAGATAGGGAGAAGAGTCGGCAGAAGCATAACAAATCTTGCTCCTTTGATGGACGCAGAACTTCCTGACGGCTCCAGAATAAATGCTACATTGTTCCCCATATCGCAGAAGGGAAATACAATTACAATAAGAAAGTTTGCGGAGAACCCTTGGACAATGACCGCTCTCGTTGCAAACGGGACAATCTCTTCTGAACTGGCAGCCATGATCTGGCTATGCATACAGAATGAGATAAGCATACTTATATCGGGGGGTACCGCAAGCGGAAAGACCAGTTTTCTTAACGCTATGAGCATATTTATGCCTGCGAACCACAGAATAATATCAGTAGAGGAGACTAAGGAACTTAGGCTCCCTAGGTTTTTACATTGGCTCCCGATGCTTACAAGGCAGGCGAACCCAGAGGGAAAGGGAGAGATACTGCTTTATGACCTGATGATAAACGCATTAAGACAGCGTCCTGATATAATGTTAGTAGGAGAAATCAGAGTTAAGAAAGACGCAGAAACACTCTTTGAAGCTATACATACCGGGCATGCAGTATATGGAACTGTCCACGCTGACAATGCTGAGGATACAGTGATAAGGATGACGAATCCGCCGATAGATATACCTAAGATAATGCTTAACTCACTTGGAGCAATAGTTTCACTCTTCAGGCATAGACGTCTTGGTATACGTAGGGTTCTTGAGTTTGGGGAGATGCTGCAGGTTGGAGATGTTACAGTTACAGACAGATGGGATATACGTTCTGACACATTTACTCAAATAAATGCGCTTTCTAGACTCGTTGAGACCATCTCTCTTTATGGTGGATATACGAGAAATGAGATAAAAGGCGATATTGCAGATAAGGTAAAGGTACTTCAGTGGATGGTTAAAAACAAGCTGCTTGATGTTGAGGTTTCTGGTGCCGTAGTTGCAAACTACTACAAAGACCAGAACAGGGTTATCAAAATGGCAGAGGATGATGTTCCATTCTCAAATGATCTGATAAAGGGACTTTGATGTCAGAAGAGTATGATAGAGTTATAGGAAAGCTTACAGGAATGGAAAAAAAGACTACGGAAGAATCTCCAGTGGAACTGGATCTCAAGATTGCTATTTCAGATGAAGAAAATTTCTTTCATGAAGATGAATATAATAAAGCAGTGGAGAAGGTAAATAGGATAGTAGCCAAGATAACTGCCTTGGAGAAAGAGCAGAAAGGAAAATCTGCATTTTTCCTGCACGAAAAGGATGATAGTGATAAGGTTGCAGCTGTAAAAAACTTTAAGGCTCTTGCAAATAATACTTATGGTAATATATTTAAAAGGAATAAAGGCAGAGAAGCAACTGAAATAAAAGGCCAGTCTGCCGGTAATGTTTCAGGAAAGACAGACATGCCTGAAAAGACCAAAGCGGCGGATTCGATGTCAGGAATGGGGCTTGCAAAAATTCCTGAAAATATTCAGAAAGATATTTTAAAGGCAGTGGATAGTGCGAGTGAAAAGGCAAGGTTAGGCAGTAAAATGATTGATTCTGTAATCAAGCAGGATAGGCGGAAAAAACCCCTTAGCGGAAGACCTGAAGACCTTTCGCCTCTAGATCAGATAAATCTTCTTAATAAGATAATAGACAGCATAGGCAAAGGAGAGGTAAACCAGGATAAATTACAGGATTATATAGATACGGTAAGAAGGATAAAGAAAAACGCGGAAGATGGAAATACAGTTGCTCTGGGAGGTGCGGATTCATACATATATAAAATGAGGGAGGAGAGAATAGATTATGCCTGGAAAATTTTGGATTCTTACTCTTCAAAAAAAGGAAATTCGGGACAGGGACAGTAATTTAATAATGGTAGTATTACTAAAAGATAGTAGATTGGATGGAAGAAAACATCGTAAGTATTGGAAGTAATCCCAACACTGACGTTGGAAGTAGTACTGCTCCAGAACAGCCCAGATTTACTAAAAGAAAGCAGTTTCTTTTCTTCAAGATAAAATCAAAACCCATAAACCAATCTCAGAGTCAGACGAATGCAGATCAACAGGCTAGGAAAAGAAACGGTGGAATTAAAAACCCTGAGCCTATTGGATGGCTAATATCAATTATAGTAGCCGCCGCAGTTATAATTTTCTCCAAATATTATGGATTCAGTAAGATTATAGCAATTATATTCGGGATTCTTTCTTATATCGTTATATTCGGGATTTTTGCAGTTAGACAGTCTAGAAAGGTAAAAAGGTATGTGCAAAGAGAAAAAATCATATCTTCAATAACCGGCGAACAGACTTACCAAAATCCGGTTTCTTCAAGAATAAATGTGCAACCAAGCCATGTCCAGAAGAAACAGCATGTTGGCTCTCAGAAGGAAGAAGGTGTACCTTCGGGACCTTTGGGGAAATATATAGATTCAACAGTTAAAAAGAGAAAGACACTTGAGATGGATCTCAGGGCAGCAAACATAAAGAAGAGTCCTTACGAGTTCGTTAAATCCATGATGCTTTATGCCATTATTGTGGCAGTTACAATCACGATTGTTATGATGGTTGTTCTGGAACATTTTGGAGCGCCTTTGGCCCTAATGATCCTCGGTCCAGTGATAGGTTTCGGAGTGTACATGGCAATGTTCAACAGGTTTATGATGTACCCGAAACAGAGGAATAAGGTAATAGGCAGAAATGTTGAAAGAGACATACTTTTTGCGGCTAGAGACATAGTTATAGGAATGAGATCTGGAATGCCACTCTATAACGCAATAGCTGCAGTAAGTGCAGGATATGGAGATGCAAGCAGGGAATTCGGGAAAATAGTGGAACTTACACAATTAGGCATGCCCATAGAGCAGGCGATGGATCAGATAAGTGAAAAGAGCCAGTCTAAGACATTTAAGAGACTTATGTTGCAGGCAACAGTAAGCATAAAGGCAGGAGTTGACGTGACAAGCGCATTGCAGGATGTAGTAGATGATGTCACGCAGGAAAGAGTTATAGACCTGAGAAGATATGGACAGAAGCTCAACGCCCTGGCTATGTTTTACATGCTTTTCGGAGTAATATTCCCAAGCATGGGAATTGCGGTTGCTACCATAATGTCTACATTTATCAGCATATTTCCAATAACATACATAGTACTTATAGTTGCATTGATATTCATTGCGTTCGTACAAATAATGCTGTTAAACATAATGAAGAATTCGAGGCCGGTATTCTCAATGTAGGGATTTTATGGTAAATTTTGAGAGGCTTGTATCAAGAAATGTTGCAAAGTATCTTTCTGATGAGCTTGACCTTTCAGGATTAAAAATAAGCGTGAACAAGCTCATAGAGATGGCAATATTGGGGGCAGTGGCCATGCTTTTAGTAGGTACACTTGCGCCTTTCTTGATACTTAAATACAGTATAATCCTATCAGTGCTTATAGGTATTGGAGCCGGTGCACTGGTTGTTGTCTCAATATACGCGTATCTTGAATTTGTGATAGACAAAAGAAAAACATTCGTAGAGGGTATTCTCCCAGATTACATACAGCTTACAGCTGCGAACCTGAGGAGTGGAATTTCACTCGACAATGCCATGGTTTCTGCTGCCAGGCCCGAGTTTAAATTCTTCTCTGATGACATAAAAAACATGGATAAGCAGATATATTCAGGAGAAACAATGCAGAATGCTTTGATAATGCTTGGAAAGAGATACAGGTCAAGGCAGCTGCAGCACATGATGCGCATGATAAATGAATCTATAAGATATGGAGGGAGCATGAACGACCTCCTCAAGCAGATGGCAAAAGACCTTAGAAATCAGGCAATAATACAGAAGGAGATATCCGGACAGCTCTTCCTTTATACCATATTTATTACGTTTGCAGTATTGATAGGCGCTCCTGCACTTTATGCCCTTACAAATAAGATGATTGCAGTTACGGATGGAGTCTGGGCGGGAATACTGCAAAGCAATCCCAATGGTCTTCCTTCTACAGGAATATCATTCATAAGACCGAGCCCGCCTAAGATCACAGTCAGCCAGTATTACAACTTTTCAATAGTTGCAGTGGTAATGATATCTTCTTTAGGAGCTTTAATAGTCTCGGTAATATCGAACGGTTCAGTACTTAGAGGCATTAAATACCTGCCGGTTTTTCTTATAGTAGGCATTGCAGTCTTCTATGTTGTTTCAATAATAATAGCTACCATGTTTGCAGCTACAGGAACAGGTGTCTGAAACTTTGACATTTGGATTGGAAGGAGATCGATTTACTCTATGCCTAGAGTACTGTTTGACCATATTTCTAGTTGGACGGTAACAGGCCTTCCGTTTAGTACTGCCGGGAATTTTTCCACTTGTACTGAAGTTATGTTCTCCGTTGAAGGATTCATGCCAGCTTCGTAGTTGATGCCTTCTCCGGTTATTGTTATGTAGTAGTCATAGGCCAGACCAAGCGGAGGCTTTGTCTCCTGATAGTCATATTCGGAAAGAATCCTTAGCGCAGTCATTTTGTTATATGAGAGGCCATCGGCAGTCCCATTTCCTAAGCCTATGCTTATGTTTGCCCATTCCAGAGTATTTGTGACACTTGATGTGTACTCCCAGTTTGGAGGGTAGCCTGTTGACATTAATTGTGCCCCGGTCTCTACAAGCTGTGATTGCATATGCTGTATGTTTGAACTGTATGCCAATGAGAACTCGTTGTTTATATTTATCCATATGTAGGTCATAATGACCATTGCTAGGACAAATATTATTATAGCGAATACAAGATCAAATGACCAGAATTGAGCCTTCATCAAATGCACATAGGGATTAGATAAATAGAAGTTTATATAGATTTATATTAGCACCAGGATTTTGTGGCATGGTTGGCTTCCCATTTCCGTGTTCAGTGAACAGAATATTGACATGTCATATATCTTCGCCTATGACATTTCCATTAACTGTCACACCATAGGTATAATAGGGAGATTTGCTCATGAAGAAATTTCCGACAGCAATGAATTGATTCTGCTGTGATGAGGAAGTCTGGGAGACATTAGATACTATGCGAAGTGTTACGCTCTTGCATAGCATTCCGGTAAGGTTTATGCTTGCAAATGTGAATATTCCAAGCGTGTTTGCGCCTGGTGCCGATGTTGTGTTATAATGATTTACAAGCAATTTATTTCCATTATATAGTATCTCTACATAGAGATTTTTGCTTCCTGGGGATGTTATCTGGAAGTTTAAATACGGTTCCACAACTACAAAATTTGAAGAGAGAATCCCTGGAAGAATCGGATGCGATTGTGAATAAGTAGTTGCGGCAAAATTACCGTAGTAGCCACTCCAAGGATTGCCATAATATAGCCCATTGTAATTTGCCTCGGATAGGTTTAACGGCCCGGTTCCAAAGCCTGTCCCACTCGTAGACCATGCATAATATGTACCTGTGCTGAAATTTCCGTTGCCTACCCATACGTAAGAGGTATTTTGTGGTATGCAGTAAGTATTATTAGTTTTCACCGTTCTGTTTGCAGGGAGGCTTGGCAAGGGAATATTTGCGCTCTCACTTTTTGGTGAGGTAATTGCATTTCTGCCTGTCGCTGTCTGATTTTTAGGCAGTATTGCCTTGCTTGGAGCTTTGCCTGATGAAGACTTGAGATATAGAGTAAGGCCTATTACGGCGCCAAAGATTACTACCACGAGTATAATTGCCATCCAGCTTTCCATAGACATATTTAAAAGGATGGATTTTTATCTTTAATTGTAAGATCGCTTAGCGGTTTAGGCTCTTACTTCACAACGGCCAACATAGCCTAGCCCGTTTATCTCTAGGCATGTCTTATCTAGAATATTTTTTGAATATGGTTTTACTAAAGAGAGTTTACGGTCCAGAGTTTTTTCTGAATTGAATTGCTGCAGATAATAGGAATCTGCGCCTTTTATGGCCATTGAAATGCTTATCAGGTCAGAAGGGGAGACCAATCCAGGAACAACAGTTGTCCTGAATTCGTGTGTTATCCCTGAGTTTATTATTAGGTTTATGCTCTTTATTATGTTTGATACTACCGATGTGCCTTTTAATCCGGTAGCTTCTGCATATTTTGAATTGTCAAGACCTGTTTTGATGTCCATGGCAATATAATTTACAAGACCGTTTTTTATTATGTCTTCTACTTTGTAAGGATTTAGCCCATTTGTATCTAACTTTACGGAGAGGCCTATTTTCTTTATTTTCCCGAGAAATATTTCAAGATCTTTTTGCAGGGTGGGCTCGCCGCCGGTTATAGTTACAGCTTCTATAAAATTCTTGGATTCGTTTAGCTTTCCTAGAATTTCTTCCTCCTCATATATGTGCAAAGAACTGTAATCTCTTTTGACAAGACTGCCGTTATGACAGAATGGACAGTACATGTTGCATCCGGTAAGAAAGATGATGGAGGTTATCTTCCCAGGATAGTCAATCAGACTGATCCTCTGAAAACCCCCTATCTCGACCATGCTATCAGGCTTTCTGCTCTCTTGCTTTGTCGTAGGTCTTTCTATCCGAAAACTCTTCTTTCTTTCCCTGGTTCCATTGGGATACTGGCCTTAGATAACCCACGATTCTGGAGTATACCTCACACTTTGTCCTTTCGGATGCATGCATTTCAAGTATCGTCTTTTCATTTACATCTATCTCGATCTGTTTTTCGTATTTCATTTTTCCACCTTTTTAAGTATAAGTTCATCGCATTTTGGGCAGTACTCGTGTGAACCGTATATATGGCCATGTTTTGGGCATACACTGAATGTCGGAGTTATGGTATAGTAAGGCAGCTTAAAATTCTCAGCAATCTTTCTTACTAAAGCTTTTGTGGAATCCACAGAAGGCATAGCTTCGCCCAGGAAAGTATGTATAACTGTTCCACCAGTGTACTTTGATTGTATTTCGTCCTGATGTTTCAATACCTCAAATACATCATCAGTATGACCTACAGGAAGATGTGAGGAATTTGTATAGTATGGAGCTGCGCCATTTCTGAATGAATCTTCGTTTGCGACGATTATATCTTTGAAGGCTTTTTTATCCTTTAAGGCGAGGGAATAAGCTGTGCTTTCTGCAGGAGTCGCCTCCAGGTTGTAGATGTGGTTAGTCTCAATCTGATAATCCTCAAGAACATCTCTCATGAAGTCTAGTGTTTTCAATGCGAACTTTCTTCCTTCGCTGCTGGCTATGCCGTTTTCCTTTCCGAGGAGGTTCATGCATGCTTCATTCATCCCTACTATGCCTATTGTTGCGAAATGGTTTTTCCAGTATTCTCCGTATGCTGACTTTATTCCGCTGAGATAATGCTTAGAATATGGATATAGGTTCATTTCGGTGAAGTTCTCAAGTGTCTTCCTCTTCACTTCAAGACCTTCTTTTGATACATCCATTATTTCATTAAGGCGCTCGAAAAACCCTTTCTCATCCTTTGCCAGATAGCCTATTCTAGGAAGGTTTATGGTAAAGACACCTATTGATCCTGTTAGAGGGTTGGCTCCGAAAAGGCCGCCGCCTCTCTTCTTTAATTCTCGTGTGTCAAGCCTTAGTCTGCAGCACATGCTCCTTGCATCTTCGGGGCGCATATCGCTGTTTATGAAATTTGAGAAGTATGGTATGCCATACTTCCTTGTCATCTCCCATATTGAATTATATCTCTCGTTTTCCCAGTCGAAATCCTTGGTTATGTTGTATGTGGGTATTGGAAAAGTAAATACCCTGCCCACCGCATCTCCTTCAGTCATTACTTCTGCGAATGCTCTATTGATCATATCCATTTCATTCTGAAATTCCGAGTACGTGTTCTCAGTTATCTTGCCTCCTATTATGACACCTTCGCTCTTGAGATAATCCGGTACTTTGAGGTCAAGGGTCAGATTTGTAAAGGGGGTCTGAAAGCCGACTCGTGTGGGAACATTCATATTGAATAGAAACTCCTGCATTCCCTGCAGCACTTGGTTGTAGTTTAGACCATCGTATTTGATGAATGGCGCGAGATATGTATCAAAATTTGAAAAAGCCTGGGCGCCTGCGCTTTCTCCTTGAAGAGTGTAGAAGAAATTGACTATTTGCA
This sequence comes from bacterium, assembly GCA_021829835.1. GTDB lineage: Archaea > Micrarchaeota > Micrarchaeia > Micrarchaeales > CABMGC01 > JAJZIZ01. The sequence continues at coordinate 48,304 of JAKBPE010000003.1, forward strand.
TTAAGGCTGTTCTGAAATGTCTTGCAGGTTTTGATTCAACCTTGCCCCTCGCTCCACCGAAGCCTCGTATCAGCAGGTCTTTAAGATCCCAGCCGACACAGTATGGACCCAGGACATTCAATTGGTGTATATGCAGATCTCCGCTTTGATGCATCATTCTTAGCTTTTCGGGATATATGCGGTTAAGCCAGTATGCGGAAACTATCTTAGAAGTAACATAGTTGTTCAGGCCCTGCAGCGAGTAATCCATGTTTGCGTTTTCTTTTACTGCCCAGTCTTTTTTGTATATGTAATCTTCAACAGTCTCTATGTCTTTAACCAGTGATGAAAGCTGCCTTATTTCCTTGTGCTGTTGCCTGTATAGGATATAGGATTTTGCAAGTTCGGGGTAGTTGTTTTCTATTAAGGTAATCTCTACAATGTCCTGAATCTGCTCTACGGAAGGCGTGCTTTTATAATACTGGTCTATCTTGTCTGAAACTTCTGAAGTGAGTCTCGCCGCTTCGTTTTCCGAACCTTTAAAATTCACAGCAAGCATAGCTTTCTGTATTGCATCTTTTATTTTCTCAGGCTGGAAGGGAACCACTGATCCGTCTCTTTTTATTACAAAATTGGCCATATAACCACAACAGGTAGTGTTTTGAAGCTATTTGAATACTACATATTGCTATTTATATTTCCGCCACGGACCGCTGGAAAATCAAGTATATCCAAAATAGGATTTAAATAAAAAGGTAAAAGTATACTTAAGTATAGCTGAATTTCTAGTTTTTACTCGGTAATTCTGCTTTTTCGGGATTGTGCTGCAGGAATAGATAGCATTCTGCACACTTACGTTCGGTGCAGAGTGGGCTTGTCCCATATGCCTTTGTTCCGAATGATTTCAGATCCTTTATGATCTTCTCAAGTCCAAGACCGTTTTTCGTGAGCGTGTATTTAATATGTGTTACTCCGTTTTTTTTATATTCTGATTTTTTCACTATACCCGCATTGGAAAAATCCCTGAGTATCGCACTCAGGCCTCTTGGTGTTATCTCTTTCAACGAGAGCAGTATTTCGTTAAAGGATGTACTGCCACCTGCACCACTTATACTCTCTACTACAGGGATAGACCATCTCTTCCCCAGTATATGCAGAAGATTTAGGGTTGCGCATGATTCTGTTTCGGCTTTCATAATTGTTTTTTTGTTAATCTATTATAAAAAGCATACTTTTGATGATGTGGGTAGAGTTGCCCGATAAGGCATCCTTTGTGGTAATTAATAAAAGCTTTTCTTTCCTACTCTGCCTAGGTAATAGTTTGATAGAGTTTTTATTGCAGACAGTGACTAACAGCAGTACGGTCATCAATAATTATGTTACTGCCGGGGCTACATATACGGAAAATACAGTAATTGTGCTGCTTACAATGCTGACTGTCCTTGCACTTTCAATACAGATTGCAAGAAGGTATTTCATAAGGGTACTTAGAAAGTTTACCCTCAGGCTTGCTGCTGATATCTGGTGGCTTATTTATGTAATACTTAGAGATGCAAGCATATTTCTGGTTGTATTCATGGGTTTGATGCTCTTCTGGCCTGGAATATATCAGGACTTCCCTATAGCTATGCCCTTTGCTCCTCTGGCTATTGATTTCTTTGCAGTTGCTCTTGTACTCATGCTGGTTGTTGACACTGAAGACAATTCATTTTACAATAGCCTTGTCTCGATATTCGTAATAATAGGATCGCTCCTGTATCTTGGAGGTATAGTCTTCGTTACCGAAAGCGCAGTGCAATTGGCAAAACTTCCACCTACGGTGGCTACAAACACAGGAAATATATGGGGTTTTGCTTACAAATATTTCAATTCCATGAATAATCCCACGCTTTCAATATACACATTCTATGTATCTATCACGATACTCGGAATATGCGGTCTGGTTGCCATAATCTACTCTTTTAACGGAGGAGTATTCAAGAGGGAGATAGAGCCTAAGGCAAATCCGATAGTGAAACAGGCAGATGTTCCTTCGCCTGCGCAAAAGAAGTAGAGTGCATGGCATTCAAATTTACCTTTGATGACAATACATGCATACAATGCGGCATATGTGGGGACTCGTGCCCCGTAAATGCGCTTGATTTCACAAGACCTAGGCATCCTAGGGTAGAAAATACAGACAGAGACAATACAGATACTGAATATATGACAGAGTATCCGATCCAGGTTTCGAAATGCACAGGATGCATGATATGCCCGACTGAGTGCCCCGTCTCCTGCATAACCATAGTCAAGACTGTGAAAGAGCCAAAATATGCGCCAAGACAGGGACCTATGCTTGATGAAGAACCTACCAAAGATGAGTTTGCCCTTTCCAAATATACTAAAGCAAGGCCATACAGGATGAAGATGAAAGATCCTTGGGGGCATGAATATATCTATATGCCCAGAAGAAGAAAATCTACTACTCAGACTTGGGAGAAGCATGATGAAATGAATAAGGGTTAGGAGTGTTATGAAGAGAGCGATTCTTATACACAGGGCAAAGGGAGACTCCACAAGCGATTGGATACCTTGGCTCGGAGAAGAACTTTCTAAAAAAGGATTTGAGGTTATCTCGCCAGATATGCCTGAATTTGATTCGGCATCTATTGATGAATGGGTGAGTGTTATCTATAATCTGATTGGAGAGCCAGATATGGATACATATATAGTAGGGCATGGATTTGGATCTCTTGTAGTATTGAGATATCTTTCAACATTAAAGGAAGGAAGCAGGATAGGTGCTGTGTTTATGGTTGCGCCTTGGACTAAAGCAAAAAAGAACTGCATTGAAAAAACGCCAGACCTTAAGGAGTGGTTAAATGACTGGGTTTGGTGGAAACGGGCCAGGGATCATTCTCGGGACTTTTTTGTCTTCTATTCGGACAATGACAGGTGTGTAACCGAAAAAGAGTCATTGGAATTCGGCAGGATGATCGGAGCGGAAGTGATACTTGAGAGAAATAGGGGACATTTTACAGAGAGTGATGATGTTACCCAACTGCCTACGCTCTTGGAGAGAATTGTAAAGATTTCCGAATAAACGCCATTTGTTTTACCTGCTGCGTTTATTTTTCATATGTGTAGAACCCTTCACCTGATTTTCTGCCAAGCTTGCCTTCTTTTACTAAACTTGCAAGCATATCCGAAGGTATGAATTTTGGATTGCCTGTTTCGGCATATATGGAATCCATTATATCCTTGCATACATCAAGGCCTATGAAGTCAGCAAGCTCCAGCGGGCCCATAGGGTGATTGAATCCCAGTTTTGCGATAGTATCTATGCCTTCTTTGTCTGCGGCTCCTTTTTCAAGCGCTATGATTGCCTCATTTATGAATGGCATTAGTATTCTGTTTGCTATGAATCCGGGATAATCATTTACCATTACCGCAGTTTTTCCTAGTTTGTCTATAATCTTTTTTGCATCTGATATTGCCTGTTCGGATGTCTCATCACTTACTATCAGCTCGATGGGCTTCATTACTGGAACCGGATTGAAAAAATGCATTCCGAGAAATCTTTTTCTGTTCTTAAGTCCGTTTCCAAGTTTATGTATGGGAATTGAGGAGGTATTCGTAGCTATTATTGAATTGTTGCCAACATATGCCTCTGCGTTTTTTAAAACGTCGGTTTTTATATCGAGATTTTCAGATACTGCCTCCATTACCAGTATCGAGTTCTCAATGTCGTGATAATCAGATGAGAGATGAAGATTATTTAGCATATGTTCTGCCTCTCTTTCATTCAGGCTGCCTTTTTTTATCGCTTTGCTCATGCTTGTTCTTAGCCTTTCTGCCCCTTTATCAAGGGATTCTTTGTTTCTGCCTACAAGTATGACTTTATAACCAACCTGCAGGAATACCTGTGTTATTCCGGTGCCCATGTGCCCTGGGCCTATTACGCTTATTTCATCTGCCATATTATTCAACTCTGCTGACGACCATGGCCTCTGCGCCTCCGCCGCCGTGGCAGAGCGAGGCTATTCCCAGATCCTTTTTCCTGTCTTTTAGGGAGTAGATTAAGGTTGCAAGTATCATTGCGCCTGAGGCACCGAGCGGATGACCCAATGCCGTTGCTCCTCCGTTAACATTGAGTTTGTTTGTATCAATATTCATTCTTTTTACGACTCCGAGAACTTGCACGCAGAATGCCTCGTTTATTTCTACAAGATCCATATCTCCCAGAAGATGTCCTGATTTGTTTAGGGCCTTGTTCATGGCAGTTATTGGTGCGTAGCCGTACCAGCTTGGATCTATACCTGAACTTGCGTTGGATTCGATTTTAGCCAATGGTTTTACGCCTAGCTCTTTTACCTTGCTGCCAGACATGATGAGTGCGAATGATGCACCATCACTTATTTGTGACGCGTTTCCTGCGGTGACCGTTCCGTTTTTTTCAAAGGCAGGCTTTAGCTGTGCAAGTTTTTCCATGCTTGTGTCTTTTCTTATCCCTTCGTCTTCTGCGTAGATTCTGCCATCACTCAGCTTTATCGGTATTATTTCATCCTTGAATTTGCCTGAAGCGGTTGCCATGGCTGCCTTTCTATGGCTTTCGAAAGCAAACTTATCCTGGTCTTCCCTGCTTATGCTATCTTCCACCCCTATCTTTTCTGCCAGTGAACCCATATGCAGGTCGGCATAGCAATCCCACAAACCGGCATGGAGCAACTCGTCAACCATCATCGCTTTGCCTGAGTCTTCTCCAATGCTGTTGATATAATCATAGTATTCCTTGATGCTTGAATTTCCAAGTTTTTTAAGTCTTCTGGCTCCTCTTACCGTATGCGCCGCATTTGTCATGCTTTCCATTCCGCCTGCAATTACAATTTCAAGATTTCCAGTTTTTATGCCTTCTGCTGCAATGGAGATGGCTTTTAGCCCTGATGCGCAGACTTTGTTTACATTCAGGGTAGATATTTCAGGATTGAGACCTGCATACATTGCAACCTGTTTTGCGGGATTCTGGCCCAATCCTGCAGATAAGACATTTCCAACAATTGCCTCTTCGATAGTTTCCTTCTTTATGTTGTTTCTTGCCAATAATCCTTTTGCAACTTCTCTGCCGATCTGTACAGCTGAGAATTCTGAAAGTGAGCCCATGAATTTCCCTATGGGGCTTCTGACTATGTCAACAATATATGCCTCTTCCATTCAAACACCTATTTCTCTCTGTTTTCCTGTTTTCTATGCCTGAGAAAGGCATTTATCCCATTCTTTCCTTTTTCGCTGATAAGATGCTCCACAAATTCCTTCTTTTCTTTTTCGTAATCGAATACTATGCTTCTAGTTATGCTTCTTTTTCTTTCTATAGCTGCAGTATACCCGTTTTCCATTATCTCTGAAGCCAGCCTGGTTGCCTCCGAATCTAGATCTTGATTGCCTACAAGTAGGCTTACAAGACCGATTTTCAATGCTTCCTCTGCACTGAAAGTCTTGCCAGTCGATATTAGCTCTTCGGCCTTCTCCCTTCCTACTATTATGGGAAGTTTATGCTGTGCGCCTCCGCCTGGCACTATTCCGAGAGTAGTTTCTGGCTGGCCGAATACTGAATCGTAGGAGGCTATTCTTATATCGCAGGCTATTGCAAGCTCGTTTCCTCCGCCTAGACAGTATCCATGTATAGCCGCTATGAATGGCTTTTCGATCAGCTCTATCTGGTGAAATGCTGAGTAGATGAGATCGTAAAATTCTCCTGCGTCTTTTTTGTTTTCCAGACTATATAGATATTCAAGATCCGCTCCTGCAGAAAATGCCCGAGTACCAACGCCTTTTATTATTGCGCATTTGCAGTTTTGATTTTCTGAAATCTTATTTAACGCCTGTTTTAGCTCATTGATGGTATCTCTGTCAAGTGAGTTCAGCTTGTTCGGCCTATTTAGCGTTATCTCTGAAATGGTTCCTTCTTTGTATATTATATTTTGGTTCATTTGTATGCCTCGAAATCCTTTCCTAGAAGGCTTGATGCGATTTTGAGATCCTGAATTTCGTCGGTGCCTTCATATATTCTTGTTACTCTGCTGTCGCAGAATAACTGCCCTACAGGGGAGAGAAGGGAGTAGCCGAAGCCTCCGAAGACTTGGACTGCGCGGTCTGCAGACTCGAACGCAAGCCTTGATGAGATGCGTTTTGCAAGGGCCGAATGCAGATCCATTTCTGCGATTAATTTTTTATCGCTGGGATTTTTGTCGTATGCTTCCTTTTTCAAGGCCGCGGTATATACAGGCCATCTTGCCATCTCAAGATTCTGCCTTATTGCAGAGATATGTTGTTGGATAAGTTGGTGTCTGCCTATTGGCTTTCCGAATTGGGTTCTCTCTCTTGACCTGTTTATAACAGCGTTTAATGCACCGCTTATCAGGCCTAGACTTGCCGAGCCTATGCCCAATCTGCCATTGATTAGCGATGAATATCCTACATGAAGGCCTTTGCCAAAATTACCCAATATGTTTTCCTCGGAGACTTCTAGATTATTGAATTCCAGCATTGCGGTGTCTGATGTGAAGAGGCCTATCTTCTCTTTCAGGTGCATCGTTACCTCGAATCCGTCGCTTTTTGTATCTACTATAAATGCAGTTATGTTGCCTTTCTCTTCTGCGGATGTTGCAAAGAGGATTATAAAATCGGCTATCGATCCGTTTGAGATCAGATACTTGGTCCCGTTTAATATGAATTTGCTGCCTTTTTTAATGTAATTCGTATGCATTGAAGATGGATCGCTTCCTGCTTCAGGCTCTGTCAGTCCAAATGCGAATATTTTATCTCCATTTGCAATCTCTTTTAGATACTCTTTCTTTTGCTCTTCACTGCCCCAGCGTTGTATTGCCAGTCCGCATATGAATATTTGGACATCATATAAAGTGGAGAATCCAAGCCCATTCCGGCTTAGCCTCTCTTGCACTAATGCTAATGTTAATGGACTTGCGTCCTGTCCGCCGTACTCTTTTTTTATAGGAATTCCGAATAGATTGTACTTTTTAGCTATTTCAATGGATTCTCCGCTTAATTCGTGCTTTAGATAATGTTCGTACTCTGGCATTGCCATCTCTTCTGCTGCCTTGTCTGCATTTTCAAGAATCTTCATCTCGTCTTCGGTGAATTCGTGAAATTGCTTTAGATCGGTTATGCTCTGTTGAAATGTTTCTTCCATCTAGACAACTCCTACGCTCTCTTTTTTTTGTGCTTCCAGGTACCTATCCTTGAGTGCTACGTAATCTTTCCAGTTTTTGCTTATCCTTCTCTTATGCCTTTCGGATATTTTTCCAACTACTTTTCCTGGAATTCCGAGGACTATGGAGTTTGAAGGGATCTTTGCTTTTTCAGTGATTACTGCACCTGCGCCGATTATGCACCAATCCCCTATTTCGGCTCCTTCGAGTATTATGCTTCCCATTCCAACAAGGCAGTTATTGCCGATTACACAGCCGTGTATTATGGCATTATGGCCTATGGATACATTGTCACCGACTATTGTAGGGTATTTGTCTGCAGTTCCATGCATCACTGAATTGTCCTGTACACTCACGTTCTTCCCGATTTTTATATAATGCATGTCGCCCCTTAAGACTGCGCCGAACCATATGCTGGAGTTGCTTCCTATATCCACATCGCCTATAATGGTTGCATTCTCAGCTATGAAAGTACTGTTGCTTATTTTTGGGCTCTTTCTATTGAATTTGATAACTTTCATTTCATCACTTATGCATATGCCTCGAAATCCTTTCCTAGAAGGCTTGATGCGATTTTGAGATCCTGAATTTCGTCGGTGCCTTCATATATTCTTGTTACTCTGCTGTCGCAGAATAACTGCCCTACAGGGGAGAGAAGGGAGTAGCCGAAGCCTCCGAAGACTTGGACTGCGCGGTCTGCAGACTCGAACGCAAGCCTTGATGAGATGCGTTTTGCAAGGGAGACTCTGAGGTCAATTTCCTTTAGAAGGTCTTTATTATTTGGATTTTCTTCGTATTCTCCTTTTCTTATTGCTGCAAAATACGTAGGCCATCTGGCCATCTCAAGATTCTGCCTTATTGCAGAGATATGTTGTTGGATAAGCTGGTGTCTGCCTATGGGCTTTCCGAATTGAGTTCTCTCTCTTGACCTGTTTATAACAGCGTTTAATGCCGCTTCTATTACGCCTACGCATCCTGATGCAACGCCTAGCCTGGCATTAAGCAGTGCGGAATAAGCAATATTCAGGCCTTTCCCTGGCTCTCCTATTTCACATTCTTCGCCTATTTCTACATTATTTAGGTCGATCATTCCTGTATCTGATGTAAAGAGGCCTATCTTCTCTCTTAAAGCAGTACGTTCAATCCCGCTGCTTTTTGTGTCTGCAATGAATGCGCTTATATTACGTCCGTTGCCAACACCTCTTTCTTTGGATCTTGCAAAGATTATCAGGTAATCTGCAATTGTGCCGTTTGAGATCAGATACTTGGTTCCGTTTAGTATGTACTTGTCGCCTTTCTTCTCGTATTCTGTCTTTAATGAAGAGGGATCGCTTCCTGCTTCTGGCTCTGTTAGGCCGAATGCGAAGATTTTATCTTTTTTGACTGCTTGCGGTAGGTATTTTTTCTTCTGTTCTTCACTGCCCCAGCGCTGTATTGTCTGTGCACAGAGAAACACCTGTACATTGAAGAAACTTGAGAAACCCATCCCTAATTGGCCTAGCCGTTCCTTGGCTAGAGTAGATATTATAGGTTTGAAACCTGAGCCACCGTACTCTTTTTTTATAGGGATTCCTAACAATCCGTATTTTGCAGCTATCTCGGTAGCTTCATGGTTAAATTCATGCTTTAGGTAATGCTCGTATTCGGGCATTGCCATCTCTTCTGCTGCCTGGTCTGCATTTTCAAGAATCTTCATCTCGTCTTCGGTGAATTTGCAGAATAAATTTAATTCCTCTACAGATTTGCTAAATAACTCTTCCATTTTATCCTGCCTCAAGCTTTTCTTTCATATTTGCTATTATGCCATTTACCTTTTCGTTGGTGACATTCTTTATTATCTGTGAGCCTATTCCGCTGACTATGCCCCTGAACTCGGCATCTGCTTCCCATGATATCCCAGTTTTGTCTTCTTTTACAGACAAACTTGTCTTAAGGATTATCTTAGCTCTGCTTCCTAATCCAGACCCGGTTATAGTATATTTTACATTTTCTTGATCTTGTTTTTCTATTTCCACACGAATGGCTAATGAGCCGCTGACTGCCCCGAGTGAGAGGTCTGTAGTTACAGAGAAGCTTTTTTCGTCTGTTTTTCTGAAGTCCCTGGAGTCAGGTATACAAGAAGAGACTTGACTAGGATCGTTTATTAAGGCACTTACTTTGACTATCGGTGCACTTACTATAACTTCCCCACTTAATTTGAACTGCATATTTCATCTATGATTAGAAGGTATATATTACTTTTTAATCGGCTTTTTGGGTGTATTGTCCTGATTAGGGTTCTCATGCCTAAGAAGTTATTCTTTGATGAGTTCGATAAAATGCATAAAGAAGTTAATTCAGATTATACATGGAGGAGGAATGGAAAGGAATAGATATTGGATTATTATTGAAATTATTTTACTTCTGCCAAGATATTTCTCTGGAAATGACTCATTTCATCAAATCCGTTTATCTTTCTTCCAGTTTCAAGTTCAGTAAAAGAATTGTATCCTAAAGAATTTAATTCGTCAAATACTTCATTGTATTTACAATTTTTTCTATATAAAATATCCATCTGGACCTCAAAAATTATCTTCGGCTTCTGGTTTTTTATTAGATTACTTCCGCCTTTTATAACTTCTTTTTCATAGCCCTCCACATCTATTTTTACCAATTTCAAAGTAGGATACGGCTTTTGAAATAGAGAATCTAAAGTAATCGTATTTAATTTATGTTTAGTTTTTAAGGATTTTGCAGGTATCAGAGAATTGCCTCCTGAGATCCCATCAGTAAAGAAGGTCTTTGATTCTTCTGATGCGCCCAAAGCGTAATTGAATAGAGTTATATTTTTTTTATTTAACGTTTCTTTTTGCAAGACAGTAAATGTATCTGGTGTCGGTTCGAATGAATATACTTTCCCATTTTCTCCTACAATTTCAGATGCTAGTTTTGTGAAATGGCCAATATTCGCACCGATATCAATAAAAAAATCACCTTTTTCTAGAATACTTCTTAACATCTCTGATGTTGCAGGTTCATATTCTTCATATTTGTTGTTTCGTGCAATAATTTCTCCTACAGTTATCCATAAGTATCTTATGCCTATTTTTGAAATTATATTGAATAAGGGAGAATGTTTTATGAAAAATTTTGCATACATAATCCATACACTTTAATTTATTTTGATAATTGGATAAAATATTGTTTACTTTTTCCATCTTTTACTTCAAATTATAATTTAGATTATTTGAATAAAATTATATATGTTTAGTATTGATGCCTGCCTTGACCTGTTTTCTTATCTGTCAAATTTAAACAGTAAATGGTAGACCTCTTCATTAGTTAGTATTTATTTGTAATTAAACTACAAAATAGTAATGAGTATTTAACTCTATAATATACACCAATGGAGGGATTCGAACCCTAAAGCCCCGAAGGGCACTGTTGTCTACTCCAGTTAAATTATTGTTTTTATGAAAGAAACCTATTGAAAATAAAGTATTCGCACCTGTTTACTTTTTGTTTACTAAAGTTCTGCTTGTTAGATTCAATATTTTCGAATCTACTTTGTCGATGAATTGGGAAATCGCCAGGGTAGGGATTCGAACCCTAAAGCCCCGAAGGGCACTGGTTGGCTTGTTCGCATCACTAATCAGCTCTTGATGATTTAAATCTCAAGACCAGCGCGTTACCAGATTCTGCCACCCTGGCATATGTAGAAGTATTAGTCGCTTGCTTATTTATAAAGCTTTCAGCATGCTTATTAATTTTTCTTTTTAATAGATATATGGTCTATATGGCGATTAACAGGCTCAACAAGGAACAAGACGAGAGGATACTTGTACTCGCCATAGATGTAGATAATGATCTTTACAGAAAGACAAAGATAAGCGGGCCATTGATTGGAAAGGTGCAGAACCTAAACGGCGCAACACAGCTTGCACTGGCTGATCCTGAAGAGACTGATGCAAATACAATGTTTGAAGCGGTGAAGATTTATGATGAGCTGAAGGAGAAGGGATATATAGTAAACGTTGCTACGGTCACGGGAACAGAGACAGAGGGATATGATTCGGACCGAGAGGTTGCAAGACAGATTGATCTTATTCTTGAGAGAAACCATTCAGATGTATGCATTCTTGTGACAGACGGCGCTAGCGATAATAGGGTAATACCCATCATACAATCAAGAATCAAGATAAACAGTGTCAAATATGTCAGAATGAAACAGTCAGAAGCTTTTGAGAACGCATACTTCACAGTGCTTGAGAAGCTCAAAGAACCGCATTACGCAAGGATAGTATTCGGAATACCTGCTGTGCTTATCCTTGGCCTGGCCATAAGCTATATGGCAGGGATAGGCTGGGAACCTGCGGCGGTGGTAATAGGGCTTTACCTGGTTCTTGTAGGCTTTGGAGTTATTGAATCGATAGAAAATTCATTCAGAGGCTTTGGATTCAGCATAGAACATATGAGTTTTGCTTTCTATCTGGGTTCATTTATCTTCCTGGTAGCAAGTTTTGCCATAGGAGCCGGAAATTATGCAAGCCAGATTCTTAGCTTGGGAAATAATCAAGTTCTGGCATTGGCTTATGGAGTGGAAGGATTCATGCTTCTGCTTCCGATAACATTAGTGCTCTACCTTATTGGAAGGATAATAGATGCCAGAAAGACCAAATATATATTTAGGGAGTTCAAGTATGGAGGATATATAGGCTCATCGCTGATATTATGGGTTTTGATCTACTCGTTTGTAGCATGGATAATAGGTCAGATATACTTCTCAGCTTTTGTAAATTATACAGCAATTGCCATAATAATAGGGGTTGCGATATCCTTTTCTTCAGGATTCCTGAGAAAGAGAGTTTTGAGAACAAAGAAGCTTAGGGGAAGGCTTGTTGTAAATGAACTCGGAGCCTCAATAGGCAAGGTTGAAAGGATAGACATAAACCAGGGGAGATTTATAATAAATACCAACTTTGGAAATCCTATAACTTATAACATAGACAGGATAGTAGAGGTATCCGACAAGGTAGTAATAAAATAGAGGTCATGCTATCTTGCGAATGGAATAGATGATTTGGTATAACTCCCATTTTCCTCGGATTGATACCTGAAGGATAATCTTTCCCTTCCAATTCCTGCATTTGACATGAAGAACCTAAAAACAATAACTTTCAATAATAGATTTAGTTCTTTACTATGCTTCCGTTATGCTTCCTGTTTATTATTGCGGACCTGAGCTCTTCTATCTGATCGTTTACAAACCTTATCTCGATATTCGCCCTCTTTGCAAGCTTGCTTGCCACAAGATCAAAGATGAATGATGCATCAGCTTCCCTCGTATCGTATTTTGCAGCTATCTCGACGAGTTTGTTGTGGTCTAGCTTTTCGAGCCTTTTTGCTCCAGGCTTGGAAGGAGGTCTGTCATATACGAACGAACCGTTACCTATGTTTATCATTACTTTGCTGTTTACAACTTCAGAAGCTAGCACTGCAACAGAATCGGTTGTCATGCCCGGAGTAAGGCCTCCCATGAATACTATCTCGCTTGTTCTTGTGGCTGACCTTAGATCATCTAAGTTTGTTATTACATTTGGATATACATTAAGTTCGGAGAATATGTCTTTGACTATGAGTGCATTTATACGCGTTATTGCTATTGCAATCTCATCAAGGACTTCGTTGTTTTTTATTATCTCCCTTGCAGGCTGGGTGTAGAGCCTGCTGGCATAACCTCCGCCGACAACTATTACAAATTTGTATATTCCTACATAATCTTTTATAAGTTTAAGAAATTTGTTTATGTAGTTTACATTTACCCCGTTCTTTTTGAAAACAACATGCCCGCCCAGAGATAAACATATAGTGTCCATTATATCGAATAATAAGTACGGTTTATATTTATAAATCTGCCGCATTTTGGAAGGATATATCAAGCTTTTCTGTATAATATTATATTTTAGCAAGATTTCTTTTCAGATTTTTATCCGTGTTAATCCCGTATATGAAAGGACTCAGATTGCTTTTTGATGCCTGGGAAGGAAAAACTTATTTTCTGATTTGGCTTGAGAGATAGACAAGGATGGCAGCTTCGACATACATCTTGTTTCTTGCCTGTTCCCAGATTATGGATGATTTTCCGTCTATAACTTCTGATGTTACCTCTTCTCCGCGATGCGCAGGCAGGCAGTGCATGAAAAAAGATCCGCTGGAAGCATAGGACATCGCTTTCTTGTTTACCTGATAGCCGGATAATTCTTTTTTCTTCTTTTTGGCTATAGATTCTTCCCCCATGCTTACCCATGTGTCAGTATATACAAATTCCGAATCTTTTAATCCGTTTTTTAATGAATCAGATATGCTTACTATGCCCTGTGATCTGGCTTTCTTAAGGTATTCAGCGTTAGGCTTTATTGAATGTGGACCTACCATTGAGAACTTCATGCCGAGCTTTGTTGAAGCGAGAAGCAGTGAATTTGCAGTATTTGTTGCTATGTCTCCGACAAATGAGAGCTTTATGCCGTTTAAGTCTTTTCTTATTTCGCGTATAGTGTATATGTCGCTGAGAGCCTGGCAAGGGTGTTCGAGATCTGTGAGTGCATTTATTACAGGCACATCTGAAGCTTTGGCGAATTCCAGCAGATCGCTATGCTTGTTCATTCTTGCAGCAATTATATCAGTATAAAGGCTTAGAATTTTCGAGGTGTCTTGATATGTCTCACCTCTTGATGCCTGCATGGTTTTAGTATCGAGGTATATTGGAGAGCCTCCTAGCATAAGCATTCCAGACTCAAAGGATGTCCTTGTCCTGGTTGAAGGTTTTTCAAAAAGAAGGGCAAGCCTCCTGTCTTTCATTGAGTCTTTTAATCCGCCTCGCTTTATTCTGTCAGTAATCTCGAATATCTTGACGATGTCTTTCTTCCCCAAGTCATTTATGCTTACAAGATTTTTCAACTTACAGCACCTATCCGAAGATAGAGCCTATCCCTGATTCGCTGTTGGATATCTCTTCCTCTATCATCGAGATTACTTTTTTTTCTGTTTCTGGATCTGCGCGTTTTGCATTTTCTATAGCTGAAAGAAGTTTTGGTTCTGCGAGCGCTAAGAATTCTTCGTTTGCATTTAGATATAGGTAGCATTTGTCTTTCTCCATGCCTATGGATATGCCATCTTTTATCTGGTAGTCCTGCCTTGCGAATATTACGTTTGCGGCTTTGTCCTGTTTCAACGATGCAAGCTCTTCTTCTGTTTTGCTTTTGTCGAGATAGGGATCGTATGCCATCAGGGCCTTCAGTTTTTCCATATCCTTTTCGTCACAGAGATATACGCGTGCAGGCATCCTGATTACCCTATCAACCTTGCATTTACGCTGCCTTCCTTCCCGGGTCTGTTGGTTATAATCGCCTTGCCTGCTTCTGTGGAAATTATGGAGCCTTTTGTCATTATCCTTAATCTTGAGAAGTTTCTGTTGTCCGGAGATTCCAGAATGTCGGTAATCTTGACTTTTTTATATCCTGAAGGAGTAAGAAGGTTGACATTTGCAGCATATTGCAGCTTGTTCTTTTTGTTTGATCCTCTGCCTCTCACGCTCTTGAGATGATCTGTTTCCGATAAGGTTGTCTTTGCGAAGAATCCTCCGCTTTCGCTCCTCCTTTTGTCTCTGAATTTCTTCTTGGCTTTCCCATTGCCTTCCTTCTTTCTGAATGGTTTTCCATGGAATTGGGATCCGAACTGGCTCATACTACCACTTATTAATATAGTTATTATTTTTGCAACTAAAGGAATATATCCCTATGCCCTCTGCCAATATATGCCATTCATCTGTTTTTTTTGGTTTTCTCTTTTATTTGGTCAAGCTTTTCAAGAAGATCGTTGTCGTCATCAGAAAGGAAGTCGCGGAATTTGTATTTTAATGCGCGTTCTTCGTCGTCATTTAAGAATACGGTGAGGATATCACCATCGTTTATCTGCCTTCCGAAGGTGACTCCATCCATAGATACGGCTATGTTTGCTGATTTTTTTGCCTCCTGCATGCTTATACCGTTATCCTGCATCTCTTTTATCTTTCCGAGGATCTCCCCCTGTGCATTTATCATCTGTACTCCGGGCCTTATCTTCCCCCTGATCACCTCGACACCGAATATGGCAGGGTGTGATACCCTAAAGCATGAGTTTGGCAGTATCTTTATTTCTCCCGGATAACTTAGGGATCTCTCTATTGCGGTATGCTCCCTCTTCCTCTCTTCGGCCAGCCATAGATTGTAATCGTCTATTATCTTATAGATTATATTTCCAGAGATTATGTTTACCCCGGTTGCATATGCCTCCGCTTTGGCTTCTTCTTCAAGAGGCACATTGAATGCCAATATTACAGAACTGAATGGGTCAGTAGCTCTCATTCCGAAAGCATCAAGGACATCTCTTTTTGTGACGCTGCCTATCTCTTTCTTTCCGACATTTACTCCTGAGGATTTGAGCATTCTTGAAAGAGCCTCAAGACTCCCCATTGTGTCAGTCTTCAATATTACGCCTGCCTTGTCCGTAGCAAAAAGCTCCTGTATCTCCGATCTTATTATGTTTTCATAATTCGGAGTGTCAGTAGATACTAGAAGTGATCCAGGAAGTGCATCTTCCAAGTCTGTTCCGCTTATCTTTACACCTGAAGCTGCACTTACACTGTCAACGTAAACGAACCTGCTTCCTGAAGCGCGTATATCCTCTGTTTCTTTCGGCTTGAGCAGGGCCCTGATCTTTGAGGTCTTTATTCCTGATTGCGTTGAGAATGCCACAGTGTCATTGACCTTTAGAGTTCCGTTGTATAATATTACAGAGATAGTTGTACCAAGGCCTTTGTCTTCTTTTCGCTCTATTATGCTGCCAAGCCCAGGACCGTTGACCTCTATCTGCAACTTCATCTCTAGGAAACGCTGCGAGAGTCCTGTTGCATAAACAAGAAGCTCGGCTATGCCCTCGCCTGTCTTTGCACTCACAGGAACTATGACTATTTCTTTCCTGAAATCCTTCACGCGGTCAAATCTCTCTGCGTTAAATCCGCGTTCACTGAGCTTCCCTACCAAGCCATAGATTTTTGCCTCCAGATCTTCAGATGCGTTCATATTTTGCTTTGAAAGGCTTTCACTGAAACTGTATGTTTCATATGATTTCCATCCGTTTACCAAATCAATCTTATTTGCTGCTACTATAAATGGAGTCTTGTATTCCTTTAATATGTCAAGAGCCTCGTAGGTCTGCGGTTCAAAGCTCTTGGATACATCAACAACAAGAATTGCAAGGTCTGCAACGGAGCCTCCCCTTCGCCTGAGGTTTGTAAAGGCTTCATGGCCTGGGGTGTCTATGAAGAGAAGCCCGGGTATGGTTATATTTATATTGAATTTCTTCAGAAGTTCCCCTGATATTTTCGAGATTGTACTTAGAGGCACTTCGCTTGCGCCTATATGCTGTGTTATTCCTCCGGCCTCTGTTGCTGTCAGTGTTGTATTTTTTATCTTATCCAGTATGCTGGTCTTGCCATGGTCTACATGCCCCATGACTACTATTATAGGCTGGCGTATCATTAGATCTACTTTATGACAAGTAATATAAATAGAATGTGATTAAAATATAAAATAATACACTATCAGTGAGAAAATGGAAAAAGCATTAGTAGTAATTAAACCAGATGGAATGGAGAAGGCCGTTATCGGAAAGGTTATATCCGAATTTGAAAAAGGAGGCCTTAAGGTAGTGGGAATAAAGATGCTGAATGCGGATAAGAAACTCGTAGGAAGGCACTACATAGCAGATGAGAAATGGCTTTTTTCAGTTGGAAAGAGTGCAAAAGCGTCTGATGCCAAAAGAGGGATAGTCAACAATGAAACAGAGAGGGAGATAGGCATGAGGATAAGGTCATATCTCATAAATGAACTTACAAGGCTTCCAGTCATTGCAATAGTGCTTGAGGGAAGAGATGCGAACAAGACAGCAAGGAAGATAGCTGGCGCAACGGAGCCTAAATCAGCAGATCCAAATACAATAAGAGGCATGCTCTCCACAGACACATATAAGCTTGCGGACAGCGAGAAGAGATCCATAAGAAATATAGTACACGTATCTGACAGCCCCAAATCTGCAAGCAGGGAGATAAGCGTATGGTTCAAGCCTTCCGAACTCTATAAATACAAGACAGTAAGCAGGCAGAGCAGATAGGATAGGCGGTAAACTTCTGATAGCATTTTCAGCTAGCCTGATTTAAATAATATGGCTAGATTCCTTTTCTTCAGTTAGATTAAAGGATAACTTAGGCAAAAGATACCATAATAGTGCTTATCCTGAAGCTGCAGTTTTTATTTATTATAGCTAGCCTGCTTTAGATTTTAGATTTACGTATCAATAGTTCTGCAGCGATTGGAAACCTAACTAAAATATAAGGGCAAATGCCCAAATCAATAAGCAAAATTTCTTTTTAGGATATCATGAAGGCGGACCGAACCATGAAATAGATACCATTCCGCCTGCGCCTGCTCCTCCGGATGAGTAGCCGGTTCCAATCTGGCCTCCGGTATGTGGAACTCCGGTAGAAGAAACTGCAGATCCTCCGCTGCCTCCGCCGCCGTAAGGATTTCCAGGGTTTCCATTTACATTTAAGCTGACTGGTTGACCAGCAGAGTTTAGATAGTATGGAGTGGCGCCACCTGTGCCCATGTTTCCTCCGGAGTTTCCGCCATTATTGGCATCTCCCTCACACATAGGTGTTGATCCGGTAGTGCTTCCTTGGTAGCCTTGATCATTTGTAAGTACATTTACATTTGATCCTGAAGCAGAATTTGTGCCTCCGTTGCCTCCGTATATGTAGGCACAGTATATTCCACCTGAGATGAAATATTGGCTTGAGTCCCATGCACTCGCGCCTCCGGTTCCGCCGCCCGCGTTCAACGTAAAGCTCGAGGTACTTGCTGATGATGAGCCGCCTGGGGTACCGGTATTTGAAAGAGTATAGCTTCCGCCAGCGCCGACGGTTACTGTTATTGTTGTGCCAGGCTGAAGTCCTGAAACGTCTGCCACAATATAGCCTCCGCCGCCTGCACCAGTTCCTGGTACTGAAGGTCCACTAGATAGAATGGTGCCATCTCCTCCGCCTCCTCCGGCGCCGACAACTGAGATCTGATATGTTGTGCTTGTAGTTGTTCCACTTGGTGTTGTAAAGTAGTATGTACCTGGTGTAGTGTATGTAACTGTCTGCTGTGAACCTGGCAGATACTCTGCAACTATTGAGGTAGTTCCTGCTGTTGTGGTTATGCCTGGATTCAAGCAGGGTGTGGAAGATACAAACTGCCCGTTCACATACCATCCGCTGAAGTAATAGCCTCCGGTTCCGTTCCATGCACCAGTACAGAACTCCTGTATCTGACTTCCCGCCGGAAGCATTGCCGTTGCGGAAGAGGTGCCATAAGGTATGCTCGTGCATGTAGTGCCTACCTGCCCTGCCTGTCCATTTGCATTTAAGCTGAAGCATGCGCCCCAGTAGTTTGATGCCGCAGAAGGATTGGTTGAGATTACTACAGGATATTCCTGATTGAAGTTTGCAGTCTCAATTACATTGTTTGTAATCATGACAATGGCATTGGTATCGCTTCCAGAATAGCATCCTGTGCCACTGCATGTCCATCCTGTAAATACATATCCTGAAGCCGGAGTTTCAGAGATAGGTACATTTGTTCCATATGCATATGAACCACTTCCAGGGGATACTGTGCCTGCACCTGAAGGAGAGACACCCTCAGTAAGTGTGTAGTAGTTTATCTTGCATGTTGCAGTCTCTATTATGTTTGAACCCATAGTTACTGAAGATGATTGCAGAGATCCGGTGTATGAGCCTGTTCCTGTTCCTGTCCATGAGCCGAATGAGTATCCTGTTGAAGGAGTTGCACTAAAATCTACAACAGTGCCGTAGTCATAAGTACCTGCGCCTGATACGCTTCCGCAGTTTCCTGGGTTTAGCGTAAGCGTGTAGTGATTTATGTTGAAGTTTGCAGTCTCAGTTATAGGATCGTTTAGTGTTATCTGGGTAGATGATGCAGTGCCGGTGTATGAGCCTATTCCTGTTCCTGTGAATCCTGCAAATGTGTAACCCGTGTTTGCAGTTGCAGTTAGTGTTATCTGGTTTCCTGAATCGAGCCATCCGCTTCCAGGTGAGACTGAGCCGCCTACGGAAGGGTTTACCGAAGTGGTAAGGAAGTACTGCGTTTCATAATTGCCTATTACATTGCATGAATCTACTGGAGATATGCTGGCACTTTGCGAAGAGGCTCCGCATGTTCCTCCTATTGATGAATAGGAGTATCTGGTGGCAGTGAGGGTCGAAGGTATGATAGTATTGTATGAATACTGGTTTACTGTGCCTGAAACTGAAAGCACTTGGATAGGCAGTTCTTGCTCGTAGTATTGATTTGAGTCCACCTGCACTACAGGAGACTGATATTGCGGGCTTGCTGTTGATGATTGTATTATATTGGCAGTAAATGTCAGATATATTGGCTGCACAAAAGAGATTGTATTTGAAGCAGTGCAGTTTGCATATGTTGCAGTGAGGGTCTGATCTGCGAGCGCGTTAGGGCTTAATGCATAAGATGTTGCATTTCCGTTGGAATCAGTATTTGAAAGAGGGGGATTAAGGAATACATTTGATGATGTGGATGTAAAGTTTACAGATGCGCCGCTTATTGGGTATCCCAGTATTTTTACATTTGCAGTAAGTTTATCCCTTACTCCAGTGAATATAGTGGCACTCTGTACATTTAGTGAGATAGTACATTTAGGTGGAGGAACCAGTGGAGAGATGTGTGCTGAGAAGGAGCCAGTATAGTTTTGAGGAATCTGTGAGCCGCAGCTGTTTCCTGCTACAGACGCACATACCTTGTCCTTCAGGGACAGGGTTCCTTTGGCAAGTTGATTCGGGGTTATTTTTGTATTGAAGTTTATGACGCATTCGAGATCCCCTCCAGGGAGGATTACATTAGGGCTGCATGCACCTGAGAAAGTCCCTACATTTGAGACGTTTATTGTTGCAAGCGCATTCGCTATTGCATACTGCTGCAGGTTCGTAAGCAGGAATACTGCCCTTGATGTTATTGAATTGGAGCCTATTGAGATATCCTTGCATGCAAAGTATCCTGAAAATGCACACTGATTAGGCACTGCGCTTGTTGGGATAGTAAGAAGAAAGTACAGTATGATTGAAAATATTGCTATTCCTAAGATTGCAAATCCGTATATAGAAAGAAATTCAGAGGCACTTTGTATTTTCATAAACTATCAACTCCACGCATATGTAGAATAAAAAACATAGATATATAAAGGATTGTATTTCTGCAGAATTATGAGGTATATAATTAACAGTTAGGCAGTTATACATTAAGGCTAAGTCTTGCCTCTTCTGATATCATTTCGGGATTCCATGCCGGATCCCAAACCAGATCCACATTTACCTTGCCGGCTCCTGGAAGCTGCTGCAGCCTCAATTCAACATCTGCCATTATTATGCTGGTTACCGGGCACATTGGGCTCGTCATCGTTAATCTTATGTCTATATCAGAATTATTCTCTATCTTTAGGTTGTAGAGAAGGCCCAAGTCTATTATGTTTAGCCCTATCTCTGGATCTACTGTCTTCTTTAATGCATCTATTACCTGTGCTATAGTTATAGCCATATTTATTCACATTTTAAAGTTATTAGATTTGGGCATTCAGATTTATAAATTGTGGTTAGATTCTTCGATTATCCAGTTTTCAGACAGAAAGCATGAATCACGCAGTATTGTTTTTAAGGTCGATATCCTTCTCTTGAAAACCTGTACGTTGGGACTTGCAAGCATGAGATCGTATTCCAGATCTTCCCTGGTAGATGGTACCTCGGTGCCATTTTTCCCTTTGGAATATATAGATATTACACATGGTAATGGGCTTCCTTCCGATTGGTTTACTACAATTTTGTATGTGCTTTCATTTCCTTTCTTTCCCAGAAACAGATAAAAGCTATCAGTTACATTTGTGAGATCCTTTGTGATGTTGGAAATTTCAAAGGGATCTGGAGTACCTGATACAGGCATTTCTTTATTGCTTAGAAGTATCGATAGGGCTAAAGTAGAAGCTAGAGTGAAATTTAATGTGTTGTCTATTGCCCTTGCAAACAAGTTACAGGCTTTAGATTCTGGCTTTTTGATTTTTTCCATTATTAAGAATGAGATTTACAGATATATAAGGATTTTTGAGATGCTGCAACAATTACATTTATCTTGAGTGTTTTCCATTTAGATTTTATCAGTGAGGTATTCTAGGATATTTTCAAACCTTGCATGATTGCGAAGCCGTCATCCATACGCAGTTGTTATTGCTGTTGCACGAATTGCCGCCTAGGTCTAGATTGCTTGAGCTGTTGGTCGAGTACTGGCTGCAGCTTATTCCAAATGCGTTTCCATTTGCAAGATTATTCTGCAATTGGTCTAACTGGGAGTTTAGCAGGGATATTGCAGTATCTGCAGCGCTGCCTATATGATTTCCTATTATCCTGAAGGCGGTGCCTCCCAATAAGTATATTCCATATCCTGGGTTTATGAAATTATTATTGCTTATCACGCCGTAGCTGCTGGACTGTGAATAAACACCATAGGTATCATTGTTGAATGTGTCGTTCTCTACATTGGAGTATGAAGTGCCGTTTAATATCACAGAATATTGTGCGTTTGCTATAGTGCTGTTGATTATTTTGGTGTTTCTAGCATTTGAGACTACCCCTTTAGAGAATCCTATAAGATAACAGTTTTCTATTATTGTACTCTCTGCGCCGTTTATGTCGGCAAATGTTCCGCCGTTTGGAGCATATACAGTATGGCCATTGCAATTTATTGTAGTCTGCTTGCCTGATGAAGAGTTTGAGTTGAAGATATAGTAGCATGTTGAACCGGAAGTATATAGCACGTCCTGCTGCAACTGTACGTATGAAGGCTTGCTTATTGAGTAGCAGGAAGGTGTGGATATCGGTGGGCTCATAACCATCCACAAGCAGTTCTCTTTTGTTATTCCCGTATTTACTCTCCCGTTGTTTGCATATATGCCTGAACTGCCGCTGTTGCATGCATAATCGTACTTCGAGTTTGATACTGCAGTATTGTTTGATATTAGATTGCCTCTTGAATCTGCAAAGATAAATCCGTATGAAGGATTGCTGGATCCGGTGTTTCCAGTTATTATGTTCTTGTCGCTTGCTGTAAAGGTAAATCCTGAGGCATTCGTTATGCCGCTGTCTGCAGTGTCATTTGATATTGCGCTGTTGTTTGTTCCAGTGAAGGAGAAACCGGTGCCGGTAAAATTCGTGATTTTTACATCTGAAATAGTGCTGAAGTTTCCGCCAGATAGAACTATGCCATTTGTAACCTTATTTACTATTGTATTTGATATGCTCAGGTATTTTACAGAATCGGCATTTATCCCCACATTGAATCCTGAAAGGTCGCAGTTCAGTAATGACACATTATTTGCGCTGCTTATTGAGAATGCGTTGCCTTTCAATCCTCCTTCTATTATTTTTCCATTGCAATCTAATTTGACATTGCTTGAGGTTATACTTATGCATGAATTTCCAGAGCTGGAGAGTAGCCCAGTGCTTAGAGAGTAGTTGCCTGGCACTGAGATAGTGCCGCAGCTGAATATAGGATAGGTAGGCAATGGAACCAATTCTCTCGCTGTGCAGGATGATGCCCAATTGCAGTCTGTCAGGCCGCAGGAGTTTCCTTGAAAGGTCTCAAATGAAGAGTTATAGGTTTTTGTTGAGCAGAAGAAATCCGCTTCTGAGTTGGACTGGAACTTGCTTCCGAAAAATGATGATGAGCTTCCGGAACCGTAGTAGACACCATACTTATTTGAAGTGGAATTTATTTTGTTGAAAGTCAACGCAAATGAACTGTTTAGATACATTCCGTAATTGTCTCCTGCGAAATTCATGTTAGATACGTTGAAGTTGGTATCATTCATGAAGTATGCGCCATATTTGCCTGCTGATGCACTGCTATTCGTGATATTATCATCGAATGAGTTTGCCATGTATATTCCGTAAGTGTTATTGTACATTCTGCAGTTTGAGATTGCGTCGCTGTAATAGCCTGAAAGATAGATGCCGTACCCTGCATTGTATATTGTATTATTGTTGCAGTTTAATGTTACATGTGGAGAGTTGATTGTTATGCATGCGTTGACTCCGAATTTGCTTGTTGTGTTTGTATAATAGGACATGTTTATGTTTGAAGATACCT
Source organism: bacterium (assembly GCA_021829835.1). Lineage (GTDB taxonomy): Archaea > Micrarchaeota > Micrarchaeia > Micrarchaeales > CABMGC01 > JAJZIZ01. The sequence goes on from JAKBPE010000003.1 coordinate 71,777, forward strand.
CATATGTTCCAGGCGAGGAGATAAGCCCGCAGGTCTTTATGTTTGAAGGAAGCGGAGCCAGAAGGCTTGCAGGAGTATTCTTGGATGAGCAGTATGCAAAATTGCAATGGTTGTTTACAACACATGAAGAATT
>JAKBPE010000016.1 GCA_021829835.1 bacterium
TTGTAGTATGTCTTCGATTTCTCAAGAAGCAGATTGTAGAGTTCCTTTGAAAGGAACATCTGCCTGTTTAGCGTTTCCTTCTCTTCCTTTGAAGGATATGCACGATATTTATACGCAGTTTTCATGACAACCACATTTATTACGCCATTAAAAGTTATACGTATTTTGTTTCCGCATTCGCTTTCATCTCCCGTCTTAAGGATGGGAGTTTTCCCGCTATGCATTTATAATATAATGAAATATGTCTGAAGCCATGGTATTCGGATATATTTTATGTATTCTGAGAATTGCTTATTTTGGTGCGCCTTTCTTTGGAGGATTCTAACTCACTGTTCTGCTACATTATATTTAATGCGGTCCATCTTATAAATTTCTTTATCCTTATATAGAAAGAATTAGTATTTCTTTTGACATCTTTTATCATTGGTTTATATCTTGTCTTCTCCTCTGCTGTGAGTTTGCCTTCCTTCACCACAGTCTGTTTTTTCCCATCCACTATGCTTGTCTCTGTTTTGCTTATAACCTCTTTCTTCATTTGTGCATACCATTCATCAAGGCTGTTCCCGTGTTTTTTTATCATTCTTAGAAAGTCTTTCATGACAATCTTTCTTCTCTTTCCTGTACGATCCTCCTCTGCTGCTGGAATCAGTGCTGCTTTGTCACATATCTCTTCTATATCTGCCTGTGAAAAACCGATTGTTGCCCTTGCAAGCCTGCCAAAATTTATGTTTTTTATAGGCATCTTTCTTGTATTATATATGAATGCCTGCCTTCTTGATTTGAAGTCTGGAGGTGGTACATATATAGACTCCCCAAAACGTTTGCTTCTCTTAAGTGCTGAGTCTATATCCCAGGGCTGGTTTGTAGCGCCTATTACAAATATACCTTCAGGATTCTTCTCTACACCGTCAAGTTCCTGAAGAAACTGGTTTACAGCCATTCTCATTGTACTCGATTGTTCGCCGCCGCCTCCGCCGCCGTTTCTCTTCATACCTAAAGCGTCTATCTCGTCAAAGAAGATTATTACAGGAGTGTTTGCCCTTGCCTGCTCGAATATGGCATGCATGTTTTTTTCAGTATTTCCGGCATACATGTCCACTATCTCATTTATCCTTGCTATTATAACGTTGGATTTTGTCTCGCCTGCTATCGCATTTACAAGATAGGTTTTTCCGTTTCCAGGAGGGCCGTAGAAAATTACGCCTAGACCGAGCTTCTTTCCGTAGACTTTCAGGAGTTCAGGCTTTCTTATTGCCAGAATTATGTTTTCGTAGATGAGCTTCTTCTGATCCTCCATGCCTACTACGTCATTGAAGGTTATTTTTGATTTGTGGAAACGCACCTTCTTTATCTGGCCTTCCTGAATCTCTGTCTTGTCTGACGATACCGCATTGTTGTTTCCAGATGTTGAAGACATCTGAACCTGCTGCTGGGGTGATGGTGCGCTTGTTGAAGGAGATGCAAGCCTTGCATTTACCTGCTCAAGTCTGGCCTTTGCCTGTTCGTAATTTGGATTCTTGCTTAATGACTTTTCATACCACTCCTTTGCGCCTTGGAGGTCATTCTGATATTCTGCTATTATGCCCATAACGTATGGGGCATCATAGCTGTCAGGCTCCATGTCGAGCACATGTTCTGCGTCTCTTGTAGCGTCGGTATAATTGTTCAGTATAGCGTATGACAATGCCCTGTTAAAGTATGCGCTGGCGTAGTCGGGGTCTTCGTTTATTGCCCTAGAGTACATAACTATGGCTTCGTCAAATTTATTTTCTTCGAAGGCCTTTCCTCCCTGAGTATAGAACTCTTTTGCCTTAGGATTCTTTGTTCCTTCGGATTTTGGTTTATTGCCGGAACTTGATTCTTGCTGTTCTGTTCCTGCCTGTTGGTCAGCCATGATTAGTTATGGAAAATTTCATATTTATATCCTTTGGCTTTTTTCCTGTGTTAAAGGTATGTATATATCTGCCTCTGAAAGCTTAGTTTCCCATAAAGCAATAAATAAATTACACTAGGATTACACTAGATTATTATTCAAGAGATGATGTTGATGTCGCTAAGGAGCTTAATAAAGAACCAATGGTGGTGGGCTGTTGTGCTTGTGCTGTGGGTGTTTGAGTTTCTTGGGGTATTTGTGATAACAAATATTCAGACGGGACAGACAGTAGACTTGGGTTTTCTGCCAGTCTTGACCTTAACCCTCCTAATTCTTGTGGCGAAGGCAGTGGAGTATTTAACACGGCCTGCCTCAGTTGCTCGGCAGGCTGTGCGGCATACCGACAAGAAAGCTTAGCAACTCGAGATCCTTCCACCTGTAAACGGTGTGAGATTTTCCGCTTACTTTATTAATCGTTGTGTTTGTAGCATTCTTTTTGAACTTAGTTCTTATCCTTTGTTGATGTTTGTGCTGTTGGAATTGCAGGTTATTGCTATTCTTTGCACAGCTTTGCTAATTTATACTTTGCCGTAAATAAGAGAGTTATGGAGAATACAGTATCTAAAACGCTCGATAATGGGCTTAAAGTAAGCGTGCATCCTTTCCCGGGACTTGAGACAACAGCTGTCTGCTTTGGAGTGAAGTTTGGATCTATAGATGAAGAGCCTAGGATAAACGGTGCCGCGCATTTTCTCGAGCATATGCTCTTCAAAGGAACAAAGAATAGAACTTGGAAGGAGATAGATGACCAGCTTAAGGAGCTTGGGGTAAGATATAATGCGACTACAGACCATGAAACCACCCTTTATTTTATGCAGTCATACAAGAATTATTTTGGCAAAACAATGGAGATACTTTCAGATATGGTAAACAACTCCACGATTCCAGAAGATGAATTTGAGCTTGAGAGGGGACCTATCATCAATGAGAATATGATGCACCACGATAACCCCAGGTATATGATATCCGACTACATACCAAGAGTTCTTTACAAGAAACATCCTGCAAAGATGTCAGTGGGAGGGGATAATGAAAAGACTATAAGAAACACTAAAAGGGATGATCTTGCGCGCATATACGAAAGATATTATACTCCGAAGAATTCCATGCTTTCCATATACGGAGGGATAAGCAGTAAGGAGGCTTTTTCGCTTGCTGAAAGATATTTTGGAGTTATGGAAAGAGAGTACAGAAGGCTTAAAAGAAGGCCTGCAATGGAAAAACCGGTTAAGAGATCAATAACCATAGAAAGGAAAGGGATACGCCAGGCCAGAATTGGTGTGGGATTTTTATGTAAGGAGTATTCTAAAAGGAATATTGACGAGTTTATTGCCCTTAATCTGGCAGAGCGTTATATTGGAGATAAGCTTTTTGAAGAGATTAGAGAGAAAAAGGGGCTTTCTTATGACCCGATGGCTTCCTATAATTCTTATAGCACTTTTGGGTTCATAGCTGGAGTGGCAGGAGTAGAGCCCAAGAATTATAGTGCGGCTTTGAAGATTATGATTGGTGAGTTTGAGAAACTTCAGAATGGAGAGGTAGACAAAAAGGAATTTGAGCGAACTAAGAAGTCATTGAGCGTTGGAACAAGGATAGTTCGCGAGGATACGCTTAGTATGGCAGTTGCAATGGCTGATTACGAGTTGATGTATGGAGGAGATAAGCTTCTTGATAGACTGCCAGAACTCTATTCGGAGGCGAATATCAACGATTTTATGAAGTATCTTGATAGATATATAGACATCGATAAGTGCGGGACTGTATTTTTGAAGCCTGAATGACGTATTTTTTGATTTTTTACTTCTGTTGTATAAAATCTTTTAGTCTAAAATCGGCATACATAAATCAGTTATATAAACTTTTCCAGAGCAAGTATATTTTAGGTGTGAAAAATGCAAGTTTATGTAGAAAAGCCTAAGTGTACTGGATGTTCGCATTGCTTTGATGTCTGCCCTGTGGCAGTTTTCCAGATGAAAGACAGAGAGAGCCCTGATGTAAATAATGATGCTGCTCCTGAAGACCAGAAATGGAAGGGAAGCCATCTTCCTGAGGTCACAGCAAAATGGGCTAATGTGCAGGATGGACATAAGCACTTCGCAGAGAAGCATGAAGGAGGAAGCGGAGGGATATCAGTAGCTGTAGGAGGACCGTCATGCATACTCTGTCAGGCATGCCTAGTGGAATGTGAGGGAGAATGCATAGTCATAACTGACGATTCCAACAACGTTTACAGATCCGTATACAAGTGATTATATGTCGGGCAAAATAAGATGCTCACATATACTTGTGAAAAATAAAGCCACAGCGGAAGAGATTCTTGCAAAGCTTAAGAATGGAGAGGACTTTGCCAAGCTGGCAGGAGAGTATTCTATTGACGGATCAAGAAGGAGGGGAGGAGACCTTGGTGAATTTCAAAGAGGAGTTATGGTAAGGGAATTTGAGGATGCCGCCTTCTCTCTGCAGAAAGGCGAGATTTCCGGAATAGTGAAAACCCAGTTCGGTTATCATATTATCAAGCGACTGGAATGATGCGTATATCTGGAATCAGCTTTTTGCTTTTCTGAATATCCTGTTTATCTGCTCGATTAACTGGTAGATTAAGGCGAAGGTCTTTCTTTCCGGCTTCGCTTTTTCTTCTTCTGTTTTTTCAATAAGCCCGAATAATCCGATCATATTTTTCATCATTACTTCATTAAGATATCCTGGATTCTGATATAATTGATGGCCTACGCCATGGAATGCTGTGAGTCTTGTTGAGGTACCCTTTGCTTTAACAGTATTATAAGCATTATGCGTGTTCCTGAATGGAATTATAGGATCTTTTGGATCATGATAGAAGAATATATGCCGTATATTTTCAGATAGAGTTGGAAGGGAGTCGCTGTAATCTGTCCTCATGGGGGCGCCTCTGAGTGCCTCTAATAAAGGAGTTTTGACTTGGTCGCTTAGCCATTCCAATGAAGATTTATCTATCGTGGCCATATATGAAATAAGATACTCTATATTGTTCTCTACCTCACGGTCCAGATGGCCCAGGTAAGAAAATATCTTTTTAATGGGTTTTCCTATATGTTCATTCGTAGCGAGAGATATCCCGGTCTTGCTTATTGTGGGATTGCGAAGGGCAAGGGAGGCAACAGTTCCAAGCCTGTATGGTTTAAGGCCGAAAGGACACATGAGATGCAAGGAGTCTATATTTTCAGGGTGGTCAAGAGCATAGCCTATGGATACAGCTCCGCCCATTGAAATTCCTGCAAGATGCATCTTCTGGATGCTAAGGCGATTTATGAATTCAGGCATGAATGCTTTTACAAGATATTCATGGGTAACCTGCTCGGGTTTGTGGCTCTCTCCGAATCCAGGTAGATCTGGAGCGATAATATGGAAGCGCTCTGAGAGGGGAGCTATTTTTCTCCTGTGCTGCTTATTTCTCTGCCTGGGATTTGGATTTGGCATTTCTCCTCCGTCTATATTTCTGTACCAGACTGTTTTGTTGCTTGCAATCCCGTGTATCAATAGAAGAGTGGGGTTGCCAGGAGATCCTGCCTCTACATAACTTATATTTAGACCGTTCACATCGATTGTTTTTTCAACTTTTTGCTTGAATAAATCGCTCTTTCTGGTTTCTTCAGTTGAAGAAATATTACTGGTTTGTTGGGAAGGTCTTCTGACGTCAAGAAGTAGTAAAGAGGGTTTCTTTGTAAAAAATACCATTTGCTATCAAATGGTATTTGTTTTAATAAAATAAAAAGGTTTTGTACTGAGATTCTGTAGGAGTTTTGCGTTTTCGTTGGAATTATTTGAAGATTATATGCGAGGCAACGCCTACTCCGTATGCAAATTTTGATTTTGCAAGTTTAGACTCGCCTTGCCGCCTTGGATAGTATTTTATCGGTATTTCATCTACCTTGTAGCCTCTTTTTGCGAGTTCTATTGCAAAGAAGGCTATTCCAGCCCGATATGGCTTTACATATTTTATCTTCTCGAATGCGCTGCGTTTCATTACAAATAGCCCAGTTAAGACGTCATGTATTCTTGTATTATAAACGACATTGAATATGTTGGTCAGTATGGTATTTCCAGCTTGAAGATATAGATTCATTGAGCCTTCTGAGAGCCCAGCGAGCCTGTTTCCCAGAACCATATCTGCCTTTTTTTCCAATATTAGACTTATGCCCCTGGTTATTCCGTTAAGTTCATGAGTACCGTCGGCATCTATGCTTGCAAGGATGGTTCCGTTTGCGGCTTTGAGCCCTGCCATTATTGCATTTTCTACGCCGCTGTCTCTCTGCCTTATCACTGTTGCGCCTGTTTTAAGAAGTTTTTTGTAATATGAATCGCTGCTTTTGTCGACTATTATTATCTCGGTGTTGCTGCCAAGAAGCTTTCTTATGTCTTTTATTATTCTGAATATGCTGGCTTCATTTATTGTGGGTATTATTACGCTTATGCTTGGATTTTGTGCCATGTAAGCCCGAATTTAAGTTTAGTATTATCTTGTCGTGAAAGCCATTTATAGCTTGCTATCAGTGGTTTATTCAGTGGTTTACTGAGATATCTTATAGCGTTGGGAGGGAATGCCCTTGAAGAGGATAACATACGCATAGTTGCAAAGGCATTATGCAGGCTCCATTCGGAGAAGCATGAGATAGTTGTTACGCATGGCAATGGGCCGCAGGTAGGCGAACTATATTTAAAGGAAGGAAAGAATCTCAGTCTTCTCACCGAAGAAACTCAGAAAATTATAGGAAATAACATTAAGAAAGTTATACATAAAGAGTGCCCAGAATGCAGAGCTTCGGTTATTATGACCAGAGTGCTCGTATATACAAATGATAGAGAATTCTCTGAACCTTCGAAGCCCATAGGCAGATTTTATAATAAAGAGAAACTTGTGCCGCGTGGTAGGAGGGAATTTTCGGTAAAGAGAATGAAAAATGGATACAGGCTTGTTGTGCCTTCCCCTGAACCACGGAGTATATTTGAATTGGATAAGATAATCAAAACAATGAGAAGCGGGAGAATAGCTATAGCTGCGGGAGGAGGCGGAGCGGCAGTCGCAATTAAAGGCAGAAAGCGCGTAAGAATGAATGCAGTTGTAGACAAGGATATTGCATCTGCGCTTCTTGCGAAGAAAATTGCTGCTGATGCATTCTTTATACTGACTGATATAGACAGAGCCTTCATTAATTTTGGAAGCATGGATGCTAGACCCATATACAGGATGAATGTTAAGAATGCCAGGAGCTACATGGATAAAGGATATTTTGAAGAAGGTAGCATGCTTCCTAAAGTGAGGGCGTGTATGGAATTCGCAGAAGAGAGAAGAATGAATGCAGCAATAGGCAACATAAATGATATAGAAAACGTGCTTAGGTTCAGGTCATGCACTGTTGTGACTCCTTAGCTTCTTTATGGATGAGATTATTTCAGGAAGGGGAGCGTCTGTCTTGATCCCTGATGGGTCAAATAAAGTCCTGGTAGATTGGAATCCTTTTTTCCTCAGTGATTCTGAAAGTTCTGTAAAAGATACCGAACTCGTCTTGATAAATTTAGTAAGAAGCGGGATGTGGTAGAAGAATGGGGATTCGTGTTCCTCACTTATAGTTTTGATTGGTTTGTATGCCGGGCTCTCTTCTGAAAGCAGCAGAAGCACCCTTTTAAGTAGATCCTGTTGGTTGAGCCTTCCTAGATAGAGGGGACCGAAAGCCTTTGTCCTGGAATTGCAGTTTTTGCATTTATTTTCAATTACAGGTGCAATTCCTAATGCATATGAATATGCAGAACAGGAATTGCAGTAGGAGCCGAAGCCTGTCTGAAGCATGGATGCGTACGCATTCTCTGCTCCTTTTTTAAGCCGCAGGAATATGCGCATATAATGCATGTCGGATATGCTTAACATTACCTCAGTGCCAAAATTGAATTCTGCTGCCTTGCGTATGAAATGGTTTATAAGTATCCTTATCCCTGCTTCCTTACATAAATGATTATGCAGGGGTGTGGAACCATACTGTTTTACGCATGCTTTTAAGTGCGCGCCGCATAAAACAGCCGTGTCTGTAGCAGTCATCATTATTATAGTATCGTCTTCCGAGAGTTTTATGATATCCCTTATGTACGGAGAGGGAGAGCCAAAAGGATCAAGATCTATTATCTGGAATTTGGCATCATGCTCTGCGGCAAACTTCTCAAGGTCTATATTGAATACGTCTGCCTTTACGTGGTTGAGCCTTAAATTCTTTTTAGTATTCTTTGCGGCTTTTTCATTTATGTCGATTGCTGTAAGCGTGGATATTCCGGACTCTTTTGCATATCTTATGCAGCGTATGCCTGTTGCCGAGGTAGAGTCTAATAAGGATTTACCTGAATCTGGAAGTTCCAAAGCGTTGAGAAATGCGACGGATATGTCGCGAAGGGATTTCATCTTTGGATTGTAGAAGACCCCTTCAGCTACTGTTATCTTTGCCGTGGCCTCTTTCAAAGTTGTGTCTGTAATCCGAATCACTTTTTAGCATTTATTTTGATTATTGAATCCAAAAGGCCATGAGCATATGCTATTGCAGAAAATGAGGTATAGAAGTCTCCCTTATCGAGGAAGGCTTTGGAATCCTTAGCATACATGGCAGCAAGATCAATTATCTCTTGCTGTGCAGGCTCAAGACCTTCTCTGTTTATACTTGATATGTTCCTATCGAATATGGCTATATCCTTGATTATCCTCTCCTGAATGCTTGCCATCTAGACCATCCCCAAGAGAGAGCGTGCAGACTATGCAGTCACTTCACTCTTCCATATAAGGCGCAAGATAATAAGTCACTGTTGCGTCTCCTATGTTGTATCCCAGCTTCATCGGCTCATTTGATTTCAGAGCTATGTCTATATCATTTCCAGCAGGGCAGGATTTTACCATGTTCTCAAGAAATTCAAGATTAAATGTGGATTCTGCGCCTTTTGAGACCTCCATACTCTTCATTATTCCACTGTTCTCGCTTTCGTGGAATTCTTCAAGCTCAGATGAGTCTCCTCTTGCCCTTACTGAGAATTGTCCCTTGCTAGCATTGAAAGAAATGTAAGAAGAAATAAGCCCTGCGTCTTTTATTATGTCCTTGAGGGGCTCTCCGTTTATCTTTATGCGTGCATCAAATTCGACATTAGGCTCTTTTTCGACGCTCTTCTTTACTTCGATGAGCTGTAGCTTGTACCTTCTTCTTCCGTTTGGACCTATGAATTCCATGAGTAGCTTGTTGTCAGAGTCTTTCATTACCAAAGACTCGCCTTCCCGCGTCCTGGATAGCATCTTGTCTAGATTCTCTATATTAAGCCCTATGCTTATAGGCTTCTCCACATGGAACTTAGAGAAAGATTTGTTTGGCATTGCAAACGATATCATGCTTATGCTGGATGGATCCATGGCCTTCAGGCTTATGCCTTCGTTAGTTATGTTGAAAAGCCCTTCGTCAACTAAGCCAACTATTGCGCTTATGCAGTCCTTCCAATATTTTGCGTTGTCTATTTTCAATTCGAACAAAAAACCATCTCCGATGAGAATTATCTCCGGCTATAATTAGTATAAGCAGCGATAATAATAAATATTGTTACTTTTATGCGTCGGAATCCTTATATTATCCAGTTTATTATATTTTGCGATTCATAAAGTTATTGGCGTTTTTTACAGGCATTGTTATTACTGATACCGTTTAATGGTAGAGATTTATGATTGAATTTTACAAAACACCCTTTACTGCAGAGGAGAGCCTTCAAAGCCTGAATCCTTTTGTCAGAAAATGGTTTGAAGGAAAGTACAAAACGCCTACTCCGCCGCAAAGGTATTCGTTCAAGCTTGTAGGAGAGAAGAAAAATCTGCTTATAACTGCGCCTACGGGAAGCGGGAAGACATTTTCAGCATTTATGGCAGTGATAAGTGACCTGATGAATCTTGCCCTTGAAGGCAGGCTTGAAGAGAAAGTATACTGCATATATGTATCTCCGCTGAGAGCCTTGAACAATGATATATATAGGAATCTTAGCGTTCCTTTGGAGGAGATTTACAAAGATATATCAATACCGATAAAAAGGGTCACAGCAGGAATAAGGACTGGAGACACTCCGCAAAAGGACAGGCAGAGAATGCTTGCACATCCTCCGAACATTTTGGTTACTACTCCTGAAAGCCTTGCAATACTCATAAACTCTACAAGATTTGCAGAAAATATGAAAGACGTGAGATATTTCATAGTAGATGAACTGCATGAACTTGCCAACAATAAGAGAGGTGTGCATCTCTCGCTCTCAATAGAAAGGCTGGCTGAGCAGATAGGGCACGATTTTGTAAGGATAGGCCTTGGAGCAACTATGCACCCGTTGGAAGAGGGAGCCAAGTTCGTAGCAGGATACAAGGATGATAAGGATACCAGAGACTGCTACATAATAGATGCTACATGGGACAAGAAGATGGATTATAAGACAGTGAGCCCTGTAAGAGACATGATTAATGAAAGTGATGAGAAAGTAGAGAATGCCATATACACTACAGTAGATGAGATAATCAAAAAAAACAAGACTACCCTTATATTTACAAATACGAGAAGCGGGACTGAGCGTGTAGTCTATAATCTAATCTCCAGATACAAATATGGAGAAGATTCAATAGCCGCGCACCATGGGTCTCTCTCTAGGGAGACAAGGCTTGGAGTGGAAGAACTACTGAAAGGGGGAAAGCTGAAGGCAGTGGTCTCTTCTACCAGCCTTGAGCTCGGCATAGACATAGGCACTATAGACAATGTAATCCAAATAGGATCCCCAAAAAGCGTTGCCAGGGCAATACAGAGAATAGGGAGAAGCGGACATAGCTTCAACGACATAGCAAGGGGGGAAGTCATAGTTACAAACAGGGATGATCTCATAGAGTGCTCGGTGATGCTTGACGCTGCAAAAAAGAGGCACCTCGATTCCGGGATTTCCCCAAAGAACGCTCTTGACGTTTTAGCACAGCATATTGTAGGGATGTCGCAGGTGAAAAAATGGGACATAGACGAGGCTTACCATACAGTAAAAAAGGCATATCCATACCACACGCTTGAGAGAAAAGATTTCATAGCCCTCCTGGAATATCTTTCAGGAATGTATGTAGGGCTGGAGAGCAGGAGAGTATATGGAAAGATATGGTATGATGAAAAGGAAAAGTCGTTCGGAAGAAGGGGCAAATTCACTAAACTTATCTACTTCCTGAATATAGGGACCATACCTGACGAAGTAGCAATAGACGTAATGACAACAGATAAGAAGTGGATTGGCAGCATCGAGGAAGAGTTTCTGGCAAGGCTTAAGCCTGGAGACATATTTGTCCTTGCTGGAAAACCATACAGGTATGAATTTTCGAAGATAATGAATGCTTATGTAAGCCCTGCGCCGGGGGAGATACCTACCATACCGCCATGGTATTCGGAGCAGCTGCCTTTGAGCTATGAACTTGCACTGGAGATAGGTAACTTCAGAAAGAGATTTTCTGAAGCTGTAGATGCCTCTCTGAAAAAAACAGACCGTGCTTCATCTGCGAAGAATGATAAATCAGTTTATGGATGGAGAGCAATTCTTGATGAGATGCCTATGGATGAAAATGCCAAGAATTCAGCTTATCTCTACTTTAAGGAACAACTACTTTACACAGAAATAGTTCCAAACGACAAGCTCATTCTGATTGAAAAGACTACCGAGCCTAATGAAAACAGGAAAATTCTTGTATTCCATAGCTTATATGGCAGAAGGGTAAATGACGGGCTCTCGAGGATAATCGGAGTATTGATAGGAGACCTCTATCAGACAGATGTTGCAATAAATGTGAATGACAACGGATTCGCAATATCCGTAGGAAAAGAAGCAGAGATAGGAAAGGAGAACATTAAAGATATAATTGATGAGCTTGTATCTACAGACCCTGAAAGGCTTCTGAAGACCAATATCAGAAGGACAGAGATGATGAAAAGAAGGTTCAGGTACTCAGCTGCGAGAAGCTTCATGATACTCAGGAATTATAAAGGCAAGAAGATAAGCGTGAGAAAGCAGCAGATAAATGCCCAGCTTATACTCAAAGCAGCAGAGGAGATAAGTCCGAATTTCCCCATAATAAAAGAGACTTATAGGGAAATAATGGAGGATGTCATGGATCTGCCCAGGACAAAGGAGATAATAAAGAATATAGGGAATGGCAGCATAGCATTTAAGGCGATAGAGACTGATGTGCCTTCGCCTTTTTCCCATAATATAATAGCAGTAGGTGCATCTGATGTCATAATGATGAAGGATAGGAGGAGGCATTTGAGAGAATTGCACAGGCTTGTCATGGAAAGGATAGAGAGGAAACATGGCAGAAAAAATAGTACGGCATCAAAAAAGAAGACGGAGAAGGGCCCGGCGAAGGTTAAAAAATCTTCAAGAAAACCAAAAAAAGGTAGATCATGAAAATCGAGGAAGGCCTGGAGATAGTGGACGGGCTTCCTGTCCTTTATGTAAAGAGCCTTTCGGCGATAGTTTGCAGTGACCTTCATTTAGGGTATGAGGGAGTTATGGCTGACAAAGGGCATTTTCTTCCTAAGGCAAATCTAAGCAATATTAAAAAGATAATCGCAGAGGCAGTAAAATTGACAGGTGCCTCAAGAATAATAGTTGACGGAGACATAAAAAACGAATTTTCAAAAGTGCATATCGAAGAATTCAACGAATTCAACGAGTTTGTGAATTACATAAGAAAAAGCCTGAAGATAAGGGAGATAATCCTGATAAAGGGAAACCATGACAACTTTATAGACAAATACAAGAAGGCTTTAGATGTGAAGGTGTATAGCCAGGAAGCGCTTATTGGAGACTTTCTCTTTTTCCATGGAGAAGAGCTCCCTAAAAGCAGCAGAGGCAGGACAGTGGTAATGGGACACATACATCCAGCTATAACCCTGTATAACAGCCTTGGAGTAAAGGAAAAACTGAGATGCTTCCTTTATGGAAGAATGAAAGACGGAAGAAGTGCGATAGTCATTCCTGCAATGAATTATTTTTCAGAAGGAGTCGGAGTGAACATTGAAGACCCGGCAGCTATGGCTCCTGTTTTCAATAAGATGCTTGATGTGGATAGTATGGAAGCATACTGTATTGGGGAAGGGGAGATTCTTGATTTTGGAAGAGTAGAAGACCTTAAAAATTTTGACTTGTAATTTAAGATGTTTGTAATCGGGAGGATTTCTTGGGTTCTAAAGAGTATATATTTGACAACCTGCTTTATGCTGTTTCTACAGGAAATTTGGATGAAATAACCAGATGCATAAATAACGGCGCTGAGATAAACAGGCAGGATAAAGGAGGCTATACCCCATTGATGCTGGCTGCATGGGCAGGCATAGAGGAGAGTGTTATTCTTCTCCTGGATAATGGGGCAGATCCGTGGATACTGGACAATTCAGGAAAGACAGCGGCGCAGATAGCCAGGGATGCGGGATTTGAGAAGATAGCGTATGAGATTGAAGAACATGCCAATAGCATTGGAGAGCATGATATACCTGAAAGTATAAAGGAAGCTGCAATATACACTTTTGTAGAAGAGAAGGCTGAAGAGATAAAAGAGAGGCTTGGAAAAATTAAGACAGGAGAGAGTGTGGATGAGAGTCTGGTAAGGGAAGCCAATAACCTTAACCTGATGCTCTTTGTTGAGTCCCATGAGCTTTCAAACTGGCTTGATAATGAAACAGTGAAGAGAATAAACGGTTGTCTGAGAGAATTGAATGATCTCTTCGAAGAGACTTCAAAGGATATTGGAAGGCCTCTCAACAAAATAAAAATTGACAAATCTGCAGGATACAGCCTTTCACCGGTATTCAAGGCTGATAGCAAACTGCTCAAAGAGATAACCAAGAATATATACTCATCCATGATAGAGTTCGCAAGCGAACAGCTTGGAATTCCTCCCAGCAGAATATTGATGGAATATGAAGATTATCATGAGCGTATCTTGAGAATAAGAAAAGCACTGCTTGATTCTGCAAGAGATGAGACCCCTAAGAAGAACGATGCAATACATGAGCTTGAAGGCTTTGCTTATGCCATAGGAAATCGATGAAGTGCTTATTTGTGAACCGTATTATGGATATTGTGATATATACCGATGGGGCTTCCAGGAAGAATCCTGGAGAAAGCGCTTCTGGATACATGATATTTGACAGCAGTGAAAAGAATCTTCTTGCCAAAGATGCGATTTATAATGGAGTAAGAACCAACAATGAAGCTGAATACATAGCAATAATTTCAGCTTTAAAGAGGGCTGCTGATGATTTTGGCTATCGGATTGCCATAAGGCTATATTCGGACAGCGAACTTGTAGTAAGGCAGATAAATGGGAAGTATAAGGTAAAGGAAGTCAGTCTTGGAAAGCTACACAGTGAAGTCATTAAAATTATGGGATTATTTGACAGATGCACTTTTGAAAATGTGAGAAGGGAGAACATACACATAAAGGAGGTTGACAGTTTGATAAATCTACTTCTTGACAGCCTTGGAAAGTAAGCAGCCATAGATGTTGTGTGTATTTTTCTTGTTTTATAGAGCCTATAGAACCTGTAACTTAATTTATAATTAAAGAACGCCGGCTGGCTGCGGTATGGCCCTGCCTCCGTCTGGTTTGGATTCAGCGGATGTTTTCATAGCAGCTTCGGCCTTCTCAATCTTTCTTGATGCCCGACTTGTAGTTATGCTGAAGACGATATTCGTAAGTATTATAACCATGAATACGATGTAAAACATAGTACTTGCATAAGCATAGCCTGAAGAGAGATATATGCTGCCTAGAACAGCTGCAGTAAGGCCTCTCGGGATTAGGCTTAATGCCAATTCCTTATACTTCGGGTCGTATTTCCTCATCATTGAGGATATCTCTATCTTTCTCAGGATTATCAGAATCCCAGTTATTGCCACTGCAAAAATGAAGTAATACAGGGAGACATAGGCTATAAGTCCTAATAGGACGAAGAAGAAGGTACGCACAAGGAACTCGATCTGCTGCTCCACGTCAGAGGACTCTGTTTCGGTGTTATCATTGAATTTGAAGTAATTGTTGAATATCTTTGAGTTCCCTATTATTATTGCATATATGAGTACGGTTATCACTGCTGCGCCGTTGAAGAAGGATACAAAAGCATAAAGAAGGAAGGCTATTGCTATTGTTGCAAGATATCCTCTTGCGCCTTTTGAGAAACTTTGCACGAATAGCCAGCCGAAGCCGCCGACTATTCCTATCACTACAGCTACACTGATATAGGTTAGGGTATATTGGGCATAACTTATTGCAGTCATGCTTGAGCCTCCGAGAATTGAAAGCAGTAGATAGAATATGAGAATTGAGAAGACTGAATTGAAAGTTGCTTCAACAAGCATCATATTGTACAGCTTGGAGTTTATGTTTAGCCTTTTTATTAATGGTGCTATCATTATAGTGGATGTCTCTCCAAGCATCGTTCCGAGTATTGCCCCATAGATTAACTGCCAGTGGAATACAACATACATTATCACAGCCATGGCTATTGCAGGAAGGACTGTATCTGCAAGTGCAAGCAGATATCCTAGTCCGCTTGGCAGTGATTTGTCGAGCCTTATTATTTTTCCGCCATCGTACATTATAGTTATGAGGGCTATGCTGCCGAAGAGCGGTGTCAGTCCCCTGAGCGTGTCTATGTAAGATGAAGGAAGCAATTTAGTCTGCGCTATTATCAGGCCTATTACAATAAGTATCATTACTTCAGGTATTCTTGTCCTTTTGAATAGCACTTCGCTGAGGTAACCAAGTATAATTATTAAGGAGATTACAGCGAGCAGCAAATCTACTTCAGTTCCGGATGAGAGTAGACCTATCGCCATTGTGAAAACCTTGTCAAATTATATTGTTCTGCATGGGATTTAGGCCGTTTGTTGTATATAGGGCCCATAAACATCTTTGAATAGCGTTGCACGTTTATATATCCTTTGTGTTTTTAACTGGTAGATGAGAAAAAAGTCCATAATATCGAGTTAATTCTGTAATAAACAATAGTGAAGAGATTATGTTAGACCTCAGCTTCGGCAGGATTTGATTTTTGCATTATTTATCTTCAGATGTTTTGGTCTTTTGTAAGTTTTCTAAATAAAAAAAAATAATAAATAAAAAAATCAAAAGCTTACTGGACTTCCTTTACGTTTGCTTTTGCCTGTTCTTCATTTAGGCCGCTGCACACGCTGCATGATTTTGCGTGCTCTACTGCCTTTCTTACTGCCTCTTCACTTGTAGGGGCTTCTGCCTGAAAGTCGCAGCTCTTTCCCATCTCTCTTGCAGATATTCTGTAGTTTGTCATGTCTTTCACAACTTTCCATAGACAGGCAAATTATTTAAGTATATATGATTAAATTTCATATGAAATTATTTCATTTGATTGGGAAAGCTTTATAGTTTTTATTTTCCAATTTTTATTTTAGGTGCATGTGCACATCGGGGTCTTATGAAAAAGCTGAAAAGCAGCCTATTTGATGTTATAGGCAATAAGACCAGGGCTGATATACTGCATGCTATTTCTAATGGTCCTCTCTCAGTTGGAAGGATCTCAGAACTTACAAGGATAGAGCAGACGAACATATCACATAACCTTAATCTGCTGATGAGCCTTAGGATAGTTGAACGCCGGGTAAAGGGCAGGGTTCATGAATATTCAATAAGGGAAGAGGCACGGCCACTTCTGATGAAACTGATAAACGAGATAAGGAAAAATGAAGATATGCTTAGGAAAGGAGGAATACTCTTGATTATAGGATATGTCATATTTAGAGTCCAGATCACTGGAGGCATTCCTATAATCTCACCTTATCTTATCTCGAATATGATAAATATCCTGAAGCCCGCCGGATTCTTGCAGGCCTGAAACAACTGGCTTTGACTTTGGATAAATTGCGTCTGATTGGGTAGAATGCTTCCCTGATAATACAGATACTGTCTGCATCTGCTTATTTGGCAAACAGCTTGTTTAGCGCAGGGAAACTCTCCATCAGGTTTTCTTGCTCTATCTGCTGATATATTGCGTACATTATTCCTGCAGTAAGAAGAACTCCGAGGCCTCCGCCTATAGCACCGCTTATTGTTGCGAAAGCAGCAAGTATTCCTACAAATATGCTTCCTAACACTACCACTGTTGGGAGATAATTATTGAGTATGCCCTCTATGGTTCTGGGATCCCTTCTGAAGCCTGGAATCTGCCATCCTATATCCTGAAGCTGTTCTGCCATATTTTTAGGGCTCTGACCTGTCATTTCTACCCAGAACTTTCCGAATATTACACAGAGTACCACAGTAATAAGCAGGTATATTATGAAATGCGCCCAGAGCGGTACCTCTATGGGAGGACCTCCGGTAGGCATCTGCAGTGGAGACCAACTGGTTTCAAGCTGATATATGTAAGTGCCGTAACCGCCAGTATACGGAGTAGGGAAGTTAGGCTGCAGAAGATATACAAGCCCTCCGGTTATCTGCTCCGTGCCAGTTGAATTTGTATAGTATGCTATGAATTGGACTATGTTGGAGGAGCTATGGGCGAGAGGCATCATCCATACCCCAAGACTGTATAATAGAGAGGTAGCAAGAATTACAGGGAGAACGCTGACATAGAGGAACGGCAGGGGCAGCCTTCCGCCTATGCCCCTGAATTGACTGAATACCATAGGCAGCTCTATCTTCATTTCGAGCATGTATAGGCTAATTATAAAGACCAGTATAGTAAAGAAGAGAGGTAGGAATGCCAGGATTGCCTGTGGTACAGCCGTTGCAGTTCCTGCAGCAAGCTGTGCCATTGCCAATGGAAGCAAAATGTTGAATGTTCCTCCTATTATGGAATAGGCGACTCCCCCGGCTATGAACATGTTTATTCCTGATGTTATTCCGTACTTAACCATTGTCTCGTCAAGATAGACGACTATTATTGCACCTATTAGGAACTGCAGTACTACAATCCAGAAGTATGAAGGGCCGAGTATCTGTATGCTGCCCGTAGATGTGAATATTATGGCTTCTACTACTGCAATACATATTGCAGCAAGTTTCTGAATGGCCTGGAAACGTCCTTTGTCCTCAGGATTCTGCATATCTATCTTTATGACTCCTGCACCGTTCAGCAGTTGCAGGACTATGCTTGCCAGCACTATTGGACCTATTCCTACAGTTATAAGCGATCCTAGCCTTGCTGCAAATATTATATTGATTATCTGCAGGGTTGGGTTTTGCAGGGAGGATATTCTTACTCCGAATGCAGGAGTAGCAAACATTACAAAGTATATGACCATTATTATGCCGGTCCATTTGAGCTTATCCTTGAAGGTTAGAGGTTTGGAAGGCTTGCGCACGCCAGGTACGTACTTCAGCAAAGGATCCAGAAATTCAATTCCCAATCATACACCTTCAAAACTTATTGTGACCTCATACCCTTCTTTTGTTCTGCGCTTATTTAATGTTATTAAAGAATTAAAACGTTTACTAAGAAAGCCTATAAATGCCTTTGTGCTAAACTCTATGAAGCCCGCTGCCGAGTTTTCCAGGCCGTAGTTCAGAATGATGTCAGTTTTTTCTCCTCTTTTTCTAATTTTTACACCTGAGATGCAGAATAATGAGGCAAGCCTTTCTATTATTTCAGTGTATTCGTTTTTTGAAGAGGCAAGTTCTCTTCCTGCAGAAAACATAAGCCTGGAAGAACTTTCTGTAGTGCTTTCATCGATAAATGGAAGCACTCCGAGTAAGGTATATTCGGCTTCTCCTCCGGTTATTTTATTGTGGGCTGGAAGCTTGATATATTCAGATAGAAATCCAATATTCCATTTCGCAGGTATATGCTGTTTTTTGCCTTCTTTTTCTTTAGATGATTCGGAGATGAATTGACATCTGTCTGAACCGTTGTATATGCAAGATGTTTCATACGTGTGTATCTCACGGGTTAAATTATATGAAAGATATCCTGATATAAGGCCTGCCTCGTATGCATGCATGTTTATGCCAGTGTTGCATGCGACTTTCTCCAGTTTTGATGAACGGATTACCGCACGGTCTGGCGATGGAAGATATAATACTCGGCCTAATCCTGAAGCTTCGAGGAGATTGACGAGCGCATTGATATTGTTGCCTTTGAATATCATTGAGGTCTTTCTGCCTATTTGGAAACCATATGAATATCCAAGTTCATTGAGGGATTCTGCAGAAGAGAAGAGGAGATCGGGAAGCAGAAGCCTAGATGCCGGTAGTGGACTGCTTCTTGCTGATATCCATTGTATAAGCATGCTTTCAATGTCACTGGAGGATAGGGCCTTCTGTCCTGAATCTTCACGCTGGGAAATAGAGATACTGCTTTTGCTAGATATTGTAGTATTATCCTTGCCATAATTTTTTTGTGGATTCTTTCGTTTAACTGTCTTGGGTTTATGGCTTTTTGAAGCATTTTTATTCTTCCTGTTTCTTTTATATGCCATTATGTGACACCCTCCAACGACTAAAGGTCGTTGGCTTCCCCTGCATTTGCAGGGTATGTTCTCAGTTCTTCGAGGACTGCCTCCCTTTGAGGTCTTACATTCTCTCCCTGAGCGTGACTTCCCCTCTGACCGAGGGTAGTTGCTCTATGCAATATATTTATTGCGGCGTTTATGTCCCTGTCCAACCGCATGCCGCATCTGCCGCAGTTGTATTCTCTCACAGATAGTGGCATGTCCGTTATGTTGCCACAATTACCGCATTCCCTTGAGGTATTTCTTGCATCTACTTTTATTACCTTCATACCGGCACTTTCAGCCTTGTATGAGAGGAGTTGGATGAACCTGTTCCATGAAGCATTTTGTATTGACTGGGCGAGGCGATGGTTCTTCAGCATGCTTTCTATATGCAATGATTCTACTGCAAATGAGGTGAATCCTCCATGCACCAGTTTGTCAGATAGTTTGTGCATAAAGTCGTTGGACTGGTTGGTTATTCCTTTCCATTCCTCCTGAAGCCTGAACTTCGCATCTTCCCTTCTCTTTGAGCTTTTATGCCTTCTTGCAACTATTCTTTGCCATCTTGCGATTCTTTTCTCTCTCTTTTTGAAGAACTTCGGTTTCTGGATTGTTTCTCCGTTTGAAAGTGCAATAAAATTGTTTAACCCCATGTCTATGCCTACCGGATTCGTGTTTTTTACCTCTGGTTGATTTATTATCTGCTCTGCTGTGAAGATTGCATAGTATTCCCTACCTTCCCTCTTTATAGTCATCGCCTTTACGTTCCCTGTTATATTTCTGTGCTGTTCTATCTTCATAGTTCCTATTTTTGATATTCTCAGCCTTCCCTTTTCTATCCTGAACGAACCGTTGTTTTCTATGTGCGTTATAGAAT
>JAKBPE010000004.1 GCA_021829835.1 bacterium
ACATAGGCGGTGTATAGTATTGTTTCCGCCTCCGCCTACGCCTACCACAGCAATATTAGGCTTGAAGTAATCATAATCTGCATTTGGATCTTTTTGCATTGAAGGTTCATCGTACATTTTACCCACTGATAATGTATGGACGATAAGAATAAAATACCTTACCGAAATTAGATTTCCAGTTTTAAAATCATGGAAAGCCGTGGATATATTGAAAATTTCGGGATTACAGTAATTTTGGTTCGTCAAGCATTTCGGATATGCTTGTGTTGTCATTCTTTGTTATCTCGTTTAGAAAGATTGTAGCGTATGAACCTGAAGGAATTGAGAATTCAAGATTAAGATCGCTTGTGCCTACTATGTCCGTATAGCTGAAATCCTTGAACGGAGAGAGAATAGGCCGGTATGCGCCTTTCATGCTCAATTCGGGAAGGCTCTTAATCTTGAACGAGTCTTTGTTTATCCCAAATCGTTCCATAATCTCCTTTGAATAGTCTGAGATATATTCCTCTTTTGTCTCATACCCTATAAGTGCGTCTACCTCGAAAGTCTTTTCCTTTGATTCGGAGACAGACTCGATGTCGGGAAAGCCGTGGAAGTTAGCCTTGCATCCCAGCCTTGATTCGAGATCACCTTCCCTGATTCTCTTCTCCAGTACAGCGTTGAATATTGCATCCTCTACCGAGTGTATGAACATGATTGCTATTCCGCGCTGCAGATTTCTTATTGCATTGTGGAAGTTCCTATATCTTGCAAGGTATGCTATCATAGCCCGCTCCGGGCGCAGATGCCTTGGGAAGTAATCTAATGCCTTTTGAAAATCCCTCTCTTCGGCAAGCCTTGCCCTCGCTTCGCGTGACTCCATGTCTGTCTCTTTGCCGCTATAGGTAAGAAATGACATTACAGCTTCTTCCATCTCATTGTGTAGTATATGCATGCCTATGCTGAAATTGTTTAGGCGGTATCCGAACCGCTGCCTGTCAAAATAATTTGGAAAGCGACCCATAGACTCCTCAATTATGGAAGGAATGCGTTCTATGCCTCCACTGAATCCATTAAGCTTTACAGAAAATGAGTTTCCCAGATTGCTTCCCAGGGTGGTTTCGCTGCCTTCCCACGCGCCGTTTATATGTATGTCCTTTATGCTTATCGAGCTTATGCTGGAAGGAGTGACACCGTAAATGGAAGCAAGCTGAACTGAAATGGATCTTTTGTCCTTTACTCCAGCATAGCTTATGGATTTTCTTCCGCGGCCTGCTTTTTTTGCAATTGAGAGCAATGCGGATATAGTATCCCAGTTCTTCTTTTCCAGTATGAAGGTGGTAAACTTGCTTCCAGGCATAGGCGACTCTCCAAGTTCCTCAGGAAGGTATTTGCGGCCGGGTTCAAGCACCTTCCCAGACTTTGTTATCTCTTTTACTATGAAATCTTCTGGTTCTGTTTTTACCTTCCCTCTGATGCCTTCTGCTTTCGTAATCGTAATCATGAAATCACTTATAAACCTTGGCGTTTGATTATATATGTGATACCTTGCAAAGGGATTCGCTAGTAGAAAGGCTAGCATATAGGCTGATAAAAAAGCACATAGCCGGGCCGACAATGAATTCTGCAATAGAAAAGGCACAGTGGCTCAGCAGGGAAAAGATGCTTTCTTCCATAATGTTCCTCAGCGACGCCCCTGAGAATAAAACAAAGGCGAGGTATATAACTACAACATACACGGAGTTGATAAGAAGAATATCCAGGTTAGGACTAAAGGCAAGCGTTCATGTGCCTGTAGACAGAATAGGTGGATTTATAGATGGAGGTTTCGCCTCTGAGAATCTTATGGACATAGTCAGTGTAGGAAATAAGGCAGGTGTTTTTGTATGGGCAGCCTTCGATCAGGATTATGGAAAGGAAATAGAACCTGAGAGGTTTATAGGAGCAAAAGGTTTTGGAATTGCTGCACCTGAGGATATAGAGCCTGAGATAGCAGACAGGTGGAATGCCAGCGCAGTAAAGATACTCTTCAGCGCGGAGCATGAGAAGGAGAGGATTTCACGTATTAAAGAAATAAAAGCAGCTATGGAAAAAAGAAAGACTGTTGTGATAGCGTCTCCGCCAAAAAAGCTTTTGTCGGAAATATCAAATCCAAAGTTCAAGAAAGGACTGGTGTTGGAATTTGGATTAGGATACAGCAGGAGAAAGATAGCAAAACTCGCAAAGAAAGGATTCACTACAAGCATGTGCGTGCCGTTTGGAAAGGACTGGACATCTTATGCAATAAGCATGGTACCTGAGAGCAAGGCAGGATTTATAGTAGGGAATCTGCTTAAGGAAGAGGAGAAGAGGATAGTATGAAGTCATCCAAGAAGGAGATAGTTCTTGTTACAGGAGGCACAGGCAGGCTTGGAAGACATATCACCACTTCGCTGATAAATAAAGGAATGGAGGTAAGGGTGCTTGTTCAGACCAAGGAGGACACTGTACGCGCAAAGGCAGGAAGCATACCATACCTTGGAGACATCACTGATGAGAAGGCAATAGAAAAAGCATGCGAAGGCGCAGATACAGTGATACATCTTGCAGCGATGGTAAGCCAGTACAAGACAGGGCTTAACGAAATAATGAGGATAAATACGCTTGGAACCAGAAAACTTGCGGAGACAGCTAAGGAATCTGGGGTCAAGAAAATAATATTCGCCAGCACAATCAATGTTTATGGAAGAGTTCGGAAGGAGGAGCTTTCTGAAGAATCGAAATTGATGCCTACTGACAGTTATGGCCAAAGCAAGCTGCTTGCCGAAAAAGAGATAATAAATTCAGGCTTGGATTATACTATACTTAGAATGGCCACAATATATGGCCCTGGATTTGAGAGCTCCTTTCTTAAGGTCTTCAAAGCAGTGAAAGAAGGCAAGGCATTTATAATAGGAAACGGAAAGAACAACCTCTCGCTTGTGCATATAGCGGATGTGGTCAGGGCATTTGAGCTTGTCCTTGAGAATAGGGAGAAGAGCCGGAATAAGATATATAACATAACTGATGGAAGGATATACACCCAGAAGTATCTTCTAACCCTGGCAGCGAATACACTGGGAGTTGAGGCTCCTGAAAAGCACGTGAATACGCTTGTGGCTAGAATGGTCGCAAAGGCCAGAGGTTTGGATACCGACGAATTAAGGTTCATAACCAGCGACAGGAAGATAGACATATCGAAAGCCAGGAAGGAACTGGGGTTCAAACCTACCGAGAGTGTAGAATCGGGCGCAGGATATCTGCTTAGTAAGTTCAATATTTCAGACAGGAGAAAGGTGGATAAATGAAAATAGGAAAAATAGAGAAATATATACAGGATAACCTTGACAAAGAAGGAGCGCTGCTCTTCGTGCTTATCGACCCTGTTGATTACAAAGATTCGGATGATGCGGTAGCTACAGCGTACAACGCGGTAGAGGGAGGAGCGGACATAGTCCTTATAGGGGGAAGTACTGGCGCTCAGGGAGAACTTCTTGAGGAAACCACCAAGAGGATATCGGAAAAAATAAATGTGCCGGTAGTCCTCTTTCCTGGGAATATAGCCACAGTAACTAAGTATGCTGATGCTGTTTATTTCATGTCGTTGCTAAATGCAAGGAATCCTTACTGGATAACGCAGGCGCAGATGCTTTCAGCTCCTCTTGTAAAGTCGCTCAATATAGAACCTCTTCCCGTAGGATACATAGTAGTACAGCCTGGGGGAACAGTGGGTTGGGTAGGCGATGCCAACATGATACCACGAGAGAAGCCAAAAATAGCCGCGTCTCTTGCTCTTGCTGGAGAATTTTTAGGCAATAGGATCATAGTCACAGATGCCGGATCAAATCCACAACTGCAGGGATACTCTGGCGTGCCTCTCGATATGATAAGAGAAGTCAGAAGAGTAATATCCGTTCCTTATATTGTAGCAGGAGGCATCAAGACAGTCGACGATGCCAGGAATGTTATAAAAAACGGGGGAGACATAATACAGGTAGGCACTGCCATAGAGAAATCAGGAAACCCTAAAGAAAGAACTCTTGCCCTTTCCAAAGCCATAAAAGAAGAGGGAAAAAGGAGAAGATGATCTCCTGGTTTTGTCTTGTGTTTGAATGAGCAATAGATATGCGAGAGATAACTTCAATAGAGATAAGCAGGACATTGGATGAGCTTAGAGGAAAACTTGAAGGAAGCCGCCTAAGGAAATTCTATGATTTTGGAGAGGGCTCTTTTAGGATACTTTTTTACAAGAAGGAAGGCAATGTACAGATATACTGCAAACTTCTTGGAACATTTAATGAAACAAAATTCGTAGAGCCTGCTGAAGAAGCTTCAACTTTTGCAATGGGAATCAGGAAGAGAATAGAGAACTCCAGAGTTACATCACTGAAGCAGCATGATTCCGACAGGATGATAATTATCGAGTTCAGTGCGGATGGTTACAGGCTGATAATCGAGATGTTTGGAAAGGGAAACGTAATACTCATAAATAGCAGCGGAGTTATAGAGCAGTGCTATAAAACAATCAGATACAGGGATAGAAGCGTTGCTCCTGGAAACCACTATGAGTTTCCGAAAGGCAATGTTCTTCCCATAGGTAAACTTGACAAAGATACATTCAGGAAGATTCTTGACGATGCCCCGCCAGGTAAGAAGCTCATAAGGCATCTTTCAGATATCATGAACATAGGCCCGATATATCTTGAGGATATTATAAGGAGGAGCGGGCTTGAACCTGGAGTTGATGCTTTGGCTCTGGATGAAAATTCAAAGAATATGCTGGTCAGCCAGATGCTTCTTTTCAGTGAAAGGGAAAAGGCGGAGAAACCCAGAATCTATCTTGAAGAAGGCTCGGCAAAGGATTATTCCATTGTAGATGTAGTTAGATACAAAGGGCTGGAAAGCAGAGAATATGAAAACCTCAATGAACTGCTTGATGATTTCTGGATCGAGCCTCGGATGGAAAACGCCGATACTGCAATGAATTCTGAAAAGAAGAAGATAGAGTCAAGCATGGAAGCACAGAAGCAGTTGATAAAGAGCGCAATGGCAGAATCGGATTACTATTCAAAAGGAGGGATGAAGATATTTGAGAAAATGCAGGAGATAAATATGCTTATAGAGTATCTAAAAAAGAACAGGAATGCCAAACTGGACGAAGTGCGCAGAGTATTTCCACACATGAATATAAAAGAACTTGAATTAAAAAACAAGACGGTGAAGATAGAGATAGAAGATTGATTGCTGGATGATGGATATATGATTGAGATAACAATACTCGGATCGTCAGGATCTTCTCCTGCCAAAGATAGAAATCTTCCTTCTGTTGCATTGCGTAGGGAAGGTGACGTATTTCTTTTTGACTGTGGCGAAGGCACCCAGATGCAGATGATTAAGTATGGTATAAACGCTTACAGGATAAAAGCCATTTTTGTAAGCCATTCCCACGGAGACCACATAATAGGCATCGCAGGCCTTGTCAGGACGCTGGCGATGAGCAACAGGGATAAGCCTCTTGGGATATTTGTGCCGAAAGGCCAGGAGAAGATAATAAAGGCACTTGTTATGTTTGACAAGGCAATGATAGGCTACGACATAAATATAATAGGAATAGGAAAGGGATTGGCATACACAGGCAAGGATTTCAGAATTTCGGCCTTCAGGCTTAACCACACTATAAACGCACTTGGGTATATTTTCCAAGAGAATGATAAAAAGAATTTCATAATGGAAAGATGTAAGAAACTGGGAATTGAGGGGAGGATGTTCTCTGAACTCCAGAAAAATGGCAGGATAAAATTAGGCAAAAGGATCATTTATGCTAAAGATCTTCTAGAGGTTAAACCAGGAAAGAAGATAGTATATGCGATGGATACCAGGCCGACTGCTGAGACAGTAAAGGCCGCAAAAGATGCCGACCTGCTTATACATGAGTCTTCATATACTGAAGAGTTCGGAAGGCTTGCGCGTGAGAGAAAGCATTCCACAGCTTTGGAAGCGGCGGAGATTGCAAAAAAAGCGAATGTGAAGAGGCTGGTTTTAACACATATAAGCACAAGATTTAAAACTGCGAAGCCACTAATAGATGAAGCAAGGAAAGTCTTCAAGGAAGTTTCAGTTGCAGAAGACGGAGAAAGAATAATAGTATGAAGAGGGTATCGTCTAGTGGTAGGACGACAGATTGACATTCTGTAAGCAGGAGTTCGATTCTCCTTACCCTCATTCACCTTGAAGACCGATTAATACAGGTATATCTTTATATATCTTTTCTTTCTAGATATAAGCATGACATACGCTGAAGCTGCAACAAAAAGAAGCGCAAAACTAATCGATGCCATAGCTTTAGATCCTAACATACCGAAAAGTAACAAGAAACTGGCTGCTGAGTATGCGGACTTTATGCGCGCAAGAGGCCTGACGGAAAGATCGGTATCCAAAAATCTCTATTGCCTCTCCACCTTTTTCAAGTTCGCAGGAAAGAAAGACATATTGAAGCTGACAAAGGAAGAGGTTACTAGGGCCGTTGCCGGGATTGAGGGCAGCGGATACTCCACGAAGACCAAACAAGGCATACTTATAGCGATAAAGTCGCTGTATAAACACTTCCTCGGCAATGACGACCTCTATCCAGACCAGGTGCGCTGGATAAAAACGACAATGAAAGGCTCCAAACGAGTCCTTCCGGAGGACATACTTGTCGAACAAGACATACTAAAGATGATAAAGGCCTCGAACAGTGTAAGGGACAAGGCCATAATAGCACTTCTCTTTGACAGTGGAGTCAGGATCGGAGAGCTTCTGAATATGAAAGCTAGGGATGTCAATCTCAAGACTGAACCCGTTCATGTAACCGTGGATGGTAAAACAGGCATGCGCCAAATCCCGATAACATTCAGCGCGAAATACCTTGCGCTGTATTTGGACATGCAGACGGAAAGGAAGCCAGGAGATTACCTATGGAACATGAAGGGCAGCTGGTCCAATTCAAATGCGCCCTTGGACAGGGCAGGCGTGGCCAAGATGCTGAACCTCGTGGCGAAGAAGGCAGGGATAGAGAAACGAGTTAATCCACACTCTTTCAGGCACGCACGAGCCACTCATTATGCCAACAAACTCACAGAACAGCAGCTCAAGGTCTTTTTCGGCTGGACTGGAAGCAGCAATATGGCAAGCACATACGTGCATTTGAGTGGGAGGGACATAGATAATGCGATACTCCAGGCAAATGGAATGAAACCCGTAGAAGTAAACGAGGAGTCCAAACTCATAGAGAAGACATGTCCAAGATGCCAGAATACCAATACAGTCAGCTCAACCTATTGCAGCAGATGCGGTTCCGCCCTTGACATTTCAATAGCGATTAGAGATGAGGAGAGGCGCAAGACTGTCGAAGAGGCTGCAGTCGCTGAGATGGAGAAGAAGTTTCAGAAAAATGAACTCGCAAAGAAGATAAAGGGAAAAAGGGCTTCAACAAGTCAGGTTAATAAACCTTAATTTCGTGGTATTATCATGCACGGACGCCAAAAAGTCTTATTGTACCTTGTCCTGCAGCTTAAGAAGCGCGAGATCCACATTTCCAAGACCAGCCTCAACAAGTTTCTATTTGTGATGGGAAAGGAGTCAGAGATATCAGAACAAGTCCGATTTTACAGTTTTTATCCATATCTTTATGGTCCGTTTTCAAGCCAGCTTAATCTGGACATAGCAGACTTGCAGAGCAGGGCATTCCTTGACGAAAAACTGGACTTGAAGATAAGCGAGGAGGAAACAAGTCGTATGGTCAACAGAAAGACCATTGAAATTGTGGATAATTTGCTGGCTAGAAGAATGGGCGAAAACATAGTGTCGTACGTATATGGAACCTATCCAGAATATACAAGCAGAAGCCGTTTGAGAAGGCATCCGCAAACCAAGAAGGAGCCTGGCATATTTTCCATAGGATATGAAGGCCACAACATAGATTCGTTCCTTGATCTGCTCATACAGAACGAGATAGAGACAGTAGCAGACCTAAGACATAATCCATTTAGCATGAATATGGTCTTTACAAAGTCAAGGCTTTCAGGTTACCTTGGAAAGATAGGGATAAATTACCTCCACATACCTGAATTAGGAATAGATGGTAGATACAGGAAGAACCTCAATGATGATGAAGATTACCAGAAACTTTTCGCCTTTTACTCCAGTGAGATACTTCCGAAACAGGAAGATAAAGTTAAGCGGATTGTTGAAATGGGTAAGACGAATAGGGTGGCAATGCTTTGTTTTGAGCATGACAAGGACCACTGCCATAGGGGAGTCGTAAGCAAGGAACTTGAGAAGGACTCGGTCATGGTGAAACACTTATGAAGGAACGGCTTCTTGTTCTTGCCAAGGCGGTTCCCGAGATCAGCAGCAAGTACGAGAGTCTTGTCTGCGTTGCAGGAATAACCGACTCTGGGGAATGGAGAAGGATTTATCCGATTCCCTGGAACATATTCTGGGGAACAAGTAGCAGGAATTTCAAGAAGAAGTACTGGATTGAATATGAGACTGCCGGTTCTGGAGATTACAGACATGAGAGTATGAAGATAAAACCTGAAACAATAAAACCTATCGGAGAGGCAAGCTTTAGTGAAATAGAAAGTATGTTGAAAGACAGACTTACAACAATAGAAGAATTGGAAGAACTTGGACCTAAGAAGACTTCTCTCGGTGTCGTAGAACCCAAGGAATTGATTGACTTCGTGCCTACCTCTAACAAGCACTATGAGGAACTTACGCAGATGTCCAAGCAGAAGGACCTTTCCGGAGGCAAGGCAGTAAAACTAGACATACCGGAGTACAAATATCGCTACATATTCAAGGATGTGATAGGAGAGAAGAGGAACCATGAGAATCTTTGCGAAGACTGGGAAGTTGGAGAACTCTATAGAAACTGCAAACGTTATCTCGAACAGGGAAAATACAAGAATGAGGAGGAATTACACCAGAAGGTTAAGGAGAAGATGCTTACTAAGATAACCAAGAACGGACATTTCTATTTCATAGTAGGATCACACTTTATATTTCCTACATATATGATAGTTGGAGTCGTTTATCCTAGAAAAGAAGATATTGAATAGGTGCGCATGTCCGAATACCATATATTGAAGTAAAAGCTTATATACTTGAGTATAAGATTTAATGGCCGTAGGAAGAGATTTATATCTCTTCTAAACCAAATCCAATTATGGGGGAGAAGGCTGGGGAGCCTAACCCAAGGTTATGCATTGCCTGTGGGAAAGGCCAGATAGTGCTGGATGGACTACTTGGCGAGTATTACTGCGGAATCTGCGGCTTGGTAGCCGAAGAGGGCGTAGTGGATTTCTCTGATGTCTCATTCCTTTTTGATGAGGACAATCTATCATCACAATCTCCTACGAGCTTCACAAAAGTAAACAAAGGACTGGGCACGCTTCTGGATGCGAAGGATGCCATCTTTTCAGGCATAGATAACAAGAACTTATTAAGAGAACCGATGGAAAATGAGGAGAGAAACTTCTCAAAGGCACTTCACTATTTACACATTGTCTGGGATGGACTATCGCTTCCTGGAGATTTGAGGAGCAGCTCCGCGATTCTGTATCGGAAATGCATAAAGAGGGGCATAACTAACGGGAGAAAGATGGAGGTCATGGCCCTTGCCACAGCCTCAATGATGTGCGAAGAGGCTGGAATAACTCGTAGTACAGATAAGTTGATTGAAGCATTCGAATTAAAGTCAAACGAGATAACTGCATGTACGAAGGCAATTAAAGAAGGGTTTGGAGTAATTGAGAAACACCAGCAACTTAGAACCTTATTATCTGATGGCCTCATCAAGGTTGAAGCTGCGGAGGAATTGAAGAATAAGGCCTCCAGGATGATGGAAGCCGTAATAATGAACAAGCTCTATTCAAGGAAGAAGCCGGAGGTGGTGGTGATGGTGGTTCTGATGCCGGTCCCGATGGCTGAGGGGCTTAGGCTAGCCAGGCTCGGCCAAACAGACAATCCAACCACAAGGCGTGCCAGAGGGCTCGCTCCGCAATCGCTCGCCAGCTCGGCACGCCGCTTGTAGGTTTACATAGATTATAAGGTTCCCGAAGAAGTAAACACAATGTTTCAGAGATAAAAATAGAAGAAAGGTTTACCCTAAAATAAAAAATGGTGAACCTTTCTTTGGCTGTGGGGGCTTATATGCCTCCAAAACCACTGGTATTTTCGAATAGGTCGTAGATGAACATGCCCAGACTTACCGTACCTATGATCCCCGCCACCGCTAGGATTATGACCACCACAGCATAGAAGAGGTCCATGTTTATGCCTGCTGCGGCAAATGCGCCTGCCAACATGCACAAAACTGCGATTACTATCGCCAGTTTTAATGTTTCTATTCCGTCTTCGACCACTTTCCCATATGGATTCATTTTCTCGCCTTTATATTTTAGGTGGCTCTTTTCCTATTTATTGCTTTTGTACGAAAAAATTCTGGAGGCAATACTTTTTATTTTTAAAAGTTCTAACTATTAATCTACGGATCTGAGGTATATGTTATCGACCATACAAAGCGAATCGGCTTTGACGACGGGAGAACCTTACCCCCAAAGGATAGCATTTGATAGCGTTTGTCATGGTTTTACATGCCTCCTAGAAGGCTTTTATATGTGAACAGAGCCACCTATCTTGGAAGGATAGAATGAAATTAAGCAAGTTGCCATACTCACAGGCTATACTTCCACCAGATAGCTGGAGGGAGATGACTTTCGCTGAACTAGTGAGAAAGGCACATCTGGCTTATGACATGAGCCAAGGGATTTGCTTCATACCTGCTGTGCTTACCAGAACTTATCGAAGAATGGATTCTATCATACGTGAGGCCTGCCTGGAAGAGAGTTTTTCTGAGGTTCAGGTACCCTTACTAATGAGAACCGAACTTGTGAGAAAGAGTGGTAAATATGAAAAATATGGAAGCGAGTTCTTTGAAGTTGGAAGGGATTCCAGGTATATTTTATCCGGAACAACCGAAGAGATGTTTTTGCAATATCTGTCTCGAGGAGGCCTAGAATCTTATAATCAGCTTCCAATCAGGGCGTTCTATTTTGGTGAGATATTCAGAAATATAAAAAGGCCTGAAGGATTGTACAAAGGCAGGGAATTCTATGGCCATTATGCCTTGTCTCTGGATGCAGATAGTGAAGGTTATATTAAGAGCCTTGCTGCCTTTGAGGCTATGTGCGAGAAGGTATGGAGACTACTCGGTATACAGAATGTAGTATATAAGATAAAGAGCAATGACGGACTTGCTGTAGAATACCTTTCAGAAAGCCTTTCAGGAGACAGAACTTTTGATAAGAGTGTTGTTATAAAACGTGGTGAAGGCCAGCATTCTGACAAAACATTATCTTCTGACAAAAAGCTAAGTAGTCTAGCCATGGCGTATATTTTCAGTGAGGCAGATAATTTTGGACTAGCCTTTACCAACTCAGAAGGAAGAAAAGCTATTCCTGTTGTAGGTACCTATGCGATAGGCATTCAGAGGTGTCTTGCTACAATGTTTGACAACCTTAGAGATGAATCAGGAATCAATCTGCCTAAACAGGTAAGACCTTTTGATATAGCAATTATACCAATTGATCCAAACAATCAGAGTCAGAACGAGATTCTTGAAAGGCTTTATATATCATTATCAAAGGCAGGCTTATCTGTCGCATTGGATGATAGACGCTTGATGCTCTCCGAAAGACTTAGATTTGCAGACTTTGTAGGGATTCCATACAGGATGGTGTTTGGTGTAAGAGATATGAAAAGGCAGGTAATTGAAATTAGAGAGAGGGGAGATCGAGACAAATTTGACTATATATCACTTACAGAAGCGGTGGAATCTGTCAAAAAATTAGTGCGAGAAGAATAAACATGGAATCAACCTATAAAAGAGCATTAATGGGAGTTTACGGTGCGCATAAACCTAGAAATTTAGATATTAGAAAGGACATAAATCTCGCAGTTACTTGTCTATTAATAGTGTAAATGCAGATAATGTATTTATATATAATAGAACTACTAAGATATTAGATCGGGTGGAAGTATGAATTCATTATATTTGCCGAATGAAGATCATACGCTAGGGTATGCTGGGAATAAGATTTTCAAACCTATAAAAAGCATATCTAATGACATTAGTATAGACTTGTTCAGAAGTAGGTTGAAGGAACTTCATAACGACGAAATGTGGGATCATATCTCAAGAATAAATCACACAATTAATATGGCTACTCACGAGTATTTCGATAAATTGGGTAGCCTTTTCGTTTTATTGCCACTCACCACAAGAATGATCTCATCTCCTGGGGCATTGTATGGTAAGGAAAAACTTGATTATACGCAGGACACGGTTCCCGTAAAGTTAAACTGGTTTGAACTCAAAAAAGATATCTTCCTATCAGAATCTTCTCAGATATATCTTGAGCTTTATCTTGCTATGAAGAACATAAAAGGAGTTTATGCAGTCTATAATTCCTTTAGAAAGGAGCCTTCAGATTCAACTCACCTTTCAGAATTCCACCATATTGAATATGAAGGAAAGGTATCTCAGAAGGAAAATAAAAAAGTAATAATAGATCTGATAGGAAAAATTATCGACAAACTTCTGAAATTAAACGCAGATGACTTATCATTCTTCATCTCAGATGGAGATATATACTTCCTTAAAGATTTCGCTAAAAACAGAAGAATAACTGAGATTACATTTGAGCAGGCTTTGGATGTACTTTATAGCAAAACAAAGAATAATAAGTACAAGGAATTCACCAGCAAGAATTTTGGGGCTTGGGAGGAAGTCAAACTAACAAGTGAAACTGGGAACATCACTGCGATCTCAGAATTTCCTCTTTATGAGGTAGCGTTTTATCACGCTCCTATTGATAATGATGGAAAATCAGTTGCAGATAATACTGATTTTATATGGCCTTATTACAGGGAATTTGTAGGCTCAGGACATAGAGTAAGATCTTTGGACGAGTTGCTTGTAAAGGCTAAAAAGTTTAACCTTCCTGAGCAGGATTATAGGAATTATCTGGCATCACGCCAGTTTGATGATTATTCAGAGACTTCAGGATTCGGATTAGGCTGGGAGAGATTTTTGCAGGGACTGCTAAAGATGCCCTTTATATATTCTGCTTCTGCATTCCCCAGAGTTCATAATACAATAGAGCCGTAGATTGGATGGATATCAGAAATCTCAAAGTTGAAGACATTCAGAAGATGAATTACAATGAGTTAATAGGTATTGTTAAAGAGACGAACAGGCCGCCTGGAGGAATTAAAACAATAATGGAAGTTTTGAATACTGTCAGTCTGGATGAAAACTCCAAAATACTCGATATAGGCACAAGCACAGGATTTACAGCTATAGAATTTGCAAGACTGACAAAATGCAATGTTGTAGGTATAGATATAAATCAAATGTCTTTGGATGAAGCAAAGAAAAGAGCCGAAAGATTAAAGTTAAACACCGCATCATTTTTAAAAACTGATGCGACAAATCTTCCATTTAAAGAAAATGAATTTGATCTTGTTTTTTGTGGGAATGTGACATCTTTAATTCCTAATAGAAAGAAGGCATTTTCGGAGTATATTCGTGTTTTGAAGGAAGGAGGTTTCCTTGTAGCTACACCTATGTATTATAGAAGAGATCCGCCGTCTCTTTTGATTGAGAAGATTTCTTCTGCCATAAGAACAGAGATTAAAATAGACCGAAAAGGATATTGGTTATCATTTTTCTCAGATAATAATCTACAACACATATCGATTAAAGATTTTGTTTTTGACACTATAAATTCAGATAGGATAGATCTATTTATCAATAATATCCTAAGCAGAGAACATCTGGGAGATCTTTCAGAGCAGGTTATGAAACTCTTAAAAGAAAAATATGGCAATTATATATCGCTCTTTTCAGAGAATCTCAGATATATGGGTTACTCTCTTATCATTCTAAGGAAAAAGGATTCTGAGATTGATGAGGAATTATTTACATCAACTGCTTGTGACTCCTGACTCGGATAACTCAAATGAATTAGAGTGTGAGTCGATAAGAGCTCTTACCCCCAACGGTAAGGTCAATATGGGATCCGTATGCCCTATATCTGCACCATATAGAATTGGTATGTTATAAGTTACAGTGTTCTCCAACAGAATCTTTTTCAATTCGGTTACCTCCTCGGCGCTATAATGTGTAGGTCTTCCTACTATGAGTCCCTTTATCTGAGAAAGTGTTCCATACAAATCGAGATCTGTGAGTAGTGAATCGACCTCAGATACAGGTTCACCTTTTGTAAAATCGTGGCTCTCTGGAATATCTAAAAACATGATTGCATTTTTATGATTAGGCCAGAATTTTGTGCCTTTAAGATGCATTATTGAAGGTAGGCAGCCGCCCATAAGAATTCCTTCCGCTTTTCCTTGCCTTAGCCATTCATAACCGTTATTTTTTATCATCTTCCTTGATCTTTCCAGATCAAGTCTTTGCATCCAGTCGAGTATTTCATCTGTCCATTTATCAGAAGGCTTTATCTTGCCAACAGGCTTGGAGGAGCATACCGCTTTATTGAAATAATCAATTGTGTAAGGAAGGGGTTTTGGTTGTTCTGCAAACTGCGTCATTATACAGGGGCCATAAAAAGTCATTAGATTTGACTGTGTATGAAGAGCATAATGTAGTACAGATATGTCAGAATACCCACAAAATATCTTTGGATTATCCTTTATAGTACTAAAATCAAGGTATTTCAATGTTTGATTGGCAGTATACCCTCCTATATTACAGATTATTGCCTTGATCTCATCGTCATTGAAAGCCTCATTGATGTCTTTTGCCCTGTTCTTGGCAGTATCTGAGCTGTGGCCCTTTGAACTTGTTGCTGTTGGAAATAATTTGATCTTATAGCCCTCATTCCTAAGATACTCTGAGGCATTTTGTAAGCGATGTGGCACGAAGGCCGAGAAACCCGAAGATGGTGCAACTACACCTATTGTATCCCCTTTTTCAAGCAGACTCGGCTTTGATAAAGACATAAATATGAAGATTGACCTCAATATATATAAAATAAGCTGGGTGCTTAATCTGGACAATCCCGATGTACTTGTTAAGGGAAATGGTATGTTCGTTGATGACATTACATTTCCCGAAATGTTACATATGGCAGTGATAAGAAGCCCTTATGGCAGAGCAAGAATTTTGAGTATTAGCGGCGGCCTCAATGCAGCAGAATTTAATCCAGCTCTTGCTACGGTGCTAGAAACTGCAGGTAAGGGAAGAGAAGCGTATATCCAACATGTTTTTGCGAATGGTAGTGTTAACTATTATGGTGAACCAGTCGCTGCAGTATTTGGAAATAGCATTTACGAAGCCCTAGACAATTCAGAAAAAGTTAGAGTAGAGTATGATCCTATGAAGGCTATTGTAAGCATAGATGATGCTCTTATTAGAGAACCGTTGTATCCAGGACTAAATAATAACATAATGGTGGAGAATTATGTAGGGCAGAATTTTGAAATGTTAGATGCACCGGTGATGATAAAGGACACATTCTTTAATGATAGAATATCCCCAAATCCTATAGAAACAAGAGGGCTTATCGCATCTTATAAGTCAGGTCTATTGGATATTTGGATGTCTGTTCAGGCGGCTTCTAGTTTGAAGATAGACATATGCAAAACACTAGATTTGGATCCAGACAAAGTGAGGATAATCCAAGCCGATACCGGAGGTGGCTTCGGTTCAAAAGGGGGAATTATGTATCCAGAGTATGCTATGGCAATATACGCCTCAATGAAATCAGGAAAGCCAGTCAAATGGATAGAAACAAGGGAAGAGCATCTTAAAGCGACATGTCAAGGGCGTGGCGTGCGTGGAGAGATGACACTTTATGCTAATGAAAATGGAAGGGTACTGGGAATAAAAGGGACTGTGACTGTAGATGGGGGCGCATATGCAGGAGGAATGGCAGAATTTGCACCTGCACATATCGTAAGGCAACTTACAGGCGTGTATCAGATTGAGAATGCCTATTTTAGAGCAGTA
This sequence comes from bacterium, assembly GCA_021829835.1. Lineage (GTDB taxonomy): Archaea > Micrarchaeota > Micrarchaeia > Micrarchaeales > CABMGC01 > JAJZIZ01. The sequence continues at coordinate 16,079 of JAKBPE010000004.1, forward strand.
AGTGTTTATACGAATAAAGTACCTCATGGACCTTATAGGGGTGCAGGTATGCCTGAAGCCTCTTTCTTTATAGAAAGAATGATGGACAGGCTGGCAGACAAACTGAATATGGACCCAATTGAGATTAGATTAATTAATGCGACAAAAACTGAGTTTAGATCTCCTCTGGGCATGGAGATTGGGCCCTCAGCTCGATTCGTAGCTGAAGCTGCAAAGGAATTTGATTATGATCGACTTAGAAATACAAGTACGGGATTCTCTTGTTTTGTACTTGTCCCCCAAACAGATTTTGGAGAAAGTGCACGAATAAAGATAGAAAACGGAAAAGTAAATGTCTGGTTAGGTTCAAATACACATGGACAGAGACATGAGGTTGTTGTGAAGCGATTACTTAGGGAGGAGCTCGAAGTTAGTGAAGATATAATAACTTTGCTCAGAGGAGACACGAGCAAAATTAGAGATGGTTTTGGGAGTGGAGGGAGCAGATCGATTATGATGGGAGGCACAGCATTGATATTTGCAGCAAGAAAAATCAAGGACCAAATAAGGAAGACTTCGGGTAAATACAGTAGTGATGTTTTACTTTCCAGCAATTTTGATGTTTCCTATAATTATTCACATGAAGGAGAAATAAACTCTTTTGGTGCAAACTTTGCTAAGGTGAGTATAGATGAATCTGGAGGTATTAAAGTCGAAGAAGTTAAGTCTTATTATGATGTTGGAAGACTAATCGATCCTGAAGGCGCAAAAGCACAGGTTATGGGAGGAGTTTTGCAAGGAATAGGTCAGGTCTTATCTGAAAGAATTATATATGATGAAAATGGACAATTACTAACTTCAGGTATAGCTGAAGCAGGATTACTGAGAGCAGATAATACACCTAGATTTGTTGTAAATTTTGTTGAGAATCCTTCTTGCCTTCCACACGGAGCTAAAGGATTAGGTGAATCTCCAGCTATAGGAACGCCGACTGCAGTAGTAAGAGCGATAGAAAATGCCATTAATGACAAAATAAGCAACACCCCGATAAGCCTAAAACAGATAAGGAAATTGAAATCAGGCTGATAAATCTTGGTATAGACCATCATTCTATTTTGTCTATCATAGTGATATTCTTCGATATCATTTACTATAATTTGTAGTCATTTCATATCATTTTACATCGAAAATGATTCGGCCTTTACCGCCTAAGAACCTTACCCTCACTTGTATGCATTTGTCTGCTTGTGACAGTGTTTGGTATAGAAAGTGAAGTAGATAGATATAGATGATTGACATTTATCTACCTAACTAATATATGGCACTTGTAGTCAAAAAGGATAATATCAAAGCAGCTATGTTACCAACCAGGAACTCCCTTATTTGCTAGCATTCTGGATCGAAAATAATTCGGGGTTCTTGGCTTGGAAGAAGTCAGGAAGGTTTAAAATTCCGAATGTGCAATATATATTTGATGAAGGACATGCAGACGCAGCAGATGCTTGAAAGACAGATTAACACTAAGCTTGACAGGATTGCGAAAATGCTGAGCATAGTGCTTGAGAAGATGGACGAGGCCGAGCCAGACAAGAAGCTCATCAGGAGGATAGCGAAGGAATGGAGGGAGATTGATTCTGGAAAAGTGAAGGTACATCATTACAAGAACCTTGCGGAGTTCAAGAGAGCAATAAGCTGACTGATCCTATGATATACAAGCCTGCCTTCACCGAGAAGATGCAGGAAGAGCTTAGACACAGAAAGGAACGTGATAGGACAACCTACGAACAAGTGATGAAGAAGATAGCGCAGATTTTGGAGAACCCAAAGATAGGCAAGCCGATGCGCAGGCCGCTAACTGGCATACGAAGGTTTCACGTTGGCTCTTTGGTAGTAACATATAGGATAGACGAGCAAGCCCATGAAGTCATCTTTACTTCCTTTGAGCACCATGAATAAGCTAAAGAGCTGAATTGTCCATTTTGAGCCGAATTGATGCGTTCTCCCCAAAAAGGATTCGGCCTTGACGGCCTGGGAGCCTTACCCTCAAGTGGTAGTATTTGTTAGCGTTTGTTATGGTTTGATACACTTCCTGGATTTGCACATGAACACATTAAAAATCAAAAACCATCGAGGTAAAATCCGGATGCAGCGGCTTGTCTGATATTTTGTGCATGAGGTAGTTTGATTGATTCGTTATTCTTTTCCACTCCATTTGGGATCGTAAAAAGGTATTATAATTTTTATTTAAATTTGAAGATTGTAGATAATTATGAAATAATGGAAACTGGCTAGTCTGTTTTTTATAGTTTCCCGTGCTTAGACTGTTGATGGAGAAGGATGAATTTAAGGATATCAGCATAAATGAAGCGCTTGAGAAACTGAATAGCAACAGGAAAGGATTGTCTGAACAGGAAGCGAAAAAAAATATAGAGAAATATGGTTATAACGAGATAAGTGAGGAAAAAGAAAACTATCTGCTCATGTTTCTGAAGAAGTTTGGCGGACCTGTGCCGCTTTTGCTCATAGTTGTAATAGTAATATCATACATTCTCCGCAACTTTAATGACATGTACATAATACTGGCTCTGCTTTTTTTCAATACGATAATTGCATTTTATGAGGAATATAGGGCCGATCTCTCAATACAGGCATTGAAGCAGAGACTGAGATCCAATGCAAGAGTCTTGAGATCAGGCTCTTGGAAAGAGATGTCTTCCAGAGATATAGTCCCTGGTGACATAATAAGGATAAGGTTTGGAGACATAATACCTGCGGATGTGAAGATAATCGATTGCGACTATCTGGAGATAGACGAGTCGGTAATAACTGGAGAATCTCTGCCTGTAGCGAAGAAGGAGTCGGAGATGGCTTATGCCGGGGCTGTGGTCAGGGTTGGAGAGGCAACATGCTTGGTTGTCAGAACCAGGGAGGGTACAAGCTATGGGAGGATAGCAACTTTGATGGAATCCGCCAAGCCTAAACACCATCTTCAAGGTACAATAATGCATATTGTAAAATATCTGGTTTTGATAGATATTGCAATAATAATTATATTATTCGGGTATGGAGTACTTGACTTGCATGCAGGAATAGCTGGACTATTGCAGTTTCTCTTGATTGTATTCCTGGCATCAGTGCCGGTTGCGCTTCCTTCTGCATTTACTGTTGCAATGGCTCTTGGAACAGAGAAACTTCAGAAGAAATCAGTCCTTGTCAGAAAGCTTGATGCTGTGGAAGACACCGCAACAATGGATGTGCTCTGCATGGACAAGACTGGAACCCTTACCAAAAACCAGATAGTCGTGAAGGAGCTTGTCGCATTTGGTTCGAAAAAAGATGCGGATGTGATTAAATATGCTGCAGAAGCTTCAAGGGAAGATGACAAAGATCCGATAGACAACGCAATACTTAATTATGCAAAAAATATGCAAGTGAAGAGAGGCAAGCAGATTAAATTTACCCCTTTTGACATGTCAACGAAAAGGACAGAAGCGATAATAAAGAGCGGGAATTCCGAGTATAAAGTAATCAAGGGAGCAGTAGTGGTCGTGCTTGAGCTCTGCAAATCTGATAAAGGCGAAAAGAAGAAGATTACAAAGCTTGTAGCTGATTATGCCAAAAAAGGATATAGAAGCCTCGGAGTTGCTGTCGGGAGTGGAAAGGGCTTCAAGCTTGCCGGAATCATAGCCCTGTATGATGAACCCAGGGAAGATGCTGCAGAACTGATAAAGGAGCTCAATGATATGGGAGTTGAAACCAAGATGCTTACCGGAGACAATATAGCAGTTGCAGTTGAGACCGCAGCAAATCTGGGCCTGAAAGGAGAAATAATAGACATGAGTACCCTGAATAGGAATAACAAGGAGAATTATTCGAGTATAGCCAAGGCTGGTGGATTTGCAAATATCTACCCTGAAGATAAGTATACCATAGTAAAGGCACTTCAGAGCCATAGGAAGATAACAGGCATGACAGGAGACGGAATAAATGATGCTCCTGCACTAAAGGAAGCGGAAGTAGGCATCGCGGTGAGCAATGCAACTGATGTCGCAAAGAGCGCAGCGGCAATGGTAATAACTGAGAAAGGCATAGAAGTCATAATAGAAGCAGTGAAAGAGAGCAGAAGGATCTTTGAGAGAATGCTCACATATGCCATGACAAAGATTTATAGAGTGGTGCAGACAGTTGGTTTCATAGCCATACTCTTTCTCGGCATGCATGGATTTATAGGAATAACACCTTTCCTGCTGATACTTCTGCTCTTTACAAATGACATAGCCAACATAACCATAGCTACAGATAATGTTGCTTATTCTATGTCTCCAGACATATGGAAGGTAAAAGCAGTAATGTATACCATGGTGCTTCTGGGAGGAGTCATGATATTTGAAATGCTTCTTCTCGTTCCGCTGAAGCTTGCGCTTGGCCTTACATTGCTGCAATTCCAGACATGCGCCTTCCTTTTATTGGACATATCAAACAAATTTGGCATATTTAATATGAGGACAAAGAAGCTATTCTGGAGGGCGCCAAAGCCAAGCATTGCTCTGCTTGTAGGCTCTGCTGCAGGTGTAGTTGCAGGGCTTGTCTTTGCATTCTTTGGCATACTTGTACCGAAAGTAGGCGTTGAACCGATACTTGCGGTTATTGGGATATCTGTGCTCTTCCTTTTCATTGTGGACTTCATAAAGGTAGCATTATTTAAAAGATTTAAGATAGAATAACAGTATAGGAGATTATAATGGAATTCGATTTTCTAAAATGGATAGGGCATGCCTCTTTTGTTCTTGATGTGAATGGAAATACAGTATACATAGATCCTTTCAGGATACCTGAAAATTCGAAAAAGGCAGATGCTATACTTATAACGCATCCGCATTTCGACCATCTTAATATGGAAGACATAAGCAAGATTGCAGGAAACAATACTGAGATATTTGTAACGAAGGATAGTGTTGACAAGATAGGTGTAGGAAAGGTTGTTGGCGTAGAGCCAAATAAGAGCTATTCGTCTAAGATAATCAATTTTAGCACCATACCCGCATACAATACAGCTCCTGATAGGCTTGATAAGCACCCAAAGGCAAACAGATGGGTAGGATACATCATTGACACAGGCAGTGCCAAAATTTACCATGCAGGAGATACAGACTTCGTGCCTGAGATGGAGAAGATAAAGGTGGATCTTGCACTTCTGCCGATGAGCGGTACATATACCATGGATCCTGAAGAGGCCATGAGCGCCGCTTTGAGAATAGACGCGAAGAAGGTTGCACCGATGCATTACAAGGCAGTTCTCGGTCTTGAGAAAGCGGCTGAAGCCGAAGATATGTTTAGAAGAAAAATAAGCAATAGCTGGATAATGAAGGAGATTCAGGAGCCTTTTGTCTTCTGATATGCTATTATGCGCCTGGCAAGAACCAGGAGCTCTTCCGGACTCATGGAGAATACGCGCCTTTTAGAGTAGTTCTCTTCTTGGGATATCATATCTGCGATTTTCTTTCCTGTGTTGAGATATGATTCGGAATCGAGTATGGCTCTTCTTACTGTCTTTTTCTTGTGCTGCATCAGCGCATTTATAACCTTCCACTCTTCTTCAGATATGTTGTTGCCTTGCTTCGGCCTGATGTAGATTATCTCTGAGTCTATTGAAGGTATTGGATTGAAGTTGCCCTTGTCTACAACCATTATCTCGCTTATGCTTAACGCGAGGGCCGAAAAGACACTTAGCTTGGTATACTTCCTTGTCCCTGAAGCTGCCATCATATGTTCCACAAATTCCTTCTGCAGGCAGAGTACTGCTTCTTTCTTATACTTGACAAGCCATGCTATTACCTCGCTTGATATCACATAGGGTATATTGGATATGACTATGTCTATTGAGCTGTAATCAACATCCTTGTCAGTAAGATCTAAAAAATCGGCATTGATAAGCTGCAGGTTCTCCAGGTTATAATTTCTTTTGAGTTCGTCATACAGAAGTTTGTCCTTTTCTACAGCTATGACCTTTTTTGCCTTTTTGCATAATTCAAGTGTAAGAATACCGTGGCCTGGGCCTATCTCAAGGACAGTCTTTTCATAAGCATGCTCTGCCTCGTTCATGGCTATATCGCGATTTACCAGGAATACCTGACCCATTTTAGTTGCTTTCAGCTTTGTAAACATATTTAGCAATTGGGATTTGAAGCTTATAGTTTTTTGTTTTTCCTGCAGGATAAGTGCGATGATAGTATTTTTAAGATGAGCTTTCCATTACTTGATGATGGCTAAAGAGAAAAAGGCGCAGTCTGCAATAGAATTCATGACTACGTATAGCTTTGTGATTATAATACTCATATCCGCGATACTTGTCGTCTTCTTTCTTGTTTCAACCACAAGGACGGATATAGGTGCTCAATGCACAGGTTACGGCTCTATTTCCTGCAGTCTTATGAGTGTATATTCCAAAAAAGGGAGCGATCTCTCGCTTGTAACTCTGGTTGTGGACAATGGGCAGAACTCTCCGGTAGATGTCTCGAATGTTATAGTAAGTTATAAGGGAAGCACCTATACTGGAATATGTTCTCCTGAGAGATTGACGCAGGGGGAGTATGCAGTCTGCTTGACTGAGATGAATATAGGATTCGGAGTAGGCCGCGCAGTTGAAGGCGATTATGAAATAAATGCGGAGTATTGCAATTCGCAGCTCGTCAATCTGGGATCATGCAGCCAGAGTGTAAGTTATGGAGGTTCATTTTACGCTTATGCTGAACCTTTCCAGACTCCCGTATATAGCGTAATAGCAGGTTATGGAAATTACACATCGCAATTGCCCGAATACACAGGGCAGCCTTATCTTCCTTATGGATATGTGGTAGTCAACAACGGATACTGGACGCCTCAAACCAAAGATAACTCATTTACATATGCATATGCAACCCCTGTGACTTCAGGCAGTTACTTGGGAGTTTCTTCTTCGGAATTTCCAAGTGACCTTTATTATCTGAATAGCAATTCAGTTTCATGTTCGCCTCCTTACAACACGACAATATCGATGGCTTCTACAAACATATACCTGACTTCGCAGACTGCAGTTACATTCAATGCTTACGCTGACAACGCAATAGCCGCATGGTATCTTCCGGAAGGATCTGGCACATGGAATAGCATATTTGGAGGTAGTGGATGGAGCAATGCTCCAAGTTTCGGCCCAGAAAGCAATACAATAACTCTTGGAAAAGGTCTTTATTCGATAGATGTGGAGTGGGCAGACACATGCGGCGGCGGAGTCCAGGCATTCCAGATCTCCGGAAGTGGAGTTACAGGTTAGGCATTCGCCCGAAGTTCTAGGCTGAATACCTTCAGCATGTTTTTTATAGCTTCCAAATCATTAGATAAACATGGCAGTTTCCGAAGATGAGAGGCTAGATCGTGCCTATAAATATCCATTCCTCAAGGATTCAAAAAAGATAATTGAAGAGATTAATCCGCCTTTCAGTTACAAGCATATGGAAGAAGGGAAATTACGGGTTGAGAAGGCTCTTCTTGAGAAGAGAATAGCGTTCTACAAAACAAATATAAGAGAAGTAAAGTATGCACACCTCATGAGCTATGTCTATGCGAGAATGTTGGTAAGCGCTATAGGCCGCAGGGGAGAGATAATGTCATATGCAGATGCAGAATCGAAGAGGTCTGCTGAGGCACTTAGGCTTGATGGTGAGAGGGAGATTCTCAGCGTGTCCGCAGAGCTCGGCGGAGGCTTGGCCAAGGACGAGTATAATTTTTCAATGCCGTTTGAGAAGTATCTGGAATTTGCTCCTGACAACAGTACTTTTGGTCTTTCTATGCAGGAACTTGATCATGGCAGGGTAATAATGAATGAAGGCATTGCTGTGGGAATCCTCAGGCGAGTTATAAGGAAGGAGATACTGAAGAATCTGCCCATTCCTCGAAAGGAGCTTCCGAGAGAGATAATAGCCGCAGCTTCAGGAATAAAGCTTCCTGAAGTGAAATTGGAAGGAGCTGTGGAAGGTCCGCGGAAATACATATGGATAGAGAAACTTCTTGCAACTCCGATACCGGACGTCAGGCATAGAACAGTTAATCTGATACTTGCCCCATATCTCACAAATGTCAGAAAGATGGGAGAGGCTGATGCGGCGAGAGTGATAATAGAATATATAAACAGATGCAAGGAGATTGAACCGAATACAAATGTAAATGAAAGTTATATAAGATACCAATGCAAATATGCTAAGAGCAGAGGGATGAAGCCTATGTCTTTGGAAAATGCCAGGGAACTTTTCGGCGGAGTCATAGACCTTGATGAGCTCTCTAAAAGTTGAGATTATGACAGGACTATGCTATATATGCGGTAGAATTGCCGATAATGTCTGCTCAATGTGCGGAAGGGTTGTATGTGATGCTGATTACGACAAGGAATCGGGAACGTGTAAAATTCATAAAAAAGGCAGAAAGATAGAACACGTGAAAAAATGAATATTGAAGATGCGGTATACAGGATACTCGGCTGGAAGATACTCGGAAAGGGAGAGATAGAGGGAAAGGATGTAGTGGTCGTAAGGAAAGGCGAGAGAGTTGAGGTAGTTTACGACCACATTATACATTCGGAGATCTTCGATGGAAGAGTATTTACAGGACAATACTGGGATTATATGATGGCGGCCCCGGCACTTTTCAAAAAGTCGAAGGTGTTGGTTATGGGGCTGGGAGGAGGCACGGTCCCGTACCAAATGAAAAAAGTTTTTGGAGGAAGAATTGATTTGGATGTAGTTGAAAAAAGCCAGAAAATGATAGAACTCTCAAAGATTTTTCTTCCTGAAAAGCTAGATATGAATATCATTAATGCAGAAGCAATAAGATACATAAAGGGAGTTAGTTCCACATATGACATAATAATATCAGATATATATGTAGGGGGAAAGATCCCCGAAGAGCTTTTTATGAATAAGAATGCAGAGCATTTCAATATGGCACTTAAAAAGAATGGAATTCTTATCATAAATTATGCCCTGACTGTAGATTCGCTTGCAAGAAAATCAGAGCTGGTCAGAAAATTAGGAAGATTCTTCAAAGTTTACCAGATGAGTTATCCGGGTGCAAGGGGAAATCTTATACTGGTCTGCTCCAAGGGCTTTACTGCAAAGGAGATATCTGATAAGATATGCAGATACTTTGAGAGAATCAAGGAAAAAAACAGGATATCTTCTGCATATTCGGGATTAAGAGAGGCTTAGTTTGAGGAATGTTTTACGTTGCTGGACTATAATCCCTGAAAGTCTGATGCGGACGATCCTTCTGGGAAGGCTCTTCCGTTTTGAGATTCGACAGGAAGCCCGGTCTCTTTTGCTAAGCGGAGAAGCTCTGAAGTATCCATTATGCGGTCTATAAACAGCTCGGTATACTCGATATTCCCTGATTTTACCTTGCGAATGCTGAAGGTCATCTGCTGGAACATGCCGCTGCGCATGACCCTCATCTTCGTGTATCCTATTCTTATTATCTCTTTTGCCTTTTCTGGAAGAGTATATGCCATAACCGACACCGATAAAAATTCTGCAGTTGCTATTTATTCGGGACAAAATATTATTAAACTATTTATTCTATGTTACTTATGGCTTCAAATTATCTCACATTGGTAGTATTTGCAGTATTCTCTTTCTTGTTTCCAGTTTCGCTTCTTCTCTTTTCAAAGATGGTAAGGATAAGAAAACCTCAGAACAAAATAGCTACCTTGAACTTTGAGAGCGCGGAGGAGAGTACAGGTAACAGGCTTACCATCATGAAAGAGTATTTCCATTATTTTTCGGCATTCCTCGCATTCGAGGTAGTTGCAGCAGTGATTCTTGCCTGGGCAGTAGTAGCGAGAGAGCTTACTTCGGGAATAGACATCGCAGTTATGGCTTTTGCAGTTTCAGGAACAGTACTGGAGATATTTTCGATAGCTTTAGCAACAAAGAGGCAGATATGAATGGTTGATGAAATAGATCACGAAAGCGAGGAATTTATGAATGCGAAGAAGGAGATGGACAAGCTTGTTGCTGACTCTCTCAAAAACAGGGAGACAAAGCCTAATGTCCTCTTTTCGAAGCTTTCTGATCTTACTAAAATGGCTTCCGGAGGAGTTGTGAAATGGTCGAGAAATAATTCAGTGTGGCCGCTTCAGTTCGGGCTTGCGTGCTGCTCCATCGAGTTGATGGATTTCGGTTCATCGAGGGTTGATGCCGAAAGGAAAGGTTACCTTCTCTTTCGCGCTACTCCGAGGCAGTGTGATGTCATGCTCGTCGCGGGATGGGTCACAAAATCGATAATACCGGAACTTAAAAGAATGTATGAACAGATGGCAAGGCCCAGATACGTGATAGCTTTCGGGGAGTGTGCAACATGCGGCGGGCCGTGGTGGGAGAGTTACAACATAGTAAAGGGAATAGACCAGGTTCTTCCCGTTGATGTTTATGTTGCAGGATGCCCTCCGAGGCCTGAGAACCTTTTCGGTGCAGTAATGAAACTTCAGAAGAAGTTAGGTGGATCGATTGAAGATTGATAGAGAAGCTGTTGAAGAGACAATAGAGACCATGAAAAAGCAGGGATTCGAGTATCTTGTGAAAATAACCGCTGTCGATTATGTAAAGAACATAGAGGTGATTTATTTCCTTAGAAATATCGATAAAAATCAAGACTTTACATTGGAAGTAGACCTCGATCCTTCAGACCTATGGATCCCTACAATAATAAAGATACATAGATCAGCAGACTGGTATGAGAGGGAGATGAGTGAGATGTTTGGAATAGAGATAAAAGGCAGAAAGGCCAAGAGGCTCCTGCTTGAAAAATGGGATGGCAGGCCCAGTCCTCTCAGGAAGAATTTTGTCTGGGGTCAGCCTTATGAGTCATAGACATGATAAGAGCAAGATATTTGGAATAGAAACCGAAGGCAGGATGCTTATGAATGGATCCTGTTGTACTGAAGAGTAGATAGTAGATAGAATGGCAATAACAAAAATCAATGTAGGCCCGATACATCCAAGCACACACGGAGTGCTCAGGCTTGTTGTCCACCTTGATGGGGATACGATAGTGAAGGTTGAGCCCCATATAGGATTTCTGCATAGGGGAGTTGAAAAACTTGTAGAGACTAGAATGTATATGCAGAGCCATCCTTACATGGAAAAGATAGATTATATGGCACCCATGAGCGTTGACGAGCTCTATGTTGCAACTGTCGAAAAGGCCATGGGAATCGAGGTAAACGAGCGTGCACAATATGTGCGAGTAGTACTGCTTGAATTGCAGAGGATTGCAAGCCATCTCTTCTGGGTAGGCAGCATATGCAATGACCTTGGCCAACTCTTTACGACATTTATGTGGGGATTTAGGGACAGAGATATGGCATTAAGGCTTCTTGAAGTGGCCACAGGCCAGAGGATGTTTTATGTCAACATGAGGCTGGGAGGCCTGGCCAGGGACATACCGGAAGGATTTGCAGAGGAAGTCATTGAATTCCTTGATTATCTGGAGAAGAGACTTAAGGATTATGAAAAATTCATAGAAAAGAATCCCATTTTCATACAGAGGATGAAAGGTATAGGAAGGCTTAGCAGGAGCGAGGCGCTTGACCTCGGAGTTACAGGACAGGTGCTTAGGACATCTGGAGTCTCTTATGATGTAAGAAAGAACAACCCCTATTATGTATATGAAAAACTCAATTTCAACCCTGTAGTACTTACTGGTGGAGACAACCTTGCCAGATATAAGGCGCGTGTGCTTGAGATAAAGGAGAGCATAAGACTGATAAGAAATGCACTTGGAAATATGCCTGAGGGGAGTGCGCTCGGAATGCCTGTTAAGCTTGTCTCCCCTCCTTTAAAGAACAGGATGGTGACAGTCAGCAGGGAGAATCCCAGAGGAGAAGAGATGATGTATATGGTCGGTGATCCGCAGAAGCCTTACAGGCTCTCTATAAGGGCACCTACATTCATAAATCTCTCAGCGCTTGATTACATGGCAAGGGAAAACAGGTTCGCTGACCTATTCTCCATAATGGGAACCTTGGATTTGGTAATGGCAGATGTCGATAGATAGTATAATAGAAAATGCAATAAATTCACATAGCCTTGCAGTAAGCCTTGCAGGACTGATAGCATACGGCATAGTCATAGCCATACTCATATTTGCATTCTCTTATTTCTTCGGCTGGTTTGAGAGGAAGCTCATAGCAAAATCACAATACAGGCATGGCCCCACATATGTAGGCAAATATGGGATACTTCAGAATTTTGCTGACCTTGTGAAGCTTCTAGCCAAAGAGATAATAATACCCGAGAATGCAAACAAGGTTCTCATATCCCTTGCGCCTGTTGTTCTTGTTGCATTGAATGTCTTCATAATATTCCTTATACCGTTCTCCCCAGCGCTCCAGGCAAGCAACCTGGGGCTTGGGCTCCTGCTCATATTTGTAGTGCTTGGTTTTACACCGATAATACTCTTTATAATAGGATTTGCGAGCGGAAACAAGTTTTCCGATATAAGTGCACAGAGATCTGTGCTCATGCTTATAAGTTATGAACTGCCAATGATAATAGTGGTTGCAACACTTGCGCTTTTTACCGGAAGCTATAGCATAAACGGCATTATTGCTGCACAGGCCAGGCTTCCATTTGCAATTTTGATGCCTATAGGATTTTTTGTTTTCTTTGTAGCAATGCTTGCAGAGCTGGAAAGGCCTCCGTTTGATACGAGAGAAGCTGATTCTGAATTGATAGCCGGATGGCTTACAGACCTAAGCGCTCCTTATTACGCGCTTGCCCTTCTATTGGATTATACGAGGATGCTTCTGGGAGGCCTGCTGATATCAATACTCTTCTTGGGAGGGTGGGATGGACCTTTCCTTCCCGCTCCGCTCTGGCTCTTAATCAAGGCATTCTTAGTCGCTGTATTCATAACAATCATACGCATAACCACAATGAGAATGCGGGTAGACAAGATCCTTAAATTCGGATGGATATGGCTGATGCCGCTTGCGCTTCTGAATATGGTGATAACATTCTTTTTGTTCTTATGAATAGAAATTTGGATCAGGAGAAGGATGTGAATGGAATGCACGTTAGATATATAAGCTTGGCATTCAATTCAAGAGATATAAAGGATATCTTACCGGAAGCACTCTGGAAGAGTCTCTTTTCATGGTGTTAAAAAATGATAGAGCCCCTTATTGAGACAGTAAAAGCGCTTGGAAAGAAGAGATTCACAGTAGAATACCCAGAGGAGCGGGAGTCCCTTCCGGATGACTACAGAGGCATGCTGAAGCTTGACATTGAGACATGCATAAGCTGCTCTGCGTGTGCGATTATCTGCCCTAACAAAACCATAACGATGGTCGAGATAATGACAGACAAAGGGCTCAAGAAAATGCCGCAGATAGGAATAGAGAGATGCCTTTTCTGCGCACTCTGTGAGGAGGTATGCCCACCAAAATGCCTTACTCTTGGAAAGAATACAGATGTTTATGAGACTTACGACAAGAGGGATCTTATAAAAAGACCGGAGGAATTAGTTTGATTGTATCAGAAGTTTATATTTTAATAGTAGCTGCATTGGCCTTATCCGGAGGCCTGCTTGTCTTCCTTTCCAGAAGGCTTCTTCATGCGGTTCTGGCCCTGACCTTTGTCTTTATAGGGAGCGCACTTGTCTTTGTATTCCTAGGGGAGGTTTTCATAGCGCTTCTCCAGTTGTTTGTCTTTGTCGGAGGATTTTCGACATATCTGATAGTTGCAGTGGCATCTGAGACTTCGCATGACAGCTTCTCTAAAGCAAGATTCCTCTCTGCCTTGGTGATAATAGCAATAGGAATTGCATTGATTCTCGCTTGGGCAGGAGCAGGAAGCTTCACGCATGGAAGCAGTTTCCCGAGTATAGCCGCAGCTGCAATTTCAGAATATTACGTAGTATTCTTCATGATGCTTCTTTTATTATTCTCTGCAGTAATAGGCAGCGTCTTGATAATGAGAAGATTTGTAAAATTGATAGTATGATAATACCTGCATATTATGTATTGGCTCTCGGATTTGCTCTTGTGGCTATAGCACTTGCAGGGATAGCCGCAGACCGAAACCTGATAGTTGTAATGCTTGGCATAGAACTTATACTTGCTGCGAGCACCATAATTCTTGTCTCGTTCATAAGCGGAATGCAGAATCCCGATCCGAGCGGGGTTGTCATGCTCTTCGCCATCTGGGCAGTGGCATCAGCTGAAATAATAACAGTAATTGCCCTTTATATCTATATGAAATCAAATGGAAGAAGCTTTGATATCTCGAAGCTATCTAAGATGAAGTGGTAGTGAATATGTTGCCTTTCCTTCTTATACTTCCTCTTCTGCTTGGAGTTGCATTGATTGCATTCCTGCCAAGCACCTCTTTGCCCAGATATATCGCCTTGGCTGCGGCTATAGCAAGCCTCTTCATGCTTTTCTTAATTCATTACGGAGCATATAATATAGGATGGTTTAACATAGGTGGAGCGTCAGTAGGCTTCAGTGCGAGCATAACTCCGGTAAGCCTTCTCCTTCTTGCCATAGTATTATTGATAGCTCCGGCAATATTCTTCTATTCTTTTGGATACATGAAGAAACCGAGCGAACAGCGGAGATACTACATAGAGATGCTTATATTCGAGTCGGCCATGCTTGTCTTCGCGATGAGTGGAAATTACATAACACTTTTTGTTGCCTGGGAATTCCTGAGCTTCATGAGTTACATGCTTATAGGATTTTACAAGGAGAAAGCAAGCGCTGCGAGATCCGCGAGAAAGGCCATATCTACAGTCTTGATAGGTGACATAGCCATAATAGCGGCAATAGCCATAATCTGGACGGCTACCGGAAGCTTCAGCATAGGCTCGATACCATCAAATCCGACATATCTGCTCGCATCTGCACTTCTTCTCTGTGTAGCAATACTTACAAAGTCTGCGCAATTTCCATTTCAGGAGTGGCTTCCTGATGCAATGGAGGGACCTACGCCTGTCTCGGCGTTCCTTCATTCCTCAACAATGGTTAAGGCAGGAGTCTTTGCTTTCATAATACTTTATCCATTATTCTCCGCTGCACACATCCTTTATCTATTCATGATACTTAGCGCCATAACAGTAGTGATATCTACACTTGGAGCCGCCAAGGAGATGCAGATAAAGAGGGTAATAGCCTATTCCACCACGCAGGAGCTTGGCCTGATGATATTTGCAGCAAGCATAGGCAGCATAACTGCAGCACTATATTTCTTCCTGGTGCAGAGCTTCTACAAGTCTCTTCTCTTCTTCAGCTCAGGAACAGTTATGGAAGCCACAGGTGAAGATTCCCTGGACAAAACAACAGGGCTTAAAGAAAACAGGCTTATTTATATTACAACGATAATAGGCGTGCTCTCCCTTGCCGGATTCTTGCCGTTCTCAGGATTCTTCGGAAATATAGGCATAAGCTCCAGTGCAAATTCACTTGTAGTCTATGCCTTCCTCTCGATAATAGGATTTTCCACGAGCTTCTTCATAATCAGATGGGTTATGCTCGCTTCCAAAAAGGCTGACAGTCAGAAGACCAAGCTTGCTTATAAGAAGATGCCGAAAAGCATGGTAATAAGCATGATCTTCCTTGCTCTTCTAGCATTGCTCAGCTCCATCGCTTTCTTCTACATCGGAGGCTTCCTAAGAGGAGATACATACTTCCTTGAGGGATATGTCTCACTTCTTGGAATCAAGCTTTATGATGTAGTCATTGAGACAGTTCTTGCCTTCCTTGGACTCTTTGCAAGCTACTATGCATTCTCTCATAAAAAAAGCATAAGCGGCTGGTTTGCACACATAATCCATAATAGCGACATATTCAATGCCTTGTACATATATTTTGCAGATGCCCTGCTTGCCATAGCCAGCGGAGTAGCCATATTTGACAGGTTCTTAAGCGTCGGGTTCGAAGACATCGGTAATGGGATAAGCATATCCGGAAGAGGGCTCAGAAGATTTGCAGTCGGAGACATAAATGCATACGTGTTCGTGCTTATAGCTGCCATTGCAGCTGCACTCTGGTACGCGTATGCGCTAGGTGTTATCAAATGATATTTGTTCTGATATTTTTGGCAGTGTCTGTCATACTGCTCATAGGCAATCTTGCCCTTGGCATTTTAGAGAAGAAGAGGATTCAACTTGCATACAACATAGCAGTGTTGGCAATTCTGGTGCTTCTCTCTCTTGCAGGGCTTGCATATGGCATAGAGACAACATTCCTGAATGTTGTTTCAGTCAATCCGTTCTCGCTCTTCTTCATTGCAATTTTCAGCATGGGAATGCTTCTGGTAAATCTCTTGGCATATGCCTATTCTGACAATTATGGAGATTTTGCCATACTCTCTGTGTTTGCATTGGCTGGAATGTATATGCTTTCAATGTCTAATTCTCTGATAACCGTATTCATAGGATTGGAGCTTGCGAGCCTGCCTTCCGTATTCATAATACTGCTTTCGAAGAAGAGTGTTGAGGCCGCAGTAAAGTTCTTCATTATGGCCTCAATTGCTATATCGCTCCTCTCCTTGGCTATTGTGCTCTTCTATGGAGGTTCTGGAAGCCTCACCCTTACAAATACCACACATAGCGAGATGCTTGCCTTTGCAGCTGTCCTCTTTATTGTCTCGCTGGGCATAGACGCTTCGGTATTCCCTTTCAATCTCCTGATACCTGATGTTTATGAAGGATCTCCGGCATATGTCACAGGCATGCTCGGAGGCCTCAACAAGAAAGTTGCATTCGCTGCTTTAATACAGATACTCATACTTGCGTTTATAGGATACAGGTCGGTATTTGATCTTCTCGCTGTGTTTTCAGTCATAACCATGTTCTTCGGCAACATAGTGGCAATAATGCAGAAAAACCTGAAAAGAATGCTTGCCTACTCATCAATATCCCAGGCAGGGTATATACTTATAGGAATGGCCACGGCAGGAACTGCAGGGCTTATGGGGTCTCTCTTTCAGATATTCGCACATGCGTTCGCATTTATAGGCATACTTGGAGTTGTGGCATGGCTTGAGAGCAAGCAGATGCATACAATAGACGACCTGAATGGGCTTTCTAGAAAGAACAGGTTTGCCGCCTTAGCTATGAGCCTCTTCATGCTTACATTCGTGGGCCTTCCGTTTACAACTGGATTTGTAGGAAAATTCCTCATATTTCTTGGAGCCGCATCTGCCGGACTGGCATGGCTTGCGGTTCTGGGAATAATAAACAGCGTGATATCAATCTATTATTACTCAAGGCCAATAATGGCTGCCTACAGCGTAGAGAATAAAGGCATGGGCTCCAATGCAATTAGACATATTAAGATGGAAAAGCCTGTAGTTCTGGCTATTTCGATTGCAATTATAATAACTGTAGTGTTTGGAGTATATCCACAACCGCTGATAGCTATAGCGCATAATGCAGCAACTTATCTGCTTGGAGCATGAAACTTGTACTACAGTAAAAACTCGTCCAGCTGAATTTTAACTTCCGGATTACTCCGTGGCGTTGTTCATATTTAGAGCATACACATCATATGCATAGGAATTGTATTATCTTCTGCGTCCGGATGGATTCGCAAAACTGTTGTATATATTTCTGTATAGTGCAAAGACAGTGACAACAAATACCACCACTATCAGGAGTATTGATTCTGTAAGATAGTGTAGGTGTTGAACCCCGTTTATAGGCAATGTGGCATAAGTTATTACAATTTCAAGTGCTGCGATATATAGTGCTGAGAGCGCGTGTATGGTAAAAACCTTTGAAAATATTCTGCCTTCGGTCTCGGAATTCTTTGCCATGCCTAACCGATATACAAATGAGGGCATGCTTATCAGATATGGATATTTTTCAAGCAGAGTGTATCTGAAACGCAATATAAGCAGGAAGAGAAGAAACACTAAAGTAAATATCAGGGGAGTAATGAAGAATAAACCGTAATTTTTTACTGAAAGTGTTGGATAATAATACATTACTGCAAACCATGCCAGTATATTGAGAAAGAGCGCAATAAGAAGAGCGGCTCTTGCAATATTTGAAAGAGGGTAGTGTTTTACCTTTAGTGGTGCGATTGCCATATTTAGAATGGATAATGTGTATTCATAATACTTTGCAGTTTTGCTGAAGCCTTTCATATGTTGGAATAAATAAGAGTCTTTCTGAAGAGGATGGATTTTTTATCATTGGTCAAATAAGTAGATATGGAAAGAGCCCCAGGAATACCGATGAGACTGCCAAGATTATAGCTCCTGCAATTACTATTTTGTCTATGTGGTAGCCAATGTTGGTTTCAGGGTTTGATGCGAAGGAACGTTCAAAAAGCCAGAATAGGAGGAAACCTATCAGAAGTACTCCCAGCAGTGGAATTATTCCGAATATTCCGAACGAGTGTACAGATGCAAGGAAAATAAGAAGATCCCCTATGAATCCAGTAGTAAGAGGAATTCCCACCAACGCTATGGCTCCAAAAATAAATAAGTAAGTAAGCCCAGGGAAGTTCTTCATGACTCCTTTTATCTTGTCTATCTGTAGGGTACCGTAAAGCTCTGCTATTGTTCCGGCTATCAAGAATAGAAGGGAGATAATTATGCCATGGCTCAGCATTGCATATAATGCACCATTATTACCAAGTATGCTGTATGCTGCGGCTCCGATGCCTACTATGCCCATGTCAGTTATGCTAGTATATGCTATTGCACGTTTAAGATTTTTCTGGCGGAGTGCGGCTACTCCTGCATATATCGCGGAGAATCCGAAAAGGATTGCGAGATATTTTGTGTAATGCAAGGATACAGGCAGCATCATGAACATAAGTATCAGTACGTATCCTCCGAATTTTAGGAGTACCCCTGCAAGAATCATGCTGCCTGTTGTTGGTGCCTCAGTATGTGCATCTGGAAGCCAATTGTGCAGTGGAAATACCGGCATCTTTATTAAAAAGGAGATTACAAGCATTGCCATTATTATGAGCTGGTATGCCACTGGAATGGTTGACGCGTACTTTATTATCGAGAATATATCAAAAGTGTGGGGGGTAACATTGAGATATAACAGTATTATTGCGATAAGAAGCATTAGGCTTGAAACAAGTGAGTATATTATAAATTTTATTGCTGCCTTGCGCCTTCCTTCGCCGCCGAACATGAATATCATGAAAAACACAGATATCTCAGCAAGCTCCCAGAATACATAAAAGAGAAAGAGATTTCCAGACAAAAATAAGGCAAGTGATGATCCTTCAGTCACAGCGAAGATTAGGTTGTATTTCTTATGATTGTCTTTTATGAAGTAGCTGCCTACCAGAGAAGATGCAAAGAATACTATGGAGGTCATTACCAGAAGAATCAGGTTAACGCTTGTAATCTCAAAATTCAGGTTTATATTGAAATAGCTTATGTATGGAAAGCTGAATGCAAGTGCGACTCCGGCGTGTGAGAGGTATACAACCAAAGCAACCAAAGCAAGAGATATCCCTGATGCAAATATTGATATGGTGTAGGAATGTTTTCTATCTAAAAATAATATGGGAAGTATGGACAGGTATGGAATTAGTATTATGAGAGGAAGCAGAAGCGAGTTGAGATTTGCTGCCATTGATTACACCGAAGTAAATACATCTGGTATTATGCTTGCAGAAACGCGTCTTTTGCTTGAGAGTATGTGTTCTATCTGTTCTTCCATTGCCATTAACTTTTATTCGAATATATATGTATTTATATTTTCCAGTATTTACTCTTCTGCAGCATATCTGGTTGAAATTTAGCTGTGTTATTCTTGAAATGACAAGAATAATAAATAAGAATGTGCCGGTGTGAACTTTGATAGATCTCGAACCCGATAAAATTTCAGATAAGGTGGAGAGAATTATGAAAGAGCACGGATGGCTCATAAGCAGGAAAAGAGCAGAGGTCCTTGCCAGATCCGGAGAAGATCATTTGGAAAGAAGATTAAAAATACCAGAGATATTATCAGGAGCAGTACAAGGCAGTCGTATTACATATATTGAAGGAAGAGTAGATAGAGTTCTTGGCAAATTTCATGTAGGAGAAGGCCGAAACAAAATATTCAGAAGGTCAATGATATTGGCAGATGGAGATGAGAGCATTACTTTTACTTTATGGGGTAATTCTGCAGATATTGTTGATTGCATTCCAGTAAGGAGAGGGGATACAGTTGGTATCAGGAATCTCAGTCTTGATAGAATTGGTAAGGAGTATGAACTCCAAAGCACTGGAGACACATCAATTACAAAACTTGCTGAAGGAGGAAGTGTAGTGACAGATTTCTCAACACTGGGATACGTTGAAAGAGACATAGACATAGGAGGAAGGCTTGTGGTTGTAGAAAATGCAGAGCGGTTGGGAGCCGGTTTTAGTGAAGCAAGATCTATGATAATAAGTGATGGAAAGAGAGAGGCAAGGCTTCTCGTCTGGAGATCTCTTGGCAGGGCCTTTGAAGATATACCTATAGGAAGCAGAATAATAGCAGAATCGATATCAGTGAGGAAAGGAAATCATGATATAGAGATGAACGCTGGAAGTAGTTCAAGGTTATTAGTGTTGGATAATATCCAAGAAAAAAGCAAAGATTTATAAATGGAAAGGGATAAAAGATAATTGGAGGACTAATGAGAATAGTTTTCTATTTTATCCCCACCCAAATCCCACTTTTCTCAAGTACGCTTAACGGCGTGCTAGTCCCCCACATAGAATATATCCTTAGCATATGCCTTAGTTTATTTTCTTGGTGCAAAGCGGATTTAATTTTGCTTATGCTCTTAACTTGATTTGGCTGGGTTTTATGGCTGTATCGATAACTATTGTATTGATACCCAACGCTTTTTTAGCCAAATCTATATCGACATCTGCAAGGGCGATTCTGGGCATTTGTAGAATGTAAAACTTCTTCTCATCTGGATTAAAACCTGCAACTCTTCTGTTCATTGCAGAGGTTGCGTTTGCTATCAATATTGAAGGAGGAATCTTTGTGTCTTCTGATACTATCAATAGGTTTTCAAGATTGCCATGTTTTCCTATTCCGGATACATCTACCAATTCAGAATGGAATCGGGTTCCGAATTCCTTTCTAAGCCTTTGTTCCCCTTGGCTTACTTGTGTTGAAACAAACCGGTCAAGAGTTATGTTAGTATCATCAGTATGGTCCCTTAATGCTTCTTTCAGTATTTTTGCAATATGGGAAGTTATAGGATGCATTGGGAAGATGCTCTGCCCATTGATTTGAGAGTGTGCGAATTTCAATGCTCCACAATCGTTGTGTGGCATCCATACTACTTCCCTGGGATCCAGGGAGTTTATCTCTTCCACAAGTGCACGGTTAAGCCTTCCTCCAGCTGTCCTGAATGTTTGTATCTCTGGGAATTCTTTGAACATGCCATCTAGTACTGGATTCATCCTGTAATCCATACAGGATACAACTATTTTAGGTTTGACTAAGTCTGCCAAATTATCATCTAGAAATATTAATTATTTGAATGGGTGGCCTTCCTCATTTATTATGTTCATGCGTTTTATACCCAGGCTTATTGCAAGATTTATGTCGGGATTTAAATCCTTGAGATACGGGCCTTGTATTATATAGCAGGATTTGAGGTCTGCCTTTGCCTTTGAAGCTATTTCACTTGATTTTGAATTTGTTGCACTTGATATTACAAGGCGCCTGTTGTCTTCTGTAACATGGTTTTCATTATGTTTCAATATATTTAATTTTGAGAGGTCTATAACATCAAGTTTTACCTCTATATAATTGTTAGCTAGTTTTTCCCTGAGAAAGATTTCTTCCTCTGAATTTACGAGATCATCAAATTCTTCCCTTGTTGCAAATGAGTGTGCGCCGACGAGATGCAATGCCTGATCGACTATTTCATCCTCATATTTATGCTCGTCTTCTTTTATCGATTCGGCATGGAATTTCTTCAGGTCTTCAATAAGAGTCTTATACATGTGTTCCTTAGCTTTGCAATCAGTATGTGGAGACAGTATTACTCGTTTGGCACCGCTTAGTATGAGCTCTTCGGCTGGAGGAAGCCTGCCGGAAGCATTTCTCCAGATTTCAACTTCACCATATAATTTCTTTGCCTCTTCACTATAATATTTTTTGTCAAGATATTCGTTCAGTCTGGGATCCATGCAGGTTAAGACTATTGTATCCAAGGAATTACCAATTTTAGGTTAATTGCAATCTGATTATATGATGGAAGGATGAGGGGAAGAATTTTGAAAAAATAGTTTTTTGGAGAGCTATGTTTTGAAAAAAGGAGAGCATTCAGATTCAGCCTTGTCAAAAAGCCTATCTGAGTTTGCACATTACCACCATGGTGGTCTGAAACAATTCCTAACTGTAGAAATATTAGTGTATAGTCTGATTTATAATACTTTTCATTGTGGCATACTACAGCGAGTAAAAAGGTTGCCACTTATATTTGCTCGGATTTGGGGATAGGATTACGATTGGATATATGATTATAGAATTTGTATTGTTCTTCTGCAGTTCGTTCTCATTCCACTTCTAGAGAGTGTGGGATTTCTCGCTCACGTTGTTAAGGAATCCTACAAGTGGAATGTGTGTAGTTTATATATGAAGATTTTGAAATAGATATATGATAAAATGGTTTTGGTTACTAAGGCAGAGATATCTGATAATAAGCCACGTAGTATTAAACATGCAAAAAGTGCATTGGACTCTGTGACAATGAGGAAAATTGCAATTGGAAAGCTTACGGAGTCTGATGCGGAAATTGCAATGAAAAACCTGTTGCGTGAAGGAAGCATGAGCACAGCAGGAATTGTTGCTGATTTTCTAGGGCTTCAGGAGATAACTAGGATAAGATTAGGCATACTTGGGGCTAGGGAAAAATGGATGAAATACACAATTTTATCTGTTGCATTATTCAGGGCAGGCAACTCAAACACAACGGCAGAGAGAAAGGAAAATGAAGTAGTTGAATGCTTGAAACTCCAATTCAGGTATGCTGGGAGAGAAGGAGTATTGCGTCTAAAGGAGAGTGTTAAGTCAAGAATGTCAGATACAGTTGAAAGAATAACGGCAGGTGTAGATGAAGATCGGTCTAAAAAAGTTAAGCATTTGGTTTTAAAGGCGCTTGGAATTTTAAATTCGGAAGAAATAGAGAGAGAAAAATAAAGTGAATTTTTATAGGATATGTGATCGATATGGTTGTTAAAGCAAACACAAATACTGTTTTCTTCAGAAAGGAAGCCAATGATAATGAAAAACCAAAAGACCAGGATATAAAAAAGATTAGTCAAGATACTAATCCGGAAAGATCAAAACAGAAAAGCATAGATAAGGTAAACTTCTGGCTTTTGACAGAAGAGCAGATAAGAAAGGGTGTAAGCTATTTTATAAAAAACAAGAATATCTTAAATGCTTCAGAGTTCGCATATAAGGCAGCTATTACATACGAATCAAAAGCCAGGGAAGGAATACCTGGAGCTGAGGAGTCTAAAAAAAGGTTTCTGGTTCTGGCTAAAACCTTGTTTAGGCGATATAATAATCTAGAAGGTGCCAGATGGGCAGAACAGAAACTTTTGGGATTTAGCCCTGCAGAAATAAAAATGGAAATGGAGCTGCATAAAAGAGAGGATGCACTCAGAATGATGTTTAAACACGGGGAGATTAATAACAGAGAAGAGGTGGAAGAGTTTTTACGGGAATTTAGAAAGGAAAAATATTAGACATTAGATGGCTAATTTGAATTTTGCTAGTGCTATGCTTTCTGAATCTCTGCAGAAGTGGTAGTTTTTTTGAAAAGATGAAGAAGTTCTGGAGTTTGTACCTCTAAGTCTAGATATTTATACAGGGTAAATTAACTTATTTTATGAGAACTATTGGTGCATGAAAGTCTGCATCTTCATAAATTAAGGCACAAGGCGCTCTGGAGCTCTTGGGAATAATGAAGCTTCTCGTATATTCTGGAGATTGAGTATCTGCATTACAAAGCGTTCCATACCTATGCTGAACCCTCCGTGTGGCGGGGCGCCATATTTGAAGAAGTTTGTAAACCATTCAAGTTTCTCAGTTTCAAGTCCTTTTTCCTTCGCCTGCGATATTATCTTTTCGTAGCGGTGTTCTCTCTGGCCGCCGCTGCTAAGCTCCATTCCTTTATATATCAAGTCTATGCTTCTTGCCCATGTTGGATCTTCATCTACTTTCATGACATAAAAAGGTTTAACTGCAAATGGAAACCGGTTGACAAAGAAAAAGTCAGAATCATATTTTTCCTTCACATAATTTCCAAGAGCCATCTCTCCTTTTTTGTCATAGTCCTCTCTGCCTCGCTGATACTTGAAACCTAGTTCTTCAAGTATGTCATATACTTTAGGAAATTCTAGAACAGGAAACGGAAGTTTTGGAACATTCAACTCGACGCCTAATGTCTTGAGTTCCTCCTGGCAGTCTTCGACTACTTTTTTCAAACCGTGCATGATAAGGTTTTCTTCAACTTTAATTATATCATGCTCATCCTCTATGAATGATATCTCAGCTGCACATGTTCTGTGTTCAGTCAGATGCTGTGGTGTATTGCTTAGTTCTGCTCTCCAACTTGGACCTATTTCGTATATCTTTTCGAAGCCTGCAACCATGAGAAGCTCCCTATGCAGTTGTGGATCCTGACGAAGGAAGGCATTCTTCCCGAAGTGCTTTAGATTAAAGACTTCTGAACCCCCTTCAGAAGACACAC
Source organism: bacterium (assembly GCA_021829835.1). Lineage (GTDB taxonomy): Archaea > Micrarchaeota > Micrarchaeia > Micrarchaeales > CABMGC01 > JAJZIZ01. Next base: position 40,821 of record JAKBPE010000004.1, read on the forward strand.
CCATCAGACTTGGAGTGAAGACTTGCATGAATTTTTCAGAATAGAGATACTTCTGCATTCCTTCCATAAGCTTTGATTGTATAAGGAAGATTGCAGTAGATCTGGAATTTCTTAGGTCTAATGCTCTCCAGTCTAGGCGTTTGTCCACACTTGTTTCGTTGAAGCCGTCTATATCTATAGGAGATGGTCCCATTGCCTTGCTGACAATCCTTACAGAATCCGGTATTATCTCCAGGCCGGAAGCGGCCTTTACCTCTTCAGGTATATGTCCATCTATAGCAACAAAATCATTAGGCATTAGGCTCTCAAGGGTAGCTAGCAGGTCTGTTGATGTCTTCTTCTTTATTACAGTTACCTGTAGTGAACCTGAAACGTCCTTTATCCAGATAAATCTTGCGCTCTTTAGGTCATTTATCCTTGACACTCTTCCCCCTATATGCACCTTTCGATTAGGCTCTTTTGGAATATCTCTTATGTAATCAATTTTGATCATTAGACCACTGACAGGATTCGTATAATTATCTCAATAAACTATTTTATAGATATGCTCTGCAAAATATAAACCATGGATAACCTTGAATTTGAAAGGCTTTTAAAAACAACAAGGCTAAAACTTGACGAGAAGGAAAAGATAGCTATACAGAAGGACATTGAGGAAGTCATAGGTTATTTTGAGAAGATAAGTGAGATAGACACAGAAGGAGAGGAAAAGGCATACCATCCTATAAAAGTAGACCCTAGATTTAGGGAGGATTCGGTCTCTAGATTCGCAGATGTAGATATGCTTAAAAGACAGTCTAAGCTGCAGGATGGATATATAATAGGTCCAAAGCTATGAAGAGTCATATTGAGGAATTTTTAGATATAGATAAACCTAAGGATTACTATAGTAATCTTGTTGCCGAGATAGAAGAGAGAAACAGGGAGCACCATTTTATCACAACGCTTAACAGTAACATAGCTTCAGAAGACAGGGGAAGACTTCCGTTTACAGTAAAGGCAAATATATGTGTGAAAGGCTTTGAGACTACAGCAGGCTCTAAGATGCTTAAAGGATATCTTCCTCCTTTCGATGCCACCGTAGTTGAACGAATGAAAAATTCAGGTAATTTCTCATTTTTAGGCGAAACAAACATGGATGAATTCGGTTTTGGCACTTTTGGATTGAATACAGAGACTCCTGCAAAAAACGCATTTGACAGCAGTTATGTTGCAGGAGGATCCAGTGCAGGTGCTGCTGTTGCCACTGCGATGCTTAAATACCATATAGCAATAGCCGAATCGACTGGAGGCAGCATATCTACGCCTTCGGCGCTGAACGGTGTGGTTGGTTTTACGCCGACATACGGCACTGTGTCTAGATATGGGCTCATAGACTATGCGAATTCGCTTGACAAGATAGGAGTTATTGCAAGAAGCGCCGCTGACGCCAGGATCGGATTCGATGTGATTAAAGGCAGAGATGCTTATGATACCACATGCTCGATTGAAAAGATTGAAGACTCCAAGAAGAAGAAACTCTTTCTGATAAAAGAGCTTATGGATAAGGCTGAAGAGCCTGTAAGGTCTTCATTTGGTAGGCTTCTTGACAAGCTTGGAGAAAAGTATGAAATAACAGAGATAAAATCCAGTATAATCGAAAAATCAATAGCCCCATATTATATAATAGCAATGGCAGAAGCCTCGACAAATCTTGCGAAGTATAACGGATATAAGTATGGTATGCAGTATGAGGAGACAAATAAGAGATATAATAATTTCTTTACAGAAGCCAGGGCCGAATTCGGAAGCGAGGCCAAAAGGAGGATAATACTTGGGACTTTTATAAGGAGTGAGAGCGTTAAGGAGAGATATTATGCTAAAGCAACTCAAGTAAGAAGCATGGTTATAAAGGAGATGCGGAAGATACTCAAAGAAGGATTCATAATATCCCCTGCGTTGCCAATATTCACCCCTAAAATAGAAGATGCCGTTAAGCTAACACCTACCCAGAATTATGCAATGGATGTCTTTACTGTGCCTCCAAACTTGGGAGGCTTTCCACATATAACCTTCCCTTATGATTATCATGATGGAATGCCTTTGGGGGCTCAGCTAGTAACTGAACATGCGAATGATTATGCACTTTTTGATTTTGTCTCTGAGTGGGAGGAATCCTTCAATTACAGATTCAGATATAACCTGGGAGAATTATGAAGATAGGACTTGAAGTGCACGTGGCTCTTCCTACAAAATCAAAGCTCTTCTGCTCATGCAGCATGGAAGAATCAGAATACCCCAACCAGAATATATGCCCTATATGCATGGGTTTTCCCGGCTCAAAGCCTATGCTCAATGAAACCGCAGTGAAGTCTGCGCTTGGAATAGCTAATGCGCTACATTGTGAAATAAACAGAAAGATTTCTTTCGTGAGGAAGGTTTACTTTTATCCTGATCTTCCGAAATGCTATCAGATAACACAGATGGAAGAATCAATAGGAAAAGAGGGGTATCTTGAAATAGAGAATAAAAAAATAAGGATAAGAAGAGTACAGATAGAAGAAGATCCTGCGCAGATAGTCAGGCAGGGGATGCTTACACTTCTGGATTTCAATAGGTCCGGAACGCCTCTTGTTGAGATTGTTACGGAGCCGGATATAAACACAGAAGAAGAGCTTAGAGAATTTATAGCTAACCTGAGGAGCATACTTTACTATCTGGGAGTTGATATAAACAGGGAGATGAAAGCAGACCTGAATATTTCATTGGCAGAAACAAGAGTAGAAATCAAAAACGTCACAGGAATAAAGAGTCTTATAGAGGCAACAAGATTTGAAGTTGAAAGGCAGAGCGAAGCAATTAAGAATAATGAGAAGATAGAGCGTGAAACGCGTGGCTACAATGAGAAATCCAGGGCTACAGAATCTATGAGAGAGAAGGAGACTGATGAGGAATATGGATACATATATGAGCCTGACCTTGCAACTTTTGATATATCTAAAATGAAGTATGTTGAACCCGTCTATATAACTAATGTTTCAGATGAACTTGGCAGAGGAAGCGGAGTAAATCCTAAGACTATAAAAGAGATAACAATGCTGAATAGGGATGCTCTTGCAATGATATACAAGTTCAAGGAAAGATACAACATGAAGAGCATACTGCATGGAATACAGCGTTTTGAAAAGTACAGCAATAAAAACATGGAAGCAGAAGACGCGGTGAAAATCGAGAGACTTGTAAGGCTCATAGAGGAAGGCAAAGACATAAGCAGGGAGGCCGCCGAAAAGATAATAGCTGGGGAGGAAGTAAATATTCAATACTCAGAAGTTACTGAAAAGGAAATAGAGAAGTTGGTAGAGAAATTTGTTGCTGAGAATCCTGAGATTCTTGAAGAATACAAGAAAAACAAGAAAACCATAAATCTCATTATAAAGGAGATATCCTACAAGAATAATATGCATCCGAAGGATGTCGCAACAGCTGCGAATTCCGTATTAAACAGAAGTTCTTGATTTTTGATTGAAGAGAATTATGAGGGTATTTTTATACGGCTTGCTGGAGTTTCGCGTCTTACAGTTCCCAGAAGTGCCAACTTTGAATATTCCTCTGCACGCCTGTGATTCATATCCCTTGCCATAGTTAATGCGTGGATATACTCCATACCCATCCTACGCTCAAGATCTATTGGGATTACGTTGCGATGGAAATTTTCTAGATGTGATCTTAGGACCCCATCCATAAATGCCTCCCTGGGATTTTCACTTCCGCCTATTGCAGCTCTTGCTATTGCGATATCAAGAAATGGTTGGCCAGTACCAGGATAAATGCCCATAGAGTATAATTTTCGGCTTGTTTGATATGAGCCTATGCCTTCAGCGTATGGAAACGTGGGATAGAAGGACGTTACAAATACTGGGATTTTTTTTGCAATTCTTTCAAGTGTAGGATGAAAATCTTCTCTGGCTGACATATCATGATTTGTCTGTAGTACCAGAGCAGGAAATTCTTCTGCTGCTCTCTCCAATATAAAAGACGTGGATTTCCTGTCAACTCCTGAAATAATAGGTATTAAAGGGACATTTTCAGCCATTGCTGAATATAGAGTTGAACAGCTTATTCTGAGGGTTTCATCCATCTTCAAGTCTCTTTCTTCTCCATTTAGCGTCAGAATATCCTTATTAAAAGAACCGAAAATTTGACCTTTAAATTCACGTATGTCATAGAAGGAAGAGTCCATTTCAACAACGCGAGTTGCAGGAATCAGCCTGCGGTTGAAACTCAGATATATTCCACTGATGCCCATGTTTGAAAGCTCATAAGCTGCAATAATTGCTTTTTTCATATTCCGGTATGCATCTGTAGATTTTTCATCATGGGATTTTTCTGAACCTACAAATATTACTGGCATGTGGGTTTCAACCATCAATGGCATTGTATTGATGGTTTCATTTAGTTTTGCTGTTCCTGTTGTCACAAGTATAGACATTACCCCATCTTCAATACTTGCATTGAATATAGCTCTTGCGACTTCCAACTGTGTTTTAGGAGTAGTGTTTCCACTATCTATAAGCATCAGATTTCTTATTTCAAAGGATATACTTTGCCGCTCAAGATTTAGGCACGTTTCAGCCCCTATACTTTGTATAGCAACATCAGTTACATGTTCTATTACACCACGTACTGGTTCTTTTATGCCGTCATTGTTTTTTTTCTGGCCTATAGTGCCTCCGGTAGTTATTATGACTATCTTTTTTGTCTCGGGTATATTTATGTCCATAAGTACATTACCTGCTTAATCAGTAAAATTTCGAAAATAAACAGTAGTATTTAACCTCTTAAGCTTTATAATCTTATCCATTTATTTTTGTAGAAGATTCAGTATGATTTAAATATCTTATAGTGTATGTTGTATTTATCTAATAAGATGACTCTATGTCATTTAAATGGAAGATCTCTTCCGTAGGGCATGTGCTACAGACAGACACAGTACATACGGCAACTGCCGCTGCCGCTTCAGCTTCTGGGCATGCGAATTTCTTTGGATCACTTCTAAGGAATACTTTGGATTATACTACAAGTGTAGTTACCACAGATGAAGTTCAGATGAGTTTATTCTGCACTGCTGTTGTGATGCCGACTACTGTACTTCTCCTGCGCTCTCTTGTAAGGGGTATAAAACCTGATGAAATAATCTCTATTAAAGACCGGATTAAGATCGAGGAAGATAGGGAAAAAGGAAATTATATAACTGAAGAGCAGATGACGGAGATAAAAAATGCTTCATCTGCACTTGGGCTGAGTGTCAGTAATGTTGTAAGAAGGCTTGATTTCGGTAGAGAGAGTTTTATTCCGAGGAGTTTGCAGGATATTACGAGACACGAAGGAGATATATTACTTAAGATGCTTGATGAAGAAAAGGCAATTAGAGATAGTAGTATACTTGAAAAAGGACAAGCGTGAAGGAGTTCTTTGTATAAAAAATCTATCGATTACCTCTTTTAGTTATATAATATACCAGAGTTATAATGGCTTATTGTAAAAAATACAACAAAGCAACTAAAATTCATCAAGATTTTTATATGTTTACTGTTAGAATTTAAACATGGATAGCCTTGATGAAGAACTCATAGCAAACGTTGATTCTGGAATAATAAAATACACAGCACTTTCTAAGAAGATGAATGTTCCTCTCTCCACAGTGCATTTCAGGATGAAGAAGCTTGAAAAGGAGAAAGTGATAAAATATTACAAGGGTGAAATAGATTGGAAAAGTGCCGGCTTTTCCATAATGGCGTTTGTCCTTGTCAGCGTTGACAAGGTAATCCTACGAGAGAGGAATAGGACACAGGAGATGATACTTAAGGAATTGCAGTCTATACTTTACGTTAGGGAAGGATACATAATAACAGGAGAGGGTGACATAATGATTAAGATAATAGCCAAAGATACTTCACACCTTAAGGACATAATATTCAATTATATAGATCCTAAAGAAGGAATTGTAAGGACATCCACAATGGTAGTACTTGGTTGATTAGAAAGGAATGTTCTTGATAGATAATGCAGAAGAAAAGAGAAATGTATTATAGAATTAGTTACAGGATTTCAATCTGTATCCGAAAAGAAAACCTTCTGCCATTATAATAGCAGAAGGCAGAATTTCTTTTCTTATCTCAGCTTTCTTGATCGCTGGGATTTCAGGGTTTTCCTCATAACTTTTTTCAATTTTGAGGATTTGGCAACCTTTCTGTAGGTTTTGCCTACCCTTCTCGTTTTCTTGCTTTTTGTTTTTTGCATGTTAATCAATATCTATAAAATACAAATTTTTATAAATTGAACAGTATTTTAACATTTTTCCATAGGATTTGGTTTTGTTGTGCAGATTATATTGATTTGCTTATCTTACGCATGTTGATTGCTCATAATGCCTTAAAAATACAAAGGCTTTAATATTCTTCTGAGTAATAATTAAGGTAAAACCAATGAGATGAGGTATTACTATGACTAAATCTTCGAAAGAAATATCAGACAAGGCATTAGAGGCAGTAAGGCTTTCAAAGCAGAGCGGAACCATAAAAAAGGGAGTTAATGAGGTTACAAAAAGCATAGAACGCGGACTTGCTTCATTAGTAGTTATGGCAGAAGACGTAGAGCCTGAAGAGATTCTTATGCACATACCTAAACTGTGCGATCAGAAAAAGATAGTCTATTCGTATGTTCCGACTAAAATGGATCTTGGAAAGGCAGTAGGCATAAATGTACCATGCTCTGCAGTTTCGATTGAGAAGGCAGGAGAGGGAGAAGCTGCAATAAAAAGTATAATGGGAATGACTACAGGAAAAGTACAGCCGGAAGAGAAGAAGGAAGCTGAACCGAATAAAGAGCAGCAGCATAAGGAACATAAACCAAAAAAAGAAGTTAAGAATGAAGCTAGTGGAGAAGCAGTCAAATAAATAAAAGGAAAAAGTGATAATGAATGGCAGTGGAAAACGATAAGGAGAAGACACACCTGCCAGCTGATGCTGGAAAACAGAGCCAGGATAAGGCTACTCCTGCAACAAATCCGGCAGGAGGATCCCAGAATGTGCATGCAGAAGGGGCTAGATTCGAAGGATTTATGGCAGAGATAGTAGGGCTTGAAAAAGTAAGGACAGGTATATACGGAGAGATAAAGCAGGCTATGTGTAAAATTCTCGAAGGAAGAGATAAAGGAAGAGTAATAAGGAGGAATTTTGCCGGTAGGATAAAGAAGGGAGACATAGTAAGGCTTCCAGATACGAGTAGAGAAGACAAGAGAATAGTTGCAAGATGAGTTGCTTTGGATGAAATGTTCATACTGTTTAAAAGAGATAGAGAAAGGCACAGGGTTTGCATTCGTAAACAGAAATGGGACAACGAGATACTACTGCACTAACAGGTGCAAAAAGCTGAATCTTGACTATAATAGGAAGCTTAGGATCAGGGAAAATAAGCCTACTGCTGCAACAAAAACATGATTCCGCATCTGCAATTTTAGAAGGGTTTGCAGTTCTTCTGAAGTTAAAGCCAAATTTAGATAGGCATAAGATATGGTTGCGGTTCGGAAATTGGCTTTCTGATAGAAGTCCAGTTAGCTTTTTTCTGAAGTTATCAGTATTATTTTATTATAATACATGGAAAGAAATTTCATGCTTTTTTCGATAAATACTAAATATCTTAGCTGTGCATCTATTCCGGTGGGTGTGGAGAAGAATTATTCTTTGAATGAAGGCATAATTCTTGTAAAGGCAGCAAGAGATGCCGTAGAGTTGAATATAATGTCTCCTAGATTTAAAGAAGATATAATTGAACAGAATATATCTGAATTTAATCATGAACATGGAGTTTTTGTAAGACTTATGCATTATCCTACAAATTCTAACAGAGGACATTCTTTTCTTTTAGGTGGGAGAGTTCCACTAAGGAAGTCTTTATTGGCCACAGCTCTTCATGCCTCAAAGAACGATAGATTTGTACCTGTTTCACATCTTGAGTTTAAGGATATGATAGTAGCAGTAGGCATCATACTTGATTACAGAGAGATAAAGGAAAAAACTTTGCATGCGGTTAAAAAAGAGATAGATGGAGGAAGAAGAGGCCTTGCCATACAATCCGGATATAGTGAAGGTTTTATCTTGGCTGATAATTACAACGGATTTGATGCTACTGAGGATCTTTTGCATGAACTTTGTGAAGATGCCGGGCTTTCGGCTTACTCGTGGAAGAATCCGGAGACAAGATTATACGGATTCGAAGCGCAGGTATTTATGGAAAGAGAACCTGATGGAAGTGTGGAAGAAATAAAGATTAGATAGCCTTGTGGTGGCATAATGCGCACTATAATGCTAATAGATATGGATTATTTTTTTGTTGCGTGTGAAGAAATAAAACGTCCAGAACTGAAAGACCGGCCAACAATAGTAGGCGCAGATCCTAAGGAAGGGAGAGGGCGTGGCGTAGTAATGACATGTAATTATGTCGCAAGGAAACTTGGAATACATAGTGCAATGCCTATTTCTTCTGCTTATAGAATGGCGCCTGATGCTGAATTTCTGCCTATGGATTACCCATACTATGAACGCAAATCAAACGAAGTGTTTGGCATAATAAAGGATTTTTCAGAGAAGACTGAACAGGTAAGCATTGATGAATTCTTCATAGACGTATCATCTAAAATAGATAATAACAAGGAAGCATTATTGCTTGCTGGAAAGATAAAATCAAGGATAAATTCAGAGGCAAGGCTTCCCTGCTCCGTTGGGATAAGCGACACAAAATTAGTCGCCAAGATGGCATGCGAGAGTGCTAAGCCAGATGGAATAAAGCTAGTCGGTAAGGAAGAATCTCTCAACTTCATATGGCAGCTTCCAGTAGGCGAGCTTTATGGAGTAGGCGCAAAGACTAAGGAGAGACTTGAAAAGATGGGCTACAGAACCATTGGGGACCTGGCAAAAGCCAATATAATGCTTCTCATGAAAGAGTTTGATTCGTTTGGCATAGAACTACATGATTTATCAAACGGCATAGATCCCAGAGAAGTTGTGGAAAATTACGAAGTTAAATCGATAAGCAAGGAGTATACATTCGATAGAGATACCAGTAAGGATGAAGAGATAATAAAATCGATAAGGAAACTTTCTGCAGATGTAGGTAAGGAAATATCCGACAAGAGGCTCTCTTACAGAACAGTTACAGTAAAGCTTAGGTATATGGATTTTATAGAACACCTGCATAGCAGAAGCATAAGACCTACAGGAAAATCGGAGGAGATAGAAAAAACTGCTGTGGAACTTTATAGGGAGAATGTGGAGAAAAACAAGAAAGTTCGCAAGATAGGAGTCAGGGTTTCAGGCCTGCAGGATTATAAAAATCAGAAACTGCTTTTCTGATAATATAGGGTTTGGTTTTATTCGGAGTTCTTCTTCTCCGTCTTATAATATAAGTCTGTGAGGTACTCCCTGGCCCGAAGCGCACATTTGACTCCGCTTGCGCTTGCAGTTACAGCCTGCCTGTATATTTTATCAGCGACATCCCCTGCTATATATACACCTTCTATATCAGTGAGCACCTCGTCCTTTGTGATTATATATCCGGCAGCATCAAGTTTCAGCTTTCCGTTGAATGTCTTTGTATTTGGAGAGTGGCCTATTGCAACAAAAACCCCGTCTATTGGCATCTCCTGCACCTCTCCGCTCTTGATGTTTCTAAGCTTAACTGCCTCAACCTTGTCCTTGCCTAGAATCTCAGTGACTTCTGAGTTCCATATTATCTTTATTTTTTTGTTGGAGAAGACCTTTTCCTGCATTATCTTGCTTGCCTTGAACTCTTCCCTTCTGTGAACTATCGTTACGGTATCTGCAAATTTAGTTATAAAGTTAGCATCTTCCATTGCAGTATCTCCGCCTCCGACTACTATCACGTTTTTATTTTTGAAGAAAGGACCATCGCATGTGCCGCATGTTGATACTCCCTTTCCTATATACCTGTTTTCCGAGTCTATTCCCAGATTTTTGGCATTTGCGCCTGTGGCTATTATTATACTGTCCGCTTCGTATGTTTTGCCCCCGGCAAACGCCTTTAGTGGCCTTGAAGTAAAATCTACGTCCGTAAGATCATCGTATACAAATCTTGTTCCGAACTTTTCCGCCTGTAACTTCATTTTATTCACAAGATCAGGACCCTGCACTCCTTCCGGAAATCCTGGAAAATTCTCTACTGTCGTAGTTAGTTCGAGCTGGCCGCCTCCGCTGGATCCTGCTATTATAAGAGGGTCAAAACCCTCCCTGGAGGCATATATTGCAGCAGAGAGTCCTGCAGGACCTGAACCTATAATTATTATTTTTTCAACCAGAGAAACACCATATAGTATTTTGTCTGAACATCTATATAAATTTGACAGATTAACTATCAGATTAATAAGATTAGAAGGTCAGGTTATGGCAGTTGTTGTAAATGGGCATTTGATAGCAGTAGATTGCTGGGATCCTGAATCAACATTGAATTTTGTTTCACATGCTCATTCCGACCATATTTCCGGAATAAGAAAAAACAAGAAAGTAATAGCCAGTAGGATAACCAAGGAGTTGATTGAGAAGCGGGATCATCGCAAGAGAGTCGATCTTTCTGAAGATCTTGAAGGGATAACTATGCTTAACGCAGGGCATATTTTAGGATCTAAACAGATGTATGCTGAATCAATGGAACTCGGTGCTTCTATATTATATAGCGGTGACTACCAGATGGAGAGTGTTGCAGTGGCAGAGCCTATAGAACTGAAAGGCTCAGATATACTCATAATAGATTCTACATATCCTGAACCTTCTGATGTTTTTGGAGACAGACAGGATATAATACTCTCAATACAGGAGTTCATCAAAAATACATTAAAAAAAGGAATAATATTATTTAGCTCTTATGCGCTTGGGAAAGCACAGGAGATAAACAGGATAGCCAATGAGATAGGAATACTGCCATTGGTTGACCGCAAAATAGCTTTAATTAATGAGGTTTATGTGAAAAATGGAATAAAGCTTGAATATCTCTCGGCTGAAGATGCAGATGACAAACTAGAATCTGCTCTTAGAGGCAACTTTTTAGCAATAACCAGCATGCGGAACTTCAATGAGATAGCATCAAGGCTATCAGATACATACTGCAGGAGAGTCTATACTGCGGTTGCAAGCGGTTTTGCTAAGAACTTCAATATGGGTTCTTATGCACAATTTCCGCTTAGCGACCATTCGGATTTTAAGCATGCGATTGAGTATATAGATGCATGCTCACCCTCGAAAATATATACCAGGGGGAATAACGAAAGCTCTTCGGTATTTGCAAAGAATCTCTCAAAGCTTGGCTATTCCGCCGAGGTATTTAATGGCTCGGTGCCGCCTGGATGGCATAAAAGATAATAGCATAAGGCAAGATAGATGTGAAAGCAGAGGTTTTTGATGTAATTTTAGATAGAAGGCTATAATCTACTGCAAGCTTGTTTTGCTTGTCAGAGTCTGCAGATTTTGATACTTATTCCTTATATATTTTTATATGGCAATATGGAATTATAGAGAGTTACCATAATTTTGATTATTTGAAGGAAGATGTGTGGGATTTCAAAGCTGTGTTAGTAGATAGGGTTTGGATGGAGACTGATGAAGAGAATATAGTTAAAGAGAACCAAAAATACGGAAGTAGAGATGAGTTAGGAAAGATATTAAAAAAAGCAGTATCTGAAGGGTCAAAATCAAAGGCTATACTCTTTCTGGATGAGCTTAGAACTACACTTGAGGCCAAAGGCATGCATACCGAAACAGGGATAGGCTTGCTTAACTATTTTTTCGCATTGGGTGCACTTTCATTCACATGCAAATACATAAGTTATGAAGAGATAAAGAAGATGCTCGCGGCTGTGGATATCCAGACTGAGCCTCGCCTCAATCAGAGAATGCAGTATTTGCGTTATGACAATTACGGGGCGTACATGAATGCGATATACTTCTTGGTTTCTCTTGGAATGAGACCAGATATTGAGAATATATTCTTAGTTATGGAATCGATGCAGATGAAGCCGGAAGTAAGCCTTGCTGAGAGAGCTATCAGATATTTTGATGAATTCAGTCAAGGAAAGATTACTTATGAGATTCATGAACCGGAGCGCGAGACTTCTGTAATATTCAACAAGGTAGCACAGATGATATTTTCCATATCATCGGAAACATCCGATTTTATCTCCTTGCAGATAGATGCTATGCTGAAGAGCAAAGAGGCAGAAGCATACTTGAATAGAGATCTCTTCTTATATCTTGCCATAGTAGGCCTGCTAACATATTCGGGAAAAGAGAGTACAGCAGAAGCCATACTTAATGTTGCACATTCCGTGAATAGGGAGATGGATGAAGTAATGATAAGGAATCTCCAGGATATGCATGCCAGTCCCCATGTATTCTACCTTGCAGCTATATATTTCATAAAAGCGATAGGCAAAGAAGCATCTCTAGACAGAATTTCGAGAGTTGTGCAGATTATGGGCATCTCTCCTGATTACAATACTGCAGGTGCTGCAGTGGCGTTCTTCAAATCAAGGAATGCTATATGAATGCAGAAGGGCCGGATTCTGCAATGATCTTTATAGGTATATTTTTATATTTTTAATATATTGGTAGTGAAATTGTCCATCAGAGATTATTGCTCTTTTTGAAGAATTTCTTTTCGAAGCGTGCATACCTTTTTATCATGGTTAGTGTATCTTTCTTTATCTCTTTCCTGTTTTTTGATATCCTTGCGACTCCTGAATCCATAGCTGCTATTCCCACTGCGGCTGCTATCTCTGAAGCTATTTTGGGATACTCTTTGTCAAAAACACTGTTTAATATGAATTCAGTATTGAGCTTATTTCCAACCCCTTTGGATAGAGCCAGCGATGCAGCATAAAGCATCTCCATATTTATCTTTTTTGCCCTGACATCGAGTAATCCGCGCATTATTCCGGGAAAAGCGACTACATTGTTAACCTGGTTAGGCCTGTCGCTTCTTCCTGTCGCTACTATATAAGCGCCTGCGGCCTTTGCTTCTTCATAATCTATCTCAGGTTCAGGGTTTGCAAGTGCGAATATTATAGGCTTCTCATTCATACTCGAAATTATCTCTTTGGTAAATATGCCTTTTTTTGATAGGCCTATAAGGACATCTGCACCTCTGGCTATCTCAGGAAGGCTGCCTCGCTCTTTGGATAAGTTTGTCTTTGATGCTATCTCCCTCTTGAATTCGTTTTGTTCGCTGTCTCTACCTTCGTATATGGCCCCGCGGCTATCAAGCACCACTATATTAGTGAAACCTGCATGCATGGCAAGCTTCACTACACCTATTCCTGCAGTTCCTGCGCCGTTTACCACTATCTTCGCATTTCTGCCCTTGCCGGATAATTTTATCGCGTTCATCAGAGCAGCTACAGCTACAACAGCTGTACCCTGCTGGTCATCATGGAATACAGGTATCTCTAGCTCACTCTGAGCCCTGTTTACAACATTGAATGCCTTTGGCGATTCTATATCTTCTACGTTTATTGCTCCAAAAGAGGCGGAGATATTCTTCATGAAAGCTACTATCTCATCCTCATTTGTAGTGCCTATGCAGATAGGCACGGCATCCACTCCTCCGAATTTCTTGAAGAGTGCAGCCTTTCCTTCCATTACCGGAAGGCCTGCCTCTGGACCTATGTTGCCTAGTCCGAGTATCCTTGTGCCGTCTGAGACTATGGCTATAGTATTAGACCTTCCCGTATATTCGAATGAGAGATCCTTGTCTTCCTTTATAGCCAGGCTTGGGTATGCTACGCCTGGAGTGTAAAACGTTGAGAGATCCTCACTGCTGGATAACGGCACCTTGGGCATTATCTCTATCTTGCCTCTGTTCTTTCTATGTTCTTCCAAAACCTTGTCTCTTTCTACCATATTATCATCTGATTCTATTCTATCTCTTTATTCTATTTCTTTCTCTTGGCCTTTGAAGGAGTTACATATCTCATGAACCTTAAAAGCAGAAGCCCTGATATTATTGTAAATATCAATGCTCCTAAAAACCCATATCCTCTGTATAGGGTTATGTTGCTGTACGCCTGGCGTGCTGAGCTTATGGCAAGCTTGGAGTATAATATGGAGCTTCCGGGAGTGCTGTTCAGTAGCTTTCTTGCTTCTCCCAGATATGAGTAAGACTGATTGAGATTTGGGGAGAAGATAAGATAACTGCTCTGATTTACCATGCTTACATAGGCAGTCGCATTGTTGAGCGATGCGTTAGCTTCGCTGAAATTATACTCTGCAGTATGTATGCTTGCCGCATTGGCAAGCACTGGCAGGGAAAGGATAGCCAGAATCACTAAAAAAAGATACCTGGCCATTTAGATTCCATGTTTGTTTAGAGGTTCACGTCTATAGCAAGCTCCTGCTTGAGCTCTCTGTATCTGTTCCTTATAGTAACTTCCGTTACTCCGGCGACATCGGCTACCTCCTTCTGGGTTCTGCGCTCTCCGACAAGCGCTCCTGCTATGTATACTGCTGCTGCAGATACTCCAGTAGGGCTTCTTCCGCTTATCAAGCCTTTCTTCATTGCCTGCTTCAGCAGAGCCATTGCTTTTTCCTGTGCTCCTCCGCTGAGCTTGAGCGCTGCAACATACCTTGGGACGTAGGCTGATGGATCTGTAAGAGGTATCTTGAGGTTGAGCTCGTGTGCTATTATCCTGTAGGTTCTTCCTATCTCCTTCTTTGAAACATTGGATATCTGCGAGATCTCATCCAGGGTTCTCGGCATACCTGCGCTTCTGCATGTTGCGTATAGTGCTGCATTGACCACAGTCTCGATAGGCCTTCCCCTTATGAGATTGTTCTTGACACACTGCCTGTAAAGCAGTGCAGTCTGCTCTCTTATGTTGTCAGGAAGCCCCAGATAGCTTGCCACTCTGTTGAGTTCAGGCAGAGCCACCAGGTAATTCCTCTCGCTTGAGCTTGCTATGCTTGCTCTCCTGTGCCATTTTCTCATTCGGTATAGCTGCGCCTGCCTCTTGGATGAGAGCCTGGTTCCCCTTATGTCCTTATTGTACATGTCTATTTCAGTTACAAGCCCCTTGTTAGGCTTCATGTATTTTATCGGAGCTCCGGTTCTAGCTCTGGCGCTTCTCTGGTCCGCATCAAAAGCCCTCCATTCTGGACCTTCGTCAGCCATATTCTCTTCTATTATAAGTCCGCAGCTGTTGCAAACGTTCTCTCCGCGTTCATTATCGAATATTATGTCAGAACTTCCGCAGCTTGGGCATTTCTTTATTGCCGGCTGTACACTTCCAAGCCTTGAGGTTGCCTTTTTTGCAGGGATTTCATCCAGTATAGGATCCGGCATCTCGTGCGAAGGCATAGCAGCTTGGGTTACTACATCAACAGTTCCTAGTTCTTCCTTATGGCTTCTGCCTGCAGCATACTCTGGTACTTCCTTTTTTTGATTTTTGTTGTGTTTGGCCATCTATTCACCATGATTAAAGATAATGTCGCATATTAATGGTTGCAAAAATAAGTGACAATTAATGGAATATCAATAATAAGATATATAAAACTTCCTATGGATTTCGGCGGCAAAGAATACAGTGCATTTATATATTTACGTATTGGGTTCTGCCTCCTTTGTGGATTAGAGAAGATGCAGTTATTTAGTATATTATAGATTGCACCAAATAAAGAATTTTGAACTTCGGAGATTAGATTTTGTCAGGGCAGGAACTGCCTAAGCTATATTCTCTGGCGTGGAGTAGTTCAATCCCAATAGAAGGAAGTAGGACTTTATCCTAAGAAGTTTCTTAAGAAGTTGGGATATATTCTCAGACAGATACATAGGGAAAGCCATTGACGTTTAGCTAGTCATGAATACTGGAGATTCTTGCAATATGCTAGTAAGTTCTAACATGATACTAGATTTATAACAGAGTTTTAAATAGCTTTAAATACCTTACACTCTTATTATTTTCTTGATTGGTATTAGTATGGACAATACAAATAACCCTATATTAAAAGAAAATATGGAGATGGTGGATGGAAGGCAGCCTAAGGCGGAGAACCCTATACTTGCTCCTTATCACAGGACTATAGAAGAAGTAAACCGCATGCCTGTTCTGGAGGTTACTAAGACAGTATGCCCTGAATGCAAACTGATAATAGACGGAACCATATACAAGGACGAAGAGAATGTTATGATCAGGAAGAACTGCCCTGAACATGGCTGGACCGTGGAAAAGTACTGGGAAGACTACGACATGTATATGAAGATGAGAAATTACAACTATTTCGGAAGGGGCTTTGATAATCCCAACTATGTCAACAAGGGAGAGAACTGCCCTTTTGACTGCGGAATATGCGAAAGGCACAAGTCACATACTGGTCTTGCCAATGTAGTAATAACTAACAGATGCCACCTCTCATGCTGGTACTGCTTCTTCTATGCAAAAGAGGGAGAGGCAATATACGAGCCTACTAGAGATGAGCTTAACAAGATATTCGTGGAGCTTAAATCGCAGAAACCTATACCTGCAAATGCGCTTCAGATAACAGGAGGAGAACCGCTCATGAGAAGTGATATAGTAGAGATAATCTCAAGCGCAAAGAAGGCCGGCTTTGATCAGATACAGCTCAATACCACAGGTATAATCCTCGCTGAGAATCCGGAGCTTGCCATGAAGATAAGGCATGCCGGAGTATCAACATTATATATGAGTTTTGACGGAGTCTCCAAAAGGGCAAACCCCAAGAACCACTGGGAAGCTCCGAAGACGCTTGTGGCCGCAAAGAAGGCCGGCATCGGAATAGTACTTGTGCCTACAGTAATAAGGACAGTAAACGACGGCGAGATGGCAAACATAATAAACTTCGCCCTTAACAACAACGATGTGATAAAAGCAGTAAACTTCCAGCCTGTATCGCTGGTAGGAAGGATGCCTTCCAGGATGAGGGAGAGGCAGAGAATAACAATTCCGGGCGCAATAAAGCTCATAGAGGAGCAGACTGGAGGAGTTATAACCAAGGAAGATTGGTTCTCAGTGCCTTATGTAGGAGGAATAAATAAGTTTATAGAAGCACTTACAGGAGAATACAAATACGATCTCTCTATACACTTTGCATGCGGAGCAGGATCATATATATTCCAGGAACCTAATGGCAAGATAATACCATTGACGAGATTCGTTGATGCGCCTGGCCTGCTTGAACATCTACAGAATGCAGTAAATGAGATGTCAGGAAAAGGCAAGCTTCAGAGAAGGTTGATAGCATTGAAGGCAGTAAGCCAGATTAATAGATACATAGACAAGGAGAAGCAGCCTAAATCGATAAATTTCAGCAAGCTTCTTGCCTCGCTGATATTCAAGCACGATTTCCAGACAATGGGAGCATTCCAGCTCAAGTCTATGTTCATTGGAATGATGCACTTCCAGGACGAGTATACCTATGATATAAAGAGGGTGGAGAAGTGCGACATACATTACTCGATGCCTGACGGCCGTGTGCTTCCTTTCTGCACATTCAATGTCTTCCCTGAGGTATATAGGGACAAACTACAGAGGCAGTATGCAATACCTTCAAAAGAATGGCAGGAGATGCACAACGACTGGACATACAGGAGCGATAAGTACATGAGAGACGTAAAGGCTCTTGAATCTTCTGAGATTTATAAGAAGGCATACGAACAGGCAACCGATTACTTCAAGCTTCAGGTAAACCTTGATGAAGCCGCAAAGATAAGAGCGGCACGCGGAAGGGGAGAGAAGGTTGAGGCAAAGGCAGTCATAATGGCCTCATCTTCAGGATCACAACACTCGCATCAGCATGGCAAGGCAGCAGGAAGCAGCGGAGTCTCTGAGACATTCGCTGCAAAGCTTGCAGCTGCAAGAAGCAGTGCGCCTGCACCACAGAGCGAGGTTCCTCACGAAGAGGGAAGCGAAGGCTGCGGATGCGGAGGAGCTGGGGGCTGTGGATGTGGAGGAGCTTCCAAAGGAGATTCTTGCGGAAGCGGAGCCGGAAGCTGCGGTTGCGGTTAGTTAATTTTTGAATCGACAAGAAGAGCTGCAGGAGTATTTTATTCCTGCAGTCTCTCATTCTATTTCTTTCTTTTTGTTTTTATGGTTAGCAGGATTTTCTAAATAGCGGAGCCGTAGCTGGAGAATCAAAAATTGCCGCAGGCAGTATTTGAAACTGCGACATTCCGCTCTTCAGGCGGACGCTCTCCCGGACTGAGCTACTGCGGCATCATTTCTTATCAGCATTCTTTTTAGGCAGACTCTTTCTTTAGGCTTTGCTTTTCCTAATGTTATGTATGTCTGAATGAGGGCTTTGAAACACTCAGACCCCATGGAACCAGAAGCCTTTCTCTCCCTCCTTTTTCTTCTTTCCGAATATTCTTTCGGTTAATCCCTTTTTCTTCACTGCTGTTGAGGAGATGCTCTCTCCTAGTACATTAGGATGCATGCTTGCATATGAGTCCTGCCATTCCTTGAACTTCTGGTAGTTTTTCTCCCTGCCTTCCGATGCATTCTTGTTGTATTCATCGCGCATCTTACGCCACTCATCCATGGTGTAACCATAAGGAGGCCTCTCCCTTATTGAAGGAGGATTGAACTGATAGGTATACATCTCCTTGAAGTAATCGAAATCTCTCTCATTCATCTTGTTTATATCTACTTTGACTCCTTCACCTTCCATGAAGCTTATGAGGTCTTCCTTGGTGGACTTGGGCTTGTTGTTTTCTGCACCTATAGGATTGTATACTATAATTATCTTGCGCTTGACAAACTCTACTTTTGCCCTTATGACGCTTTCCTGAAGCATAAGGCGGTATTGCAGTCTTGCAGCATGCTCCATGTCTATGAGCTGGTCTTTGCTTACATCGCTGAATTCTATCTCCCTTATTATTTTGTAAGGAACCCTGTAAGCCTTCCCGTCTATCAGCACCTGGTCGTTGTATATTTTCTGCTTTCCGCTAAGCTGTTCCTCTAACTCTTTCTGGTATAGATTCTGGTTTGCCGGGTCATCTCTGCGATCCATAAAAATACTCGTATTATTATAGGCATGTTAGCTTTATAGCTTTATCGCGGCTACGCGTCCTTCTATGAGTTTTAACGTCGTCGGGTTGTAGGAATTGCAGGTATACA
Organism: bacterium; assembly: GCA_021829835.1. Classification (GTDB taxonomy): domain Archaea; phylum Micrarchaeota; class Micrarchaeia; order Micrarchaeales; family CABMGC01; genus JAJZIZ01. Next base: position 59,992 of record JAKBPE010000004.1, read on the forward strand.
TATATATAGTTTAATATGCATCCATAATTAATTAGTGATATATATGGCAAAATTATTCAGATTTGCTGCATCTTTTGCAGTTCTCTTTGCTATCTTTGGATTTGCTTTGGTTTCTGGCGCTGGAGCTGCATTAACTGCTTCAACGCAGGGATATACGTTCAATGTGGCATATAACAGTACAGTTGGCAATTACCTTGTAACCTCTCAAGGATATACCTTATATAACAATGGAAACAGCCCGTGCAGTGGAGGCTGTGCAAGCATATGGATCCCTTACTACAATTCCAATGCCATTTCACTTCCGCCTGGACTTAATTCCAATGACTTCGGAATCGTAAATCTTACTTCTGGAGGAAAGCAGTTTACATATCTTGGAAAGAGGCTCTATACATATTATGAAGATACGGCACCTGGGCAGATAAACGGCAACGGAGTATTTAATATTTGGCATGTTATAACAGTCTCGAATTACACTGGAGCATCAGGAAATTCATCTACAGCTGCAAAGAATATAGTAACAAATAGCACTGCTCCGAACGCATTGAAGACCAACACTACAGCTACAACATCCAACACAACTGCAGGAAAAGTTGTAAATACTTCAAAGGGCAGTACTTCCTCTTCGGCAAACTCTTCAGTGCCTACACTAAGCAGTTCGAACTACACCTCGCTTCCTTCACAGGGAAAACAGAATAACTCCAACACAGGATTGTACATAGCAGTGATTGTGATTATCATCATAATAGTCATACTCGCCTATGTTTACATGAGGAAGAAGTGATGCGTAGCAGAATGCATGCAACGAAAGATGATGCACGGCACCTACTCACAAGGATTGCCGTTGCCCTTGTCTTCATAACATTCGGCATCTGGGAGATAACCGATCCCAAATACTGGGCTGCGTTCATGCCTGCTTTTGTGGCTGGCATACTCAGCCCTTCAACTGCAGTGCTTATCCATGGCATACTGCTTCTTGCCATAGGCGCGGCTCTCCTTACAGGATTCTATTTGAGGATTGCATCGGCATTAGCAGTAATAATGCTGCTCCTGATAGTGCTATCGCTGATGTATCTTACAGGATACATACAGATAGTGATAAGGGATACTGCAATAATGCTTCTGGCGCTCTCGATATTCTTTGATGACACCAGATATCTCTGCATGAAGGAATGAAACAGCATTAGGAAGAATTATTTCAGATATGTTTCCTTATGTTAGAATAATGAAGAAAGGTTGCACACCCATTTTTTTAATGGCGTGAAATGTTTCTTTGAGACATCCTTGAGAGATATATCCGTATGAGATTGGCTGCTAGAAGAGCATAAGTATTGCCTTCGGTCTCTCCTGATGCCTTGAACGCTTCCGATTGAAGATTGCCTATTGCGGATTCGAGCTCCCTGATATTTGCCTTGAAAGGATCTTTTAATACAGAAAAGGGATATTTTTCTATGGAGTGTGAAGAGTTTCTTGCGGATGTCGCATTTTTGGGTTTTTCATGAGGCATTTTATCACCTGGCATATAGTTTAAGCATACCATTACTTAGATATTATCTGGAAGTGAGCATTTTTGTTTCTGAATTCAGAAATGCTGCCTGAATATTCAAGATGTGTAGTAGGGCTGAAATTCGCTGAAAGCCTTATGCCATCGTATAGTATATTAATTAATAAGAAGGAATCTAAACTGATGATTTATGGCAGGAATAGTCGGCTATGGAGCATATGTGCCTAAGCTTAGGATAAAGGTAGAGGAGATAGCCAGAGTATGGAACGAGGACGGAGAGGGAATTAAGCGCGGCCTCAATATAAAGGAGAAGAGCGTCCCTGCGTTTGATGAAGACGCTGCGACTATCGCAGTTGAGGCTTCCAGGAAGGCAGTCTACCATGCAGGAATAAATCCCAGAGAGCTTGGAGCAGTATATGTCGGTTCTGAATCACATCCTTATGCAGTAAAGCCTACAGCCACAATAGTTGCTCAGGCAATAGATGCAGGACATAAGCTTACCGCAGCAGACTTGGAGTTCGCGTGCAAGGCAGGCACTGCAGGAATACAGATGCTTATGGGCATGACAGACAGCAGTATGATAAAATATGGAATCGCAGTAGGCAGCGATACCTCGCAGGGAAGGCCTGGAGATGCGCTTGAATACACTGCAAGCGCTGGAGGCGCAGCATTCATAATAGGCAGGGAGAAGAGCGAGAATATAGCAGAGATACTTAAGACAGTAAGCTATACCTCTGACACTCCTGATTTCTGGAGAAGGGAGGGCGCAAACTTTCCATCGCACGGAGGAAGGTTTACAGGAGAGCCGGGATACTTCAAGCATGTTGTAGGTGCAACCAAGCTTCTCTTCGAGGAGACAGGTTTCAAGCCTTCTGATTTTGATTATGCAGTCTTCCACCAGCCTAATGGAAAATTCCCGCTTAATGCGGCTAAGATTCTAGGTTTTGAAACAAAACAAGTAGAAGAAGGGCTTCTTACGCCGATAATAGGCAATACATATTCAGGAGCCTCTATGCTCGGGCTCTCGGCAGTTCTCGATAAGGCTGAGCCAGGCCAGAGAATAATGGTAACAAGCTTCGGCTCCGGAGCCGGAAGCGACTCTTTTGCAATAGAGGTTAGCGAACATATAAATGAGAAAAGAGTGAGAAGCCCGCAGATAAGGGAGACGCTTAGCAGAGATAAACAATACATAGATTATGCAGTCTACCTCAAAAACAGGAATTCGATAGTTAGGACTTGATACCATGAGAGATGTAGCAATTATAGGAGTGGGCCTTACAAGATTTGGAGAGAGATGGGAGCATGGCCTTAGAGACCTTATGGCTGAAGCCGGGCTTAATGCGCTCAACGATGCTGGAATATCCAGCGATGATGTTGAGATGCTCTTTGGAGGCGTTATGGCATCCGGAAGATTCATAGGGCAGGAGCACATAGCTGCACTGCTTTCAGACCAGTTAGGCTTCAAGAATATACCTGCAGTCAGAGTGGAAAATGCATGCGCAAGCGGAGGCACCGCACTGCGCCAGGGTTATATGGCAGTTGCAAGCGGAATACACGACATAGTCGCTGTTGGAGGAGTGGAGAAGATGACTGACGTTACACCTTCTGAAGCGACAAGCGCGCTTGGAGGAGCAGGAGACCAGGAATGGGAGCTCGGACAGGGAATAACTTTCCCGGGATTGTACGCTTTGATGGCAAAAAGGCATATGCATGAGTTTGGAACGACAGAGGAGCAGATGGCTGCTGTCTCTGTCAAGAACCACAGCAATGCTGCAAAGAACAAATATGCACAATTCAGAAAAGAGATAACGATAGAGGATGTCATGAATTCTAAGCCTGTTGCGGATCCTCTCAAGATTTTCGACTGCTCGCCTATATCTGACGGAGCTGCTGCGCTTATACTTGCACCTCTTGAGATAGCCAAGAAGTACAACGATACACCCATAAAGATATCTGCAAGCACCCAGGCTACAGATACGCTCAGCCTTGCTGAACGTGAGAGCATAACCGCTATAAAGGCTACACAGATAGCTGGAGATAAGGCTTTCAAAGCTGCAAAGATGGAGAGAAAAGACATAGATGTAGTAGAGGTTCATGACTGCTTTACAATAGCTGAGATACTTGCAATGGAGGATCTTGGATTCTACAAGAAAGGAAGCGCTGCTAAAGCCATTGCGGATGGAGAGACTGCGCTCAATGCAAAGCTCTCAGTCAATACAAGCGGAGGGCTCAAGGGATGCGGACATCCGGTAGGCGCTACAGGAGTCAAGCAGGCGGTGGAAATAACATGGCAGCTTAGGGGAGAAGCGGGAGAGAGGCAGGTTAAGGGAGCGGAGATAGGAATGACACACAACGTTGGAGGAAGCGGAGCGACGGCAGTGGTCCATATAATGGAGAGAGTGAATTGAGGTTTATTATTATGGAAAAAGCATCTGCGAGCATGTGGAGGAAGATAGACACAAGATACAATATGGTAGGTAATGAGTGCGAAAACTGCAACACATTATACTTCCCCCAGAGAATAGTCTGCAGGAACTGCGGGCGTGATACTAAGATGAAACTTAGAAAGCTTGGCGGGAAAGGCAAGATATATTCTTTGACTACAATAAGGGTCCCTAGCGATACCTTCAAGGAGAGCGCCCCATATACGGTAGGAATAGTAGAACTTGACGAAGGGCCTAAGATAGAGGGACATGTGGTTGACAGTGGAAGGAACGCTGCGATAGGAGACAGGGTAAACATAGTATTCAGAAAGATGTACACTGACGGAGAGGAAGGATTGATTCACTATCACTTCAAGTTTGTCCTGGAATAGAAGACATACAAGGAAGAGTAGAACGTAGTATGCTTTTACTTTTCTGACACTCGGATACCTTGGCCTGAATGCTTATTTCTCATCAATTCCACAAGTAGATCTGTGCCGTGATACACGGCCCCGTATTTTGATATTATAGAGTTTATTGTTTCTGGATTATCGAGATCCAGATACTTCACAAGGCCATATCTTTTTATCTTTCTTCTTATCTCTTTATCTTCCTTGGTGCTGAGATGCTTCTGCTTGGAGACATTCTTTATAGTCTCCGGCAATTGCAGGATTGCCTTTGGACCTGCCAGAATGAATCCTACGCCGAAAGACCTTATTATGACTTCAATGGTAGATTGCGGCATGAAGGCATTGAGCCTGTTATATGTCCTTGAATGCTTCAGGCTCTTGTCGTTATGCAGTATCATGAGATTCTTTGGAAGTTTTATAGATCTCTTTCTGGGCTGTTCATGGACCAGGCCTCTCCATTCTATGCTTCCTTTTTTATATAGCCGTGTCTGCCATGTCCCACTCTCTCTGGAGCTTTCCACCCTGAATATTTTATAGATATTTTCATTGAGCGTTTCAGAGAAGATGAAGCTTGATAGGCTATCAGACATGCGCTCGTCAGTGTCTATTATGAATATATATTGCGTTGAGACAAAACTCTCAGCCCAAGGCCTGAGCGGTTCAGGATACCCAAAGCCTGGAGCCGGAATGATTCTTAACTCTGGAGCTATGCTCTTCAGGCGCTCAAGATCCTGATTTGAAGAGGTATAGAATACTATGACGTTTTTGCTTTTTAGGGCTTTTGCACATTCATTAGTCTCCTCTGGTGAGTCCATTGAGAATATTATGAATGTTATCTGGTCTTCCATGAATCTGCCTATGGCTTAATTCGTAATGCACGTGATGCTGATTATTATATGATTAGTAATAGGTTAATAATTCTTTCAGATGAATATTGAGTGGGGATTTAGGCATTCGGCAAATCGAAAGGCAGGTAGCCGAACAGGTTTGACATTATACAGGCTGTGGGACACAAGTCAGGTATTACCCGCCCAACAGAAGAAGGTTGTGCCACACACCCTTACACATTACTGCGGTGTCAATCCTATCATCTAATCTTTGCCATACTTTCCATCCATCGCATCTTTTGTCCGCAGAGAACCCGCTCTCGGAATTTTCCCTCCTGTAATACTCCTTCAAGAAAGAGAACGGATCCGATATCAAATCACGTATTATGCCTTTCCATGCATAAGGTCCTTTTATCGTCGTATTGTCCTTCGGTATTATGTATATGACAGTGTCTTTATCGAATGCATACACAGTAGATTGACTTCCGTAATATTTGTCAAGTCTGGCACTTCTTGCGATTACTCCGGCCTCTTGCATCATCGTCACAGCATTATTGAATGCTGCCTTCTCGGATCTGCTGCTTGCACCATATCCGACGTACAGATGCGTTTCCAAATCCATGATTGCGAATGCGTACGTGAAAAGTTTTTTCTTGCCCGACTTAGCCCCCATGGTCGACGCGTCTGTGCCAGGTTTATCTGTGTCAACATTGGATTTCACTGCCTCGCCTTCCTTCTCCCTTATACTCCTGTAGTGTTTCGTTATGGTCAGGCTGATCCGGTCCCGTCTCCAGTTACATCAGTGCTGCAGATTCCTTTCCGCCTAATCATGATGATGAACATGTTGTGTATGATCATTCTGACTATCGGATCCGAATACGCCCTTTCTATCGTCTTGTAACTGGTGTCAATTCCGGTGAGCGCGGAAAAGAACAAGAGCAGGTTCGCCATCTTCCTGTTGCTGAGCTGGAATATGTCCTTCAGCAACAGTATCAGCACCTTCTGTTTCGCGTTTATCTCGACCGGATGGCCAAAAGGCGGTGCTTTCACAATGACACTGTCAGCCTCTTCTATCACTGGCATTATCTCCTTCGTGGCCGTCTTTATCCTCAACGCCCACTGCTGTTCATACGTCCTCCAGTCCCTCTTCTTTTCTTCGGAAAACTCCCTTCTGTATATCTCGGTTATGGTGTTGAATTCTCTCTTAAATTCGTCAAACTGCCTGTTCGTTATCATTTAACCACCTGTTTATTATTCAAAGCATAGGTATTTAAATATATATTTAATATATATTATTGTGAGTACATGAGAAGAGTAAAAATGGAGAAGACGACAGAGTTAAAGGTCCGTGGGATCATTGGGTTTATGATAAAGCGGGTTACTCCGTTTGGTACTGGAGCAAAAGTGGATTGCCCTAAAGAGTACACAGGTAAAGAAGTTTACCTCGTGATAACCGATAACAAAGGTTCCAAGCAGTAGTTATGGACTTGTGTCCCACAGCCCATTATACAGTAGGGTTTTTATAGTTCTTTAGACATATCTCAGATAATGCCTTGGTAGTGTAGTGGTCCAGCATACGGCCCTGTCACGGCTGCGACCCGGGTTCGAATCCCGGCCAAGGCGTCTTATAATTGGTTCGAATCCCGACATGGGTTTTAAGAAGAACCTAAACACATATTCATACATGGACAGGTGGGGGACCAACTTTGCCAGCAAACTAGGCAGGCTTAAGAATAGTCCTACCTTTAACGAAGCTGGCAAGGGACTTGTTCTTGGATACCTACAAATCAAGAAAGCGGAGAATGTCAGCAGTCATAGGCTTAACATGGTACTCGACTTGTTATGGCATCTCCTAAGCAACTTCGACTATGACATGAAAGGACTATCCGAAGAACGCATAGAGAAGATTGTAATATGGATTAATAACAACCCTGAGTGGAAAGACTGGACTAAATACACCTATGTGGGCATCCTAAGCAACTTTGCTAGTTGGCTCAATCTGAGATACAAGCTCGGCTTAAGCTTGAGAATCAAGCGAAAGACCCCAAAGAACTCAATGATGCCAGATTACCTTCTATCTCAAAAGGAGTTAGAGAGGCTACTAAATGGGAGCGATGACCCTCAAACAAAACTATTCCTAAACCTTGTTTATGAGTCTGAGGCAAGAATAGGGAGGATATTGACTCTCAAGATACAGAATGTAAGTTTCAATGCCTACGGAGCAAGGCTCTCCTTAAAGGGCAAAACTGGTCAAAGAATAGTACCTATCGTATGGTACGCCAACAATCTAAGGCAATTCATAGAGACCCATCCACTCAGTGAAAAGCCAGATGCGAATCTATGGTATTTCTGTGCAGGGAACGAGATAGTTTCCGTAAGCTATGATGTAATGAGGATTAGACTAAAACGGCTATGCAAGAAGATAGGTCTAAAGAAAAATGTCCACTGGTATCTACTAAGGCATCAGAGGTTCACGGAAATGGCAAAACATGGCCTAGGTGAAAGTAACCTCAGAAGAATAGCGGGATGGGCTGATGATTCTAGGATGGTAAAGACATATGTTAATCTTAGCAACGCAGATGTGGAAAATAGTGTTCTGGAAAGGATGTATGGAATAAAAACCAGCAATAAGGAAGGAGAGACACTCAAAATATGTGCAAAATGCGGCGAAGTAAAATCCTTACTTTTCCAAACTATGCCAAAGATGCAAAACGCCTTTTAATGAAAAGGAACTAAGGGAAAATATACTATCAGAAGACAAGGTTAAGGAGATAGAAAACTGGTCTGAGAATATAATGGCTTTCCTAAAGATAGTTGAAAAGAAGCACCCTGACATTTGGAACGATATGAAAGAAGTTGTTGGAAATAAGGCTATTTAATATTAGCATCCAGTCGACATACTTCTGCCATATTCTCCTCACTAATTATTCGATAGTATAAACTTAAATATGTGTTTCGACTGATTGCTTTTGTGTTGATTTGGCTAAAGATAAAGAAAAGGTGGGCGAGACTCGCTCGAAGCATGACTTCTCAAAGCCAGCAGTGCTTGATGACCCCTATGTAAGTGAAGAGGCAGAGATAGTTAGCAAGAGAAGCGTTGCAAGCATAGGAGAAGCGCATTTAACAAAGAATAAAGAAAATAATGAACGGTTCATAAGATTGGTAAATAGATACCAAGCTCCTTTCGCAAAAAAGGCAACAATCGGCAGAGGCTTTAATGTTTATAGTGGTGATTCGTTGTCAAAACTAATTGAGGTTATAAGGGGATTTGCTAAGAAATTGGGATGGAAACCTACTGGACTAGGCAACGAAGAGTTAGATGGACAGTCGGAAGCAATTGCAACAGAAATCAGCAAAAAAGATGCAAGAATAACAGAACTCGAAGAAGAGATAAAAAGAGAGAAAAATGAAAAAGCAGCCTACATTGAAGATATAAACAAGAAACACGAGGAAGAACTAGTCCAACTTAAAAAAGATGCAGAAAAAATAAAGAATTTAGATAACGATTTGAAGTTATTCCGAGAATTAATAACCTATGTTTCTGAACTCATTTTGACAATGTAGTGTAAACAGGTAGGTACTTCGATAATCTTAATTTGTCGACGATTTCACGCTGAAGTGAGCTATTCGGTATGATCTGAAACTGGATTTTGCCATT
>JAKBPE010000017.1 GCA_021829835.1 bacterium
GATACCTTGTCTCAAGGCTTTCATTGATTTCTTTTACCTCGACCTTGCTTCTTTCGGTCTCCGCCAATGCAGACTCGGCATCCTTTCTCTCGAACATGTTTCCTTTTTTGTTCTGAAAATCAATTCCCTTGAATTTCACTATTACTGTCCAGAAAGGCTCAGACTCGAAGTTCTTTATCTCAAGCTCACGTTTTGAGAGTATTCCCAGGGTAGGTCCCTGAACTCTGCCTATACTCATTATCTTTTTGACTCCTGCAAGATAGAGGGAATTCATCAAAACCCTGCTCATGTTTATGCCCCATATCCAGTCAAGCATATGTCTTGACTCCCCTGCATACATGTTGTTGTAATCGAATTTCTCAAGATTCTCATATGCCTGTTCAAGATCAGGCTTTGTAGTTGTTGAAAACCTCATTCTACCGAGATTTGGCGTTTTCTCCGCCAGCTCCTTGTTCGGATCCCTGTTTATTATATCTTTTATCAGATTTGAGCCTATTATAGTGCCTTCTATGTCGTAGTCGCAGGCGTTTATAAAGAAGGAGCACTTTCTCCCTATGATCTCAATTGTATCAAGATACTTCTTGGTAAAGTATGCATTCTTGTTCACTTTGTAAGAAGGAGCCCATTCTATATCGAATGTCGGAAGGGTGTAACCCTTCTCTTTCTGGTGCAGGGAGAAGAGATGTCCTGCTGCAGGAACGACATATATCTTCTCGCCCTTCCGCTCAAATTCGTAATATACTGCCTGGTTTAATACATTTGTCTTAGGTTTAGTATCGCTCAGGGATAGTGCTATTCTCAGTGCTACGCTGGGCTTTTCCGCTATTATGAGTTTCTCCATTCTATCCTATCTGCTATTTCTTCTCCTTCTTCTGTTTAGGCTTTGGCTTTGTCTGGTCCTTTTCTTCAGAGCTCTTCTTGTCTCTGGATATTCTCAATGACATGTATAGCTCAAGGCATAGCGTTATTATAGCAATCGCATAGAAGATTACTCCGCCTCCAGTGTATACATATGCAAGTATCGCTATTATGCTGAAAATCACAACTCCTGCTGCAACTGCGAGCGAGGTCCTTTCACTTTCGCTATATTCCATCAAGACACATTACTACTTGTCTGAATGCTCAAAGATAAATACTTTTGGTTTATATGCCGGATTTGGAGCTTGATAGTTATATTATGGCGGCTCGTCAAAGAGATACACCCCATACTGCGTATGTTATTATGTGTGCTATGAAATACAAAAAAATCGGAGAGAGGATTCTTTGATCTGTTTCAATAGCATCACAGATATTTTGCATCTAATGCCAGGCAAAAAAGATCAAGCAGATTCATCTTTTCCAGCATTATTTCCAGTATGCCTGGGGCCGTTTCCATCGATTTCTCTCTGGAAAGGCGGCCTCAGAATACCGGCGATCTCCATTCTCAAAGCGCCTTCGGCGTCTTCTTTTTCTGTGAGTCTCCCTTTAAGAATCTCCTATACACGACAACTGCTATCACTACAACCACAATGATGGCAATAATGTAGTTCTCATATGCGGAAATTCCGCTTGAAGTTCCACTGCTGACATCTGCAAAATAGCTGCTAGAACCGCTGTAGGTCTGCTGGGCAGCTCCGTCAGGCTGTTTCCACGTCTCATATACGGTTACGGGATAGGTTCCCGGGGTTCCCCTTGAGTCTACGCTGACTATAAAAGTCACTTCCTTTGTCTGGCCTGGCGCAAGATCTTGTATGTAGCCGCTTCCCGAGACGGGTGTTATTGGATATGTACTTTGGAAGTTGAGCTGCAATCCCTCCGCTGTTGTAGTTCCGGTGTTTGTTATGGTGAAGTTTATAGGAACTGCGGTCTCTCCCGGAATTAGATGGTATGTCGAATTTTCTATCTCGAATGTGGCCGAAGGAGCTATGCTTATGTTCAAGTCCTGTTCCTTGCTGAAAGCGCTCTCGTAGTTTGTAGAGTAGTAGTTCATTTCAGCAGTCAGCCCTGCGCTTCCTCCGGTATAGTTGCTCGCTGCCACAAGCACGCTCTCGGTAACCGACTGGCCCGGGGAGATGCTTCCTATAAAGAAGTTGTTCAATGAGCTGAGAAGGCTTATTCCTCCTTTAGGTGCAAGAATAAGGCTTACGTTTTTGGCTGTCCCGTATCCTATGTTTTGTACGCTTATCTGAAGCGATTGGTTATAACCCGAATATAGAGTAGATGGGTTTGCAGCGACTATTGAGGCTACAAGATCGGGATTCTGGATCTTGACATTTATGGTCTGGTTTATGCTCTGGTTGTATTCAGTGCCTTCCGAGGATTGGTATGAGACTAGCAGAGGCAGGTAATATGTGCCATTAGCTATCCTGCTATTGGCAAGGTAGGTGGCTGTCACCACTCCAGATCCTTCTGCAGGTATGATTCCAACGAAGAAATTCTTTGAGCCTATTACTGAGAAGTCGCTTGTGTTCTCAAGGCTTACCGTAACATTCCTGGCTTTCCCATATCCCGAATTTACAAGTGAGAAAATAACCTGCGAAGATTCCCCTGGAACCATATCTTGCGCTGATGGGTTTACCTTTATGTGAGGATTTCCATGCACATAGAAATTTATGGGCATTATAGAAGATCCGGTCACTGTAGTCGAAACTCCCGAAGTTGTCTGCGTGGTCTGGTATGTTGCAACAAGATTAAGCGAGTAATTTCCGGATGGAGTGTTCTTGGGTATGTGTATGACATAGGTAAAATACGATGTTGATCCTCCGTAAAGTCCGGGCCCTGCGCTGCTGAGCAGGTATGGGCTTGAAGGCGAGACATTCAGTATGGGGTAGCTTCCCTCCAATTCAAGATTTATGTTGTTAAGCGTGTATGTATACGAGTCATAGAGCTGCAGGCTTATTGTGACGTTGTCTCCTGCGTATATCGGATTGGGAGCTATCTGCAGATTGTAAACTGAGAGAGCATCTACGCCACCCTGCGAAGCGGCCACAGACGCTGCATGCAGAATCGGCACAGCAGTCATTGCTGCTATCGATATCAAAAGATAGATCCATATTCGTTTTTCCATGTTATCACATTATTTCATTTTTCATTAAGCATAAAGTCTGAGCCATTTAGTCTATAGTGCTCTTGAATAGGGCGAAGCTTATTATGATGCCCAATATTGCAAATATTATAACAACACTGAAGTCAAGGATGATCTGCCCTACGGGGAAGTATCCATTCAACATGACGCTCCTTATGCCATTTGTCGCATATGTAAGCGGGTCGCCTATATTAAACGGCTGAAGGATGGGAGGAAACGAAGACGACGGGAAGAATGCGCCTGAAAGGAACCATGCAGGCATTGTTATAGACTGTGCCACTATGGTGTATACTTCTATGGTTTTTATCCTTGAGCCGAGCATTATTGCTATGCCGCTGAATGCTGCGCCTACAAAGAGTATCAGTGGAATTATCCATATGAGCCCGGCCACGCCCATCGCCACGCTTCCGCCTAGAACCAGGCCTAGTCCGAGGGCAAGTATCCCGTATATCATGGATTGAAGGGTTCCTGAAAAGAGTTTTCCTAAGACTATGGCATTCTTGTTTATTGGAGTTATGAGGAAGGATTTTATGTTGCCAAGCTGCCTGTCGACTATTATGGACATGCCTCCTCCGAAGACTGCACCAAACGCTACAGAAAACAGTATCACTCCGGCTATCAAAAAGTCCCTGTAGCTGCTGTTTGTTCCCTGTGTCGAGACTGCATTCACATCGCTTTGTATCGAGACGCTGCTAACCTGTCCTCTGCTGTATTCGGCTGCTGTATTTTCTATGAAGGGTATTGCCACACCGGATTCTGAGAACTGGCTTGTAGCATAATATACGTATACGCTGGGCTGGCCATCTGTGCTCTTCGGGAAGGACGGCAGTATGACTATCAATGAGGATATGCTTCCGGCACGAAGCATCGCCAGGCCTTCCTGCTCGTTTGTCACTGCCTTGATATTAAGCGTGCTTCCTGATTCCAGACTGTTCATAAACCGGTTCGATACCTGGCTGTTTGCATAATTTGCTACAGCTACAGGTATGTTGTTGACGCTGCTGCCCAGATTGCCTAAAAAGATGATTATGATGAGGGGAAACATCATCGAGCGGATTATATTTGTCCTGAGATTGCTCTTGAATATCAGCATCTCCCTTTTGAATATTGTTATTGAGTCGTATAGAAGTCCCATCTCATCTCCTCCCTATCAGGCCCATCTTGGCCATGTTCTTTCCGGCCTTCTGGTCTCCTGTTGAGTCTCTTATGCTGGACCCGGTTAGCTTCATGAATACATCATCCATCGTAGGAAGATGCATGCCGATTGTCTGGACATCTATCTTATTCCTTCTGAGTTCTTCAGCTACCTTTATCATCATGTCCATGTCTATATTGTTGGTAAGCACAAAGAGGTCATCCTTCTCCTCGTATTCCATCTTCAGCTTGGATTTGAGGATCTTTGCTGTCTTCTCTCTTTCGTCTTGGTTTACCTTGATGCTGAGGAGATTGCCTTTTGCTACTGTCTTTTTCAGCTCGGATGCTGTGCCGATGGCCATGACTTTTCCATGATCGATTATTGCTATGCGGTCACATAGCTGGTCGGCTTCCTCAAGATATTGTGTAGTTAGTATTATGGTTATGCCTTTGCTCCTAAGGCGTTTTATCTCTTCCCACATTCCGACACGGCTCTGTATGTCCAGGCCGGTTGTAGGTTCATCTAGTATCAGTATCTTGGGTTCCTGAATCATGGATTTTACAAGATTGAGCCTTCTCTGCATTCCTCCTGAGAATGTGCCTGCGGCAACATCTGCGAATGAGATAAGGTTTGCTTCGTCAAGGGCATGGTTTACTTTCTCTTCTATCCTATTCTCAGGGATGTGGTAAAGCCTTGCGAATATCCGGAGATTATCCCTTGCAGTGAGATAGCTGTCCACTACAGTCTCCTGGGTCATGAAACCGATGAGCTGTTTTATCTTACTGTTTTCCTTTGAATTGTCATAGCCTTCTATTATTATCTTCCCGGAAGTAGGATGCAGAAGGCCCAGTATCATATTCAGCGTGGTGGTCTTTCCGGCTCCGTTTGGCCCCAGTATTCCGAATATCTCTCCCTTCTTGATTTTGAAGCTTATGTCTTTTACAGCTTCGAAGTCTCCGAATTTCTTCTGGAGACTGAATATTTCAATAGAGTATTGGTCAGACTGACTCATAATCCATCAACGCTTTTATATTTGATATGTTCTTCTTCATTTTTAGCTTGGTCTTCAGGTTCACTGCGGCGCCTTCCTTTGTTATATGGTATTTCTTCTGGATTCGTTTTCCAGAGACCTTCAATTCGGCTTCGACAAGTTTTATAGATTCAAGGGAATTGAGGACATTGTATACCTCGCTCTTCCTGACTGAGTTGAGCACCGGGAGGTTAGCCTCCCTTAATTTTTTGTATAGGTCGTATGGATATGATTCTTTTCTTGATATTCTGTTTAGAATTACGAATTTGAGCATCCAGTTCCTCAGTGAGTTGTCTATATGCTTGCTTATGTTGTATTCCGCTGAATTATCAGGTAGCATCGTAGCACATGGTATAAAATTACACTATTCTAATAGTAGAATAATCTATTTATAGCTATCGCATCCTGAAGAATCGAAGAAGCAATATTAATATTTATGCAATGAGGTTATATAATGAGTTTATGATTAATTACCAGGAGATAGAAGAGAAGTGGAGGAAGGCGTGGGAAGACTCGCATCTGTTTGAAAGCGAAACCGACCACAGGAATTCCTATTTTGTCACGGCTGCATTCCCATATCCTAACGGGCCGCAGCACATAGGCCACCTGCGCACATATGGAACTGCCGATGCGCTTTCAAGATACAAGAGAATGAGGGGATACAATGTCCTCTACCCTATGGGATTCCATGCTACTGGAACGCCTGTTTTAGCCCTCGCAAAGAGGATAAAGTCGGGAGACAGGGGATTAATCAATGACCTCAAAGTATTTCATATACCTGAAGAAGACATAGCAAAGATGACTGATCCTGTTTTTATAACAAGGTATTTTATAGAGGAGATACAGAGAGGCATGAAAAAGGCAGGATACAGCATAGACTGGAGGAGAAAGTTTGTCTCTACAGACCCTGCCTTTAGCAAGATGGTGGAATGGCAGTTCGACATACTTAATAAAAAAGGATACCTTACCGTTGGAAAGCACCCGGTAGGATGGTGCCCGAATGAGAATAATGCAGTAGGGATGCATGATACACGCAGGGATGTTGAGCCTGAAATAGAGAAGGTTACAGCAATAAAGTTCAGGATTGAGAATTCGGATAGATATGCGGTATGCGCTACATTCAGGCCTGAAACCGTAGGAGGGGTTACCAACCTTTTTATAAATCAGAATTCGAAGTATGTCAGCTGCAGGGTTGAAGGAGAGGAAGGCGAGTATATTCTTGCCAAAGCCGCAGCGGAGAGCCTTGCATACCAATTCAAGATGGAAGTTGTCCGGGAATTTGATGGCAGAGAACTTCTTGTCATGAGATGCATAAACCCGGAAACAGATGTTTCTATACCTATTTTTCCTGGTTTTTTTGTAGATGAAAAACTAGGCACAGGGCTTGTTATGAGTGTTCCGGGTCATGCCCCTTTTGATTATGTTGCACTGGAGAGATTGAGAAGCGAAGGTTATAATATCGGAGAAATCAAGCCGATAAAGGTCATTGATGTTGAAGTTGGAAGGTCTGCCGTGCCTTCAGAGATAAAAAAGATTCCTGAAAAGAAGGAGATACCTGCTATGGCATATCTTGAGGCTTTTGGTGCTGATCACTCCGCAGGCAACGACATAATAGAGCTGGCTACAAAGCTCGAATACAAAGAGGAGCTGCATACGGGAAGAATGTCAGTCAAAGGATATGAAGGAATGGGAGTTGCTGAGGCGAGGAAGGCTATCGCTGAAAAACTCAAGAAAGAAGGAGGAGCAACGGATCTTTATATGCTCATGAACGAATCGCAGGTTTTCTGCAGATGCGGATTTCCGGTGGTTGTCAAGGTGGTTGATAACCAGTGGTTCATAAATTACGGAAACAGGGAATGGAAGGACGATGTACGGGAGTATCTTAAGGAGATGCGTGTACTCCCTGAAAAGATAAGGAATGCGTTAGCCTCTGCTGTTGACTGGATAGACCTTAGGGCTGTTGTCAGATCCCAGGGACTTGGTACAAAGTTTCCGTTTGACAGGGAGAAGATAATAGAATCGCTTTCTGATTCCACAATATACATGTCATTTTATACCATATCTAACACCATAAAAAAAGTTGACCCGGAGAAGCTGAAAGCTGAATTTTTTGATTTTGTCTTTCTTGGGAAAGGAGAGCTTGAATCCGTTTCAAGGTCAACAGGTATTGAAACATCCATAATTCAAAAATCTAGGGAATCGTTTGAATATTGGTATAGGGAGACATCAAGGCATTCCGGACCTGACCTCATATTTAACCATTTGACAATGTATCTCTACAACCATATTGCCGTATTCGGGAAGGAGAGATGGCCCAAGCAGATAGTTGTAAGCGGGGTAGTCCTGAGTGAGGGTGAGAAGATGAGCAAGAGCCTGGGAAATATAACTCCACTGATAGAAGGCCTTGAGGAGAATGGAGTGGACCCGGTGCGTGCAGTCGTAATAGGCGGAGCGGATCTTATAAGCGACTCCGATTATAATTATGAAGCTATAAACGGAGTAAAGGATCGTTTTGAATATATCTTTAGCTTATGCGGCGATTCTGAGAAGTATCCTGCAGGGGAGCTCAAAAATATAGACTTCTGGCTTTATTCAAGAATGAATAGAAAAATTAAAACTGTTGCGGCTGCATATGAAAAACTGGAGCTCAGGGAGGTGCTTATTAACACACTCTACAATTCAGTGCTTGAATTGAAGAGGTACACTTCAAGAGGAGGAAAAAACGGGATAGTGGTGAGAGAATATCTTTCCAACATGGCATTGATGATGCAGCCGATAACGCCATATATGGCAGAAGAGCTTTGGCATAGGCTTGGCAATTCAAACCTTGTCTCCTCCGAGAGATGGAAGGATGCCGAAGAGGCTATGATAAGCGACAAGATAGAGCTTTACGAGAATCTGACTGAGGATTTGATACGTGATATGAAGGAGATATATCTGCTCATATCCAAGAAATCGGATTCCAAGATAGAAAATGCAAGGATAATAGTTGCTGATGATTGGAAGCGGAAGCTGAATGAAAGGATAAGAACAATGAAGAAAATGCCTGAGATAATGGAGTATGTGAAAAAGGAGAATGCCGTAGATATGGAGAAGGCATCGAAGTATGTCTCCTCAATGCTTAAGAAGATAGAATCCCTGCCTGTGGAAAATCTCACACAGGAAGAAGAGTTTGATGTATATATGCAAGCCAGAGATTATATCCGGGAAGCTCTGGGAATCCCTGTCGAAATAGAAAGAGAGGGAGAGTCTGAATCTTCAAGGGCAGACAGGGCACTTCCCCTGAAACCCAGCATAGACATAAAATAGGAAGCGTTGCAGTGGCCTTTCGGTATCAGATATGCATGTTTGTTATAACATCTCTAAAAAATCAGGATCTTCGAGATATTTCTTTATGGCATTCATGAAGATTACCGCATCAGCGCCGTCTACCACTCTGTGGTCAAAGGTCACAGACATTGGCATTATGCGCTGTACCACTACTCTCCCTTCTTCAACTGCAGGCATCTCCCTCATCCTCATTGCGCCTATTATTGCGACTTCAGGATAGTTTATCATGGGAACTGCCAGATAGCCTCCGCCGAGACTTCCTATGTTTGTCAACGTTATTGTGGAATCGCGCATCTCGTCTATTGATACGGTTCGGTCCCTCACCTTCTGTCCGAGCTCTTGTATCTCCTCGGCTATCTTTATTATTGGTTTTTTGTCTGCATCTTTTATTACAACAACCTTGAGGCCATCAGGGCCTTCTGCGGCAATCCCGATGTTGTAATATCTCTTTATTATTATCTCGCTTTTTTCCTTGTCATAGCTTGCATTGAATCCGGGACTATCCTTCAAGGCCTCTATTATAGCCTTTATTATAAAGGGCATGAAGGTGAGCTTGATCCCTTTAGATTGCATATCGGCTTTAGAATTCTCAACTATTGAGAACAATCGTGTTGTGTTTATCATCTCCATATGGGTTGCCCTTGGGATTGTCCACGACAGTTCCATGTTCTTAGCTATGGTCTTTCTCGTCATTGACATTTGTACACGTTCTATTCTCTCGCTGCTATTCTGGCTTGGATTGTTTGGAGGAACTGCCTTAGGCTGGGTGGATGCTTCACTTTGAGATTTTTGAGTGGTTTTGAGATTGAGATCTTCTTCTGTTATCCTCCCGTTTGGCCCTGTTCCGCGAATCTTAGAGAGATCTATATTTAGCTCCCTTGCAAGTTTTCTTACAGAGGGGGTAGCGAGTATCTGCTGGGGATGGCTAGAAGCACCAGAGACTGTATTTTCCCCTTTTGTGTTACCAGGATTTGCATTTTCGACTGCGTTGGAGGCGCTCTCTTCCTTGCCTATTGTTTTTCCTGTTTTTTCTTCAGATGTGTCGCTCCGGATTGGAGCGGAAACGCCTTTCCCTATCGCTCCGATTTCCTCCTTTGTCCCTATATATGCGATAGTCTCTCCAACCTTTACTTTAGAGCCTGAAGAGATGTTTATTTTTATAATGCCAGATATAGGAGCAGGAGCATCTACTATGGCCTTGTCCGTTTCAACTTTGACTACAGGTTGGTCTTCTCTTACCGTTTCAAGATCCTTGACAAGCCATTCTCTTATCTGGCCTTCGGTTATTCCTTCTCCGACATCGACAAATTTAAGTTCTTTCATTTTATAACACCATCCTGCTCAGAGAGCCCGATTTTCCTCCAATCCATTCAAGAAGTCATAAGGCGGTCTATTGCCTTTGAGATCTTGGCCTCGTTTGGAATGTGGTAGTTTTCATAACCGGGAAATGGATATGGGAGACTTGCTGAACCTACCCTGACTATTGGAGCCTTGAGGTCAAATATAGCCTTGTCTGCAATTCTTGCGGCTATCTCAGCTCCCACCCCAAAACTTAGCGATGCTTCGTGCACAATTGCGACCCTTCCTGTCTTTCTTACACTTTTGAGTATAGCAGCTTCGTCAATAGGATTTATTGTCCTGAGGTCTATCACATCCGCATTCAGGTTCTTCTTCTTGACTACACTTGTAACTTCATGAAGCATTGTGCCGTATGTTATTATGGTAAGGTCTTCGCCTTCCCGGATCAGGTTTGCTTTGCCTATCGGAATCTCGTACATCTCCTCCGGAACTTCCTGCTTGAAGAGCCTGTAGAGTTTTGTAGGCTCAAGGAAGATGACAGGGTCATTCATTCTTGAGGCTTTTATCAAAAGGCCTTTTGCATCATATGGGTTCGAAGGCTCTACGACTATCAGGCCACCTATATGTGAGTAATATGCTTCAGGACTGTCGGAATGGTGTTCCAGAGTCCTTACTCCTCCGCTTACAGGAGTCCTTACTACCATTGGAAGGCTCATAGTCGATCTTGTTCTGGATCTGAATCTTGATGCGTGGTTTATAAGCTGGCCAAAGCCCAGAAACATGAAACCTGCAAATTGTATCTCTGGTATCGGATGCATGCCTGAAAGTGCCATGCCTATTGATGCTCCTATTATCCCTGATTCTGCCAGAGGCGTGTCTATTACTCTCCGCTCTCCGAATTTATTTATGAGACCCTCGGTTACCCTGAAAACTCCGCCATCTATTCCTATGTCTTCGCCGAGAAGGACTATTTTTTCGTTTTCTGTCATTATCTGCTCTAATGCATTGTTAATCGCAGTAACCATATTTGCCATCATTCAGTCACACCTTGCCAGAAATTATTTGCCTCGGCTTCATCAAGCTCTTCTTTGAGAGTCTCAGGCATGTAGCTATATACATGCTCATAGATACTCCTTGGGTTAGGCTTGAACTTTTCTGCCGTTTCGACTGCATTGTCTATCAATGCGGCATCTTCCGCAGCTGCTTTTTTCTCCATCTCTTCATTCCATAGGTTTTTTGATTCCAGGTATTTCTTCATTCGTGAAATAGGGTCTTTCTGCTTCCAGGCCTCTAGTTCCGAATCGGTCCTGTATTTTGTAGGGTCATCTGATGTCGTATGCAGACCCATCCTGTATGTTATGCATTCTATGACAGTAGGTTTTCCAGAGAGTATCGCATCCCGCGTTGCAGAGTATACAGCGATCACGTCATTCCCATCAACCTGTATGGAATCAATTCCGGCAGCGACTGCCTTCTGCGCAAGTGTCTGTGATGCAGTCTGCCTTGATCTCGGCTCGGATATTGCCCATTGGTTGTTTTCTATTATGACAATAAGAGGCAGCCTCCATACGCCTGCAAAATTTATGGCCTCGTAAAAATCCCCTTCGGATGTACCTCCGTCACCTACATATACTAATACAGAGGCTCCGGTTTTGTTGTATAGTTGGGCAAATGCCATTCCCGCCGCATGCGGAAGCTGTGTTGATACAGGCACAATTATCGGGGTTCCGTTTACCTCTTTTGGAATTATATTGCCTTCCTCGTAGCCTCTCCAGTAGACAAGCATGATATCCATAGGCATGCCTCTTGCAATGAATACCCCATGCTGCCTGAATGAAGGCACGAATATATCGGATGGCCTCATTGCAAGTGCACTGCCTATCTGTGTTGCCTCTTCTCCGAGAAGGGGAGCATATGTGACTGCTCTTCCCTGTCGTTGGAGGCTCAGAACCTTGGCATCAAACTCCCTTGATAGAAGCATCAGGCGATACATGCGAACAAGAGTGCCGGAATCGAGATCTTTTGGAAATAAGGATTCGTCTGCATTTCCGTTTTCGTCTACTACTCTCAGGAAATTTATTTTTGAGACGAATATTTCGGTTTTCAAGTATAACACCATGCAGATAAGAATCCAAATTTATGTGACGTCCTCCCACCCGTAAACGGTGTGGGCTTCCTTCTCAAGAATCTTGTCGTAGAACTGTTGTGCGAGAATCAGCCTTTCGTCTATCTCTGCCTGCCTTGTGGCATCGGGATAGATCCTGAATTTGTAGGCTCTTGTCAGTTCCATTGCATCACTTTTATATATGTACATCGGTATTATATTCCTTATTATAGCGATTTGCTTTCATCCCGCCGTAAAGCATGTAGGATTTGCCGCTCACGATATTAAATGTTGATTTGAATCTGACATACTCCCAGTAGCAAACAACATGTGTTTTCTCCAGATTCAGGTTCATGCAGTCGACGCAGCCATAAGAACGTGTTTTATCTGCTGTCAGTTTGGTATCATATTGTCGATTATAAAATTAGGGTCGTAAGGCATAAGGTCTTCGTATTTCTCACCAATGCCAAAATATAGAACAGGTATATCTGTCTCGCTGAGTATGGAGAGGGTATTGCCTCCTTTAGCGTCGGCATCTAGCTTTGTTAGGATTATCCCATCAAGCTTAATTATTTCATTGAATTGGTGTACCTGTTCAATCAATGAGTTGCCTGCTATTCCCTCGCCTATGAATATCTTTAGATCAGGATTTGCAACCCTGACCATCTTTTTCATCTCTTCCATGAGATTTTTATTGGTCTCCTGCCTTCCCGCACTATCTATCAATACTATATCTATTCCTGCCGCTTTCGCATGTGCGACAGCATCAAAAGCTATGCTTGCTGGATCTGCACCATACTTTCCCTTTATCACTTCGATTCCAAGTTTATTTGCGTGATGCACTGTTTGTTCGACTGCAGCCGCGCGGAAGGTATCGCTTGCCGATATCAGGCATGAGAATCCATTTTTAGACATGAGATCCGCTATCTTTGCTATAGTCGTTGTCTTTCCGGCCCCGTTTGGTCCTATGAATAGTATTTTAAGTGGAAGCTCTGCGTTTCTTTTCTTGTCCGATGCGATCTCTACCAGGCTCTTTGTCGATACATGGCTTAATATGGAGAGTATTGACCGTTTTATTATTGCCTTTATCTCCTTGTTTATCTCCTTTGCTGGTATTGGATTTGAGAGAAGCTCGCTCTTAATCTTTTCAACAACTTTTTCTGAAACATCATAGTTTACATCAGACTCGAGAAGTGAGATTCTCAATTCCTCCATGAAAGGGTCTATGTCACCTGATTTTATCTTTACTTCGTTTAGGAAGACGCTTTTGAGCCTTGTCCCTATGCCTACTTTTGGGCCCTCGCGCTCTGTTCTTCTTGGAATCTCCTGACTGCCTGTACGCGATAGCTTTTCTTCCGGGCTCTTTTTTTCCTCTCGTGTTTTGAGAGTTTCGGATCTCCTCTCTTTCTCTAGAATGGGTTTTTCCCTTGTGTCTTCATGTTCTTCGTTCTTGCTTAGACCAATGATGGACGCTGGATCCTTGCCGAGTATTGTTTCTCCGCTTTTAGAATCGGTCTTCTCGCTTTCATACTTTGGAGGAGTTTTTTCAGTGATGATTGATAGCCTTTCAGGCTTCTCTGGCGATTCAGTCTCGACTTTTTTTATTGCAGCAGATGGCTCTTCCTTATGCTTCTCTTCTTCTTCGGCTACCTCTTCCTCTTTTTTAGATACAGAGTTTATAAAGCTTGAGAATTTCTTCTTAAGTCCTTCAAACATGGAATTTCATCTCATTCATTGACGCTGCTGTTCCATTTGTGAGAGATTATAGGTTATGGAGACCAGCTCTTTCTCTACGCTCTGCTTGTCTGCATTGAGTTTCCTTATAATCTCGTCCTGCTTTTTGTAGTTTGCTTTGAGGTAATCCAGTGCCTGCGAGGCCTCTTTTTCAATAAGATAGCCGGCGCCCACGTATACCAGTATTTTATCTATAGAATCCATTGTCGCTGTGAAATATGCTCCGCCTTCTCCGTTGATCAGGATTTTTGAACCTGACAGCCTTTCCTTGTTTTCCAGCGTTTCGATATTTCTTGTTATTGCGGCAGATGTCATCCTGAGTGCTGCAAGTTCATTTTCAAGAAGACCGTGTTGCTGTGTATACACATTATAAAGATACTGTAGCTGCGCCTGTGCCTCTGCTATAGATGCCTGATTGCTTTGCTGTGCCATTATTATACACCTTGAGTATCAAGTGGTGTTAAAAGTTTATATAACCTTTTAAGATTATCCAGCGGAGGAATTTCAGGATTAGGCATTGAAATATTGCATTTGTGAACTATGCTGACTGCGGGTTTGGAAGTGGCCTGCTGCAAAGGTATATCCATTTAATTATTAACTTCGTATTTTTTTACATGTTACTGAAAGTTATTATTGTTGACCCTAAGTATCAATTGAATGTGGGTTACATAGCCAGGGTTTCGGAGAATTTCGGGGTGGAGAGGCTCGTTTTCGTAAAGCCGAGGGCGAATATACTGGGGAAGAAAGCAATAATGTTCTCAAAGCATGGTGTTGGTCTCCTCAGAAATGCCAATATAGTCGAATCACTGGATAGAGCAGTTGAAGATTGTGATATGGTAGTGGGAACTTCAGGCATATGGCGCATCGGAGAAAGACTCAATGAAAAAGAGTATCTTCTTGAAGAAGCGGTAAAGAAGATAGGATCGTTTAAGGATAAGGACAGAGTAATAGGCTTGCTCATAGGCAGGGATGACAAAGGACTGAACAGGGATGAACTTGAGAAATGCGACATGTTGGTGCATATACCTGCAAATCCAGAATATCCTGTGCTTAACATATCACATGCTCTTGCTATAATGCTATACTCGTTTAGGAAGGAGAGATCTGAAAACTACGGACATATAGGAGCTGAGAGGCCTACAGCTGAAGAGATAAAAAGGCTCAATATTGCCTTTGAAGAGATAATAAAGAAAAAAAGAATAAGGAATAGAAAAGCCGTCAGAAATATATTTGCAAAGATGATAAGGAGGGCACGCCTTAACAGAAGCGAGCTTCATGCAGTGATAACTGCATTTAAGTAACTCACTTGCTGCCCGGCTTCTTGCCTTTTATTATCTTGACTTTTGTAGGAGTTATCAATACCCTGTTCTCATTTATCTGGCCGATATCTCCGTTTATCTTCTCTACGAATGTTTTGAGATTTCCTATTATGGTATTCCTTGTGTTAGGCCTCTTATTGAGTTCGCTTATATCTAGAAGAATTATATTCTTCTTGTTTATTTCCTGTTCTATGAGCTCAATGTCTCTCTCGCTTGTTATTGTAACTGGCTTTACATACATGTCTGCTGGCTCATGGAGAAGATCTACATCTTCCATCTCGGCCGAAGTCATGTACTCTTCTATATTCATACCTTTCTGCGAGCCAAAGCCCTGTCCCAGTTTGTCAAATATTCCCATTTATATCTCCTTATTTGCCGTTTTAGCGATTATAGATGGATAGATTAACTATTAAAAACTATCGGATAATAGGATTCCCATAGCTTCCCGTCGGCATATCTCCTTTTTCCTCTCTTTTTGTTGGTTTTTTCACTTCTTGAGATAGTAGCTTGCGCCTTCAAACGCAACCTCAGCAAGGTAAGAAGCGAATCCTTCTGCTTCTGCTGCATTTACGAGCATTTTGGGATTTTTATGTATTGCTATAGCCATGCCTCCGCCTCCACCTCCGCTTAGCTTTGCGCCGTATGCCCCATTGCGCATGCATACCTCGACGGCACGGTCTAGCCCGTCACTTGATACGCCTAATTCTTTTAAGAGCATTTGGTCTTCATACATCAATCTGCCAACTTCAGGAAGATCTGATTTTTTTAGAGCTTCAAGCCCCTTTATGGAACACTTCTCTATCTCGTTGAGTATCTTCTCGGTCTTTTCTCTGTTCTCTTCGTATTGCTTCCTTACCGAGCCTACAGTTTCTGCAGTGCTTTTCTTGCTCCCCGTGTTTATAAGGACTATGCCCATGCTTGTTTTTACATCTTCATGCCTGCCGCCTTCAGCTGTGCTGACATATCCGCCGTAATAGGAAGTAGCCGTATCTATGCGTCCTGCCCCTTCTGAAATGTGAGCTATGCGCTCCCCGTCTCTTGCAATGTCAAGCACTGTGGAGTCTTCCGGTGTTTTTTCCGAGAGTTTTAGAAGTGCGACTGTAAAAGCAGTAGAGCATGCGGCGCTGCTCGCCCCTCCGCTCTGCATTGGTATCTCCGAGGAGATTGTTATCTCATTTCCTAGTATATCAATGCCGAATTCTCCGATAAGCCTTGCGGCTATAGTTGCGAATGGAAGTATCCTTTTGTCTATCCCGCTTACCGATGATATGTATTCGCCAATATCCTTTCTCCCTTTATATTTTTTGTACACCAGGGATAATGTCCTTTTATCCAGTATTGAGGTGAAATCAGAAAAATTAGCCAGGATTATCTTCAGGTTCATGTCTTTTCTCTTCCTTACGGATACCTTTGCATACATGCTTATTGCAACAGCCACGGAGAGCTTGCCATATACCGCGGCGTGCTCTCCGAACAGCTTTATGACTCCCGGAGCCTTCGCCTCTATATTGTCGCCATTCATATCGTCAGCTTTTTTAAAATCTGTATTCATTCTTTACTTATTCCTTTCTTATACCTGGAGATTGGTCTTTCAGGTGTTTTTATAGCTGCCTGCCCGGCAAGTATACTTGTACCTCTTACCAGCATGAGAAACGCTCCGGGATTTGTAATCCTTCCTCCTTTTGTATAGATGTCAAGATTCTGCATGAGGATAGCCTCCCTTGGAGATATGCGTTTTATATAAAGTCCTTTGCTGTCTATGTGGCCCGAGGCGTCGAAGATCCCTGCAAGGTACGAAGCTGCGAATAGATTCTTCCTCTTGAATATCTTTTCTGAGCTGTTTATTACCTCCCTCAATCTCTTGAATACTCTTGAGTGATAGAAATAGACGTGGCGCATGCTTTCTCCTAAGTTCCTTATTATTATCCTATTCGGAGGTATTTCAAGCTCATTTACGGTTATCTCGATGAATTTCTGCTCTATCTCATCATTGTTTGTATGGATTCCGATTGAGTTGTTCTCCTCATTGGCGTTGCATTGAAGGCCTGCCATGTAGCAGATCGATGGAGTGAGCTTTATTTTCAATGAACCACAGCAGAGTATTGGCAGGTCAGCTATATAAAAACGTAGGCTTTTCCTATGTTTAAAAAAGAGAGAAAAAACATATGCAAAAAAATATAGGATAAGAAATTTCCTCTGGAAGGATGTAGTCTTGAGTTTATTTAGAAAAGCTGCAACATTATTTTTTTTATTTTATCATACACATCTTTGAAAGATGTTTTTGAGGTGATCTATCCGCAGGTTCCCCTACGGATACCTTGTTATGCCTTAGCCCCCCTCACGAAACCTTAGTTCGACAGCATCATACGATACTGCGTCACTAAGACCCCACTTGGATGACTTGGCAGGCGGTGTGTGCAAGGAGCGGGGACACATTCACCGCTCGATGGTGACAAGCGATTACTAGGGATTCCAACTTCATGAGGGTGAGTTGCAACCCTCAATCCGAACTGGGGCTGGTTTTAGGGGATTGGCGTCCCATCTCTGGGTAGCAACCCATTGTACCAGCCTTTGTATGCCGCGTGTAGCCCTGGAGATTTGGGCTATACTGACGTACCGTGGCCCCTTCCTTCCTCCTGCTTAAACGCAGGCGGTCTGAACAGAGTGCTTGCCGCATCTCTGCAGCAATAGCAACTGTTCACAGGGATCTCGTTCGTTACCGGACTTAACCGGATAGTTCACACCACGAACTGACGATCGCCATGCAACACCTCTCGGCTCGTTAGGCAAAGTCTTTAGCTTGACCTTCATCCTGCCGTCGCTCCAGGTAATGTTCCCGACGTTGAATTCAATTAGACCGTAGCATCCACCCCTTGTGTGCTCCCCCGCCAATTGCTTTAAGTTTCAACCTTGCGGCCGTACTCCCCAGGCGGCAGACTTAACAGTTTTCCTACGGTACTGCTTTTATTCGTGATAAAAGCAACACCAATGTCTGCATAATTTACTGCTAGGGCTACTCGGGTATCTAATCCGATTCGTTCTCCTAGCCTTCGTCACTCACTGTCGGATGCGTTCTGGTTAGGCGCCTTCGCCACCGGTAGTCCTTATGGGATTATAGGATTCTACCCCTACCCTATAAGTACTCCTAACCTCTCCCGCTCCCTAGCTCAAAGGTATCTTATGCAAGCGCATATGTTGAGCATATGCATTTCACATAAGACGGTTTGAGCCAGCTACGGACGCTTTAAGCCCAATACTCGTGGACACCACTTGTGCCGCCGGTATTACCGTGGCGGCTGCCACCGGCCTTACCCAGCACTTATTCGCCAAGCGTACTAGACTTGGCAAAAGGAGGGGGTGAACCCTCCACTCAGACTCCCCCCATCACGCTTTCGCGCATTGTGGAGTTTTCGCGCCTGCTGCATGCCGTAGCACTAGGGCCCTTGTCTCAGTGCCCTTCTCGGGGCTCCTACTCTCATAGCCCCTACGGGTCAAAGGTATGGTGGGCCGTTACCCCGCCATCTGCCTGATCCGACGCAGTCTCATCGCAGAGCGTAAACGCTCCAATTCACGTTCCTTTTCGAGTAAGAGGCCTTCCAGCGATCTTACCCTATGTGGCATTATCGTCAGTTTCCCAACGTTATTCCCCTCTCTGCGGTAGATTGACCACGCGTTACTGAGCCGTACGCCACACATGAAGTTCATGTGTAGACTTGCATGGCTGTCGAAATCTGATAGCAGTGTCCTCTAGCAGCATCGACTAGAGTCGACTTTTTGGTTTTGTATTT
>JAKBPE010000038.1 GCA_021829835.1 bacterium
ACAAAATGCGAGGTATACTCAAGAATCGTGGGTTACCTAAGGCCAGTATCCCAATGGAACCAGGGAAAGAAAGAAGAGTTCGCAGATAGAAAGACTTACGACAAAGCAAGAGAGCAGGAAGCCTGATGACATGGTCGAGATAGGAGGTTTTCAGAGGATTAGTCTGATGGACTATCCTGGGAAGATAACCTCCATTATCTTCCTTACAGGATGCAACATGCTTTGTCCGTTTTGCCATAACGGCAGCCTTGTTAAAAGGGATTACAGCTCCCTGCATATATATGACGAGGAAGAAATCCTAGGCAAACTAAGCGACTCCAGGAATTTTATAGAAGCTGTAACTATAACCGGCGGAGAACCCACTCTGCAAAAAGACCTTGAAACATTCCTTGGGAAAATAAAGAAAACAGGCCTCTCTGTAAAATTAGATACAAACGGATTAAATCCCTACAAAGTAGAGGATATAATAAAAAACCGCCTTGTAGACTATGTTGCCATGGACATTAAAACAGGCATCGACAATTCAAAATATGCAGAAGCAACAGGATTAAAAGGCACATCAATCGTGCCAAACATAATAAAGAGCATAAACCTAATAATAAATTCAGGGATAATGCACGAATTCAGGACGACTCTTGTTCCAGGTTTGGTTACCCCTTCTGATCTTATAAGCATCTCTATGGCCATAAGAGGCGCAGACTCCTACTACCTGCAGCAATTCAATCCAAACAAGACTTTGGATCATAAACTCTCTTCAGTAAAGCCATACTCCAAAAATATTCTGGATAATGCATGCCTAGAGATAAACCGGCTGGGTTACGTTGGCCATTGCGAGGTAAGGGCCTAAACCGCAAATCAATTTTACAATTAAGGATAAAAACACATCCCTTCAAATATATCCATGGAAAGCTGGATGGCAATTATACTTGTGGTAGTTATTCTTGGAGCTGTAGTAGGCATTACACTATATCTCAAGTCAGCATCAGGCAAAGCCCCAAACAAGGCCATCCTGCCTAAAAACGAGACTGTAAAGAGCAGAAATGCGTCCGCTTCGCCTCAAAGCGGGAGTGCAAATATTCCACTGCCAAGCCTTCCTGCAAACAAAACGGAAAAGACAAATAATACATACTGTATACCAAAAAATACCTCTTATGTATGGGTAGGCAACGGAAATTTCAGCACAGGCACATACTACGGATGGAATACCAACGGTACAGGTTTCGGAACCGGACCATTAAATCTATCTAATGCAAATTACAACGGATTGTATTATGGCAATCCTTGGAGGGGATACTATGGCAATTTTGCTGCAACTACCTATTCCCAATCACACCCAATCTTGCCGGGAAGCATATCTTCGAATTTTGTTGTTGTAGAGCCATATCTAAACTTTCAGATAACATCCCCAGGAAGCAGAGATCTGTATGTAGAAATACTATATAATGGAAATCCACTGATTGTAAATCACTACAACACAACATCCGCACCTGGTGCAAATACTCTTGGAACATTCACATTCGCAAGTATAAACCTTACCGGAATGATATGCAAGAGCGTAACACTACGTATAGTATCCAATGTCTCCCAGACTTCATCATCACAACAAAACCAATTCATTGCTGTTGGAAATTTCTTCATGAGTAACTCTCCCTATTACACATATGGGGTGACAGTTAATGGGAATGTTCTGGGCGAAGGTGTATGATCCGCAAGCCTTCTATTCATGCGAGGCAGCAATCTGAAGTAAATAATGCCACAAAATCCCTGCGCAGATATAAATCTATATAAGCTTCTATTTATCTAATCTCTATGTGCATTAGATGAAAGCCCAATTCTGGTCATTTGACCTTATATTTGCTATAATAATATTTGTCCTTGCAATGGTCATTATGACTTACATCTGGGTAAATATAAACAACGAGTTCTCACTGGCATACAGCTCAAACATACAGCATATGCAATCACAGCTTGTAGAGACCGGAGCACAATTGATGTCAACAGGTTATCCTTCAAACTGGGAGTATACCTCAAGCGTCACAAATACCATGGAATGGGCAAACATAAGCATAGGCTTAGGAAATGGGACTGCCGATGGCCTTTCATATAACAAGATGACTGCACTCAGGTTTCTTTCCGAATATGACTACCAGGAGACAAAGCCGCCGTTGGGTTTAGCCTATGACTATTACATAACAATAACTGGAGAAGGCATCAACTACGAAGCGGGCCTGAATCCTTCAACCGAGAATATAACTTCAATACAAGTGGAAAAATTCCCAGCGGTACTGAATGGAAGACCTGTTACCGTCCAACTAGAGATATGGTCGAACAGCACTCTAGGCATAGAGTAAATTAATCTTGGCTATCAGATTCTCCGATTCAATGACAAAGCTTCAGACCCCCGTTCCTGTAGCTGCAAACATCGTAGCTATTATTATCGAAACCACGTAGAAGACAGCTATGCCTACTATGAGAAAAACCGGCAGGTATTTAATGCCCCTGAGTACCGAACCATTTGATATTACTGAGACTATCAAGGACCCCAGAGAGGCTATCATTACAACTGCAACTATCGAAAAGTTGTAATACTGGCTTACTGTGATCTTAGGCGGGCTAGGCCTTATGAACGATATTCCTGTAGAGGGAAGACCATTAGGATTGCTTTGCAGTATTCCAGCCCAGACTCCGTCTGTAACTGCAATCATCTTATTTGTGAGGGCATAAAGTGCAGGAGCACCTATCAATACTGCAAACGTAATAAATATGGTATAAAGGAAGAGCTGTCCGGATATCTCCTTTTGTATTATTGCCTGGTTCCTAAGGTCTCTCGCCATCTGCTTGAGGAGGTCATTCATGCTTCCTCCATATCTTATGGACTCGTTTATCATACGCATCATGTGTTGAAGCTGCCTGGACCTGTACTTCTTTCCAAGCATTATCAAGGCATTCTGCATTGTTTCTCCGGAATATATCTGTTTATCCATGTTTTTTATATCATCAGAGAAGAATTTGAACTCGGGCCTCGCCGCGGAAACCATCGCATTGTCGAGTGAGATTCCACTCCTCAGGTTCGCAGCTGTAAGTTGTATGTAATCCGGAAGGATATCCTCTACGAATGTCCTTCTTTTGTCTATCAAAAATTCAAGATATGCATATATCGAGACAACAACCAATGCACCTGCTCCAATGCCTATAAGCACTGATAGAATTATGCTGTATTTAAGTATCAAGAAAGGCACGAGTGCGCCTACTACAAACATTGAGAGCGCTCCTAATATTGCCATCTCTATGAGCTTGTTCACACTCATCTTCAATCCTGAAAGGTCAAGCTCATCAGAAAGATACTTTGCAACATTTCTTGATACAAGCCTCTCAAAATTTACCATAAAATCCCTACATCGAGAATACCGGCCTCGAGTTTTTCATTATG
>JAKBPE010000005.1 GCA_021829835.1 bacterium
AGTCCCTTTCAGGACGTATTTCAGATATATACGAGACCAATATCATTATTTCACCAGCAAAACTTATATGTATTCACATTCATCCCCTAACTCAAGGTTAGGGGCTTTCTGCTATTCATTTTGTAAAGCTCACAGGTGGATGGGCAGGATTGTTTATATGAAATGAAAGATGTGGTGGCTCAGAGTCAACAGCATAGGTGGCTACTGTTTATTCAGCTACGAGCCATCTCCGTGATGCAAGGAATCCTATGCCCAGGAAAAGAACTGAGAAGAATACAAGGTATCCGAAATAGAGAAAGTTGACCTGGCCGCCATAAAGCGCTTCCCTTCCTATTGCTGCAGCATAAGATATCGGATTGAAGCTGCTTAGTATCTGCATCCATTTCGGGAATAGGGTAGCAGGAAATAAGGCTGTGCTTGAGAACATTAAAGGCAGATTTATCAGATTTGAAACAACGCCTGGAGTCTGCCAGTCTTTAGACTTCATGGTTATTACAGAGTATATCGATGCTAGGCCTATTCCCATGAGGAATAATGATAGTATCCATATGAATAGATAGAATGCATTTGTATGGAATATTACACCGAAAAGCAATGCAGTTACCACCATTACAGGAATCTGTATCAAACCTCTGCTTGCAGCTCCAAGAACTTTGCCAAGAAATATCGATTCTTTAGGTGCTTTGGTTACAAGTATCCTTTTAAGAAAACCAAAACGCTTGTCCTGTATCATACTCATTGAGCTGAACATACCTATGAAGACCATTCCAGTTGCAAGCTCTCCGGGAAGCAGGTAGGATATGTAGTTGCTTGTGTGGAATAATGAACTGAGAAGGTTTGCTGGAAGATGCGTAAGGCTGCTTCCAAAGAATATCAGCCACATCAATGGCTGTATAACCATCATCACTACAACTGCATGATTCCGGTATGTCTTTTTTACCTCCCTTGCAAATAAAGCGTAAGTCTCTCTAAGCATAAAATCAGCCTCTGGCTCGCCTTATAGCGGCATAGAAGTTCATATTCTGCATCTTGCTTGATTCCTGCTCCTCCAGAGTGCTTCCGGTAAGGTTAAGGAAGACAGTATCTAGGCTGGGTTTTGTAAGCCTTAGGGAGTCTATATTCTCCAGGTTTATTCTTTTAAGTATTTTAGTAAATGAGGCATCTCCGCCTTTCAGATGTATATTTATCTCATTGCCTTTCCTGCTGAATTTGAGGCCTTTCAGGTCAGATGCTTTGAAATTCTGATTCACCTCTAAGGTTATTATGCTGCTTCCCGCCTTGGCCTTGAGCTTCTCCGGAGTATCTATCGCTACTATCTTTCCTTTGCTTATTATTGCTATCCTGTCACATAGGTCATCAGCTTCTTCCATATAATGCGTTGTCAGAAAAATTGTTACCCCGTGTTTCTTCCTTATGTCCCTTATGAGCTCCCAGAGCATCTTTCTTGTGCCGACGTCCAGACCTATTGTGGGCTCGTCCATGAATATTACTGAAGGCTCGCTTAACAGGGCCATTATTATTTCCAGCTTTTTTCTCATGCCGGTTGAAAGCCCACCTACCTTCTTGTTTCTTGTCTCTTTTATCTTGAAATATTCAAGCATGTTCTCTGCATTGGCTTCCCAGCCATAGAGACCTTGCAGGGATGCCTGAAGCTTCAGGTTCTCGATTACCTGAAGATCGTCATCCAATATTACCTCTGAAGCAACCCATCCCATCACACGTCTGACTTGCCTTGGCTCCTTTTCAACGTCGTAATTGCTTATAAGCACTCTTCCTTTTGTTGGAGGGACAAGAGTGGTAAGTACTTTTATTGTTGAGGTTTTTCCTGCACCATTTGGACCCAGAAGCCCAAATATCTCTCCTTTTTTTACATTAAAGGAAATATTGTCTACTGCGACAAAGTCCCCATATCTCAATGTAAGGTTTTTTACTTCTACAGTATATTCCATATGATTTACCATATTGCGTGATTATTATCCAATGAAACTGCGTAGCTTCCCTTTTGAACATGTATCTCTGTGACCAGTATCTGGAAAGATACTGAATGGGATAAATATAAATGTGAAGGTTTTGTTTCGGATTCTGTTAGGAATAGAATTTATAGTATTTGTATTTACAGGAATAATAGTAACTTTACATTTTTCTGAGAATATCGTTATAGGACTTGATGCTTTTATCGAGTTCTTTTTGAGTTAATAATCCTTCAAAGACAAGGAGTTGTGCATCTCGATAGTAGCTTGAATTTACTCCTACAAATGATACAAATCTCAGGAGGGTTTTTAGATACTTGTCTTTCTCTTGTTCAAATGTTTTTTCAGTTATCATGCGCGAAGAATGAAGACCTTCCAGATATTCGAATGTAAGTAAATCGTTGTCCCTATGCAGTTTCTCTATAACTTTTGATACATAACTAGATTCTATGCGTTCAAGCAGGGTCTCGACGGAATGTGGAAATAATCTGAATTGGGTAGGTATGATCCCTATCCCAACCAGGTAATCGTCTATACTCCTATATTTTTTATATGAAGATATATGATTAAAATGAAATAGTGTCCATGGAACTATATCATCGTTAAAGAGGCTATTCAGCTTTTTGTCCATTTCTTTGATATTTTCAGACGATCGCCTTATTTCCTGGAGCTCACTTCTGAAGACTGAAAACGGATATTTAAGGTTTTTAAAATTTTCCAGAGTTATCCCTTGTAATATTTGAGAATTTTATGATTTATAAGAATATCTATTTCAGTTATTGTCGCTGTTTGGAAAAATGCCTCTGGACTATTTCATCCACAAACCAATCCCCTTCTGGTTCTCCTTTTTCCTTGATTCGAAGATTCTTTCGGAAGACTTTGTTATTCTCTCTTTTGAGAATCCATAATCATCGCACATGAGTTTTATCATTGAATCAATGTCAGGAGAGCTCCTTGCTCTAAGGTTCTCGAATTCTTGCACGCTTATCTCCCTGACATCCGGCTTTTCAAACACATTTATGACCTCGTAAGGATCCACATCGAACCAGGTTTCATATTTTTTCTTTACATACTCCATGATATTATCCATGGTTTTGTACTCTGAGACTATTTTCAATGCTGTTTTTGGGCCTATTTTTTCTATGCCTTCATTGAAGTCGGTACCTACAAGCATTCCCAGAATTATCAACTGTTCGCGATTCAGCTTGAGGCGCTCTAGGAGATCCTTGAGGTAGATTCGTTCCAGATCTACATTTACATATATATTTTGCCTTGGGAGCTTGCGCTTGCCGGTAATCGCAAAGTTCCTTATGACTGTTTCTGCGCCGAAGAGGAATGAGTCGTAATCTTGGCTTGTAAGGGCGTATGTTAATCCGCTTCTGACGAGATATGCTGCCTGTGCCTCGCCTTCTCCAGGTGCCTGTATGAATGGTATGCCCATGTAGGTCAGAAGCAGTTTTGAGCTGTCTATTATCTCTTTGTTTATCTTGGTGCTTGCTGTGGCCTTTATTCTCGCCTCTTCAGTGAGACCTTCTGCTTTTGCCTTTTCCCATGCTTCGAATGCCTCCTTTCTTCTGCTCATCCTGGCTTCAAGAGTTCTCCTTTTGAGATGAGGAGGTATGCCATCAAACACATAGACAGGCTTTATCCCATGCTCTATAAGGTTTAGATTTCTGTAGAAAAGACCTGAGAGATGGCTGGTAGTTCTGCCTTTAAGATCTGTGAGCGGGGTTCCGTCTGGCTGGCGTATTATGGAGAGGAATTGGTATATCGTATTGAAAGCGTCTATAGCTATGCACTTTCCGGAAAGCTCCTCAAATGATATCTTGTGCTTGACTTCTGATATGAACTTGCCAAGATCTACTGCCATCAAATTTCATCTTTTGGTTTAGGTACCTTCTTTATCATTGCGTCTCCCAGAGTTATTGGGCCTGATCTGGATGTCTTGGGACCTTCAGGCTCTTCTTCTGCAGAAACAAGCTTTATGCCAAGAGCTTTCTCAAGCTTTGCCGTGAGATTTATATCAGGTGGCATCTTACCTTCTTCTACACGCAGAAGCGTGCTGTGCTTCTCGTTAATCATCTCTCCGAGGACCTTCAGATCTATCTTCATAGCTTCCCTTGCCTTCCTTATCCTCTCGCCGTAATCATCGACCAGTTCGTCTGATTCTATTAGCTTCTTTCTGCTGCTGAAAACCCTCTTGCCCCTTACTGTCTCCTTGTGCACTCCTATCTCGTCTATTACAGGGTTGCCCCTTGAACATGAAGCACATACGGAAAGCTGAGCGCCTTCCACATCTATGACATATAGTACCTCAGTCTTTTTGCCGCAGATTTCGCAGTCATACATAAAAACCATCCCTCAAAACGGGTTATGATAGTACAATTATCTTGAGAGTTTATAATACTGAGTGTAGTGGCTTTAGGCCAAGACATCAGATTAAGAAAGTATATGTTAATTCCTAATGAAATTTTCGAATCTTGAATATAACATGTTTAAATTAATATCAGTGCAATTATTATCAGATATTAATTTTGAACAGGGAATTTCCCTGCAGGATATTTTTCAGTAGTTTATGCTATCACGGATATTGCTTGAGAATTCGCTTGTGAATATAGATTATAAGAAATGATTAAATGCCAGAAATGCCTAAAAAAAGAAGAGCCGAGAGAAATAAGCCTTTGCGCATATTCATAACGCTATTCTTCAGTGTTGGATGCCTGATTGGAATCATCTTTCTTTATTATAGCGGCTTGCCATTGTTGTTCAGCCTGATAATCTCGCTTCTACTGCTTCTTGTTTCAGGCCAGGTCATCATGAAGGCGAATGGGCTTGATGGAAGTTATGGAGTTTATATGCTTAAAAGCAAGAGAGGGCTTAATTTTATAGACTGGCTTGCAAGAAAAGGAGGGAAGTTTTGGGAAGGAATGGCTGACTGGGGAGCTGTTTTCAGTTTTGGATTGATGTCATATCTTATCTTCGATAAGAGAATAGGCAAAAAGACCCTTATCTTAGGGCTTGCCGCGATAGCGGTAATGGTGCTTGTAATTCTGCCCAACATGTGGCTGATCTTAAGCTTTCTGAATATTCCCGGAGTGAACCTGCCGAAGTTTTCAGGTCCCGGATTTCTTCAGCTGGGATTCTCATATGCAATACTGGCATTGCTTGTAATCAGCATATTCGGTGGAGTGCTCTTCTTCATGATAGCGCTGCTTGGCTTCTCCGCTTTTGATATAGTATACACCATAGCATCTGCCGTTTCAAAGGCAGTGGTTACTGGGAACACAAGCGGCTATGCTAGCCTCAGCAGCCAGGTTCCTGGAATTGCTCCGATAATCCCAGGGCTTACGCTTCCCCTATTTTCTGGGATACTTGCGC
This sequence comes from bacterium, assembly GCA_021829835.1. GTDB lineage: Archaea > Micrarchaeota > Micrarchaeia > Micrarchaeales > CABMGC01 > JAJZIZ01. Next base: position 5,349 of record JAKBPE010000005.1, read on the forward strand.
TTGCAGTGGTACTTGTAGTACATGAATTTTCACACGGAATACTGGCAAGAGTATCTAAGATAAAACTTAAGAGTATGGGAATACTGCCTTTTGGAATAATACCCATAGGAGCATTTGTAGAGCCTGATGAGAAACAGGTAGATAAGCTGGAGAAGAAGAAACAGAATGGAATATTCGTTGCGGGAGTCTCTTCTAATTTTATCATGACATTCCTCTTTTTCGCACTTACAGCGATCATGATAATATATGTAATTCCGGTATTTTTCAAGCCCGGAGTGGTAATTGCAGGGACTATCCCGGGATACCCTGCATATGACGTAATAAAAACAGGTTCTGTCATAAATTCTTGGAACGGATATCCGGTTAATAGCATTGAAAGCGTAGATTATGCAGCAAGAAACTTTACCCCTTACGCTGTTGTCAAGGTAAGCACGAATAAAGGAAATTATACGTTCGATACAAATGCGACAGGAAAGATAGGAGTCTTAGTCCAGCAATCGCAGATACCGAGAAGCGGAGGAGTGCTTCCCGGAGTCGCAAATTTCCTCTACTCTTTCTTCGTAATAACTTTCGTGCTTAATTTCTTTGTGGGCGGTATGAATCTTCTTCCGCTGCCTGCCTTTGACGGGTGGAGGGTATACAAAAACAGAATTAAGAGCAAGAAGAAACTACACATAATAGGCTGGCTGATGGTAATAGCAATAATTGTCCTGATGCTGCCTTGGATATGGATTCTTTGAATTTATGAATTGGAGAGATCTGATTTGCAGACATGCGCTGGAATTTGAAGAGGATTTTTCACCATGGGACTTTTTTTAGCTTCATCTTATGTGCACCCAGATTAGTGAGGACATGCAACACTCCGGTAAGTATAAGTATGAATATTATGCCTGGAAGTGAAGGAGATTTTCCTAAAGGGAATGCAAACAGCATTGCAAATATGACAAATGGATACTGATCCAGAAGAAGCATCTTGGTGCCTTCTCCGGTGCCTATCCTGCGCTTTATGAAGCTTCCGAAAAGGTCACCGAACATCGCACCAATACTTAGTAGTATTCCAGCTTCAAGCATATATGGAAGTGCAAGATGCTCAACGTAAGCCATTATGAAGCCTGCAGCAAGGCCTGCGAAGAGGCCGCGTATTGTTTTATGGCTGCCGAATATGGGCCTGCCCTTAAACTTTCGGCCCATGTCGATTGGTTTTCCCCCTCCAAAGAGTACAGGTGCGCCGTTTGCTACATATGCAGGCCATATGTATATCAGAGGATACAAAAATAGAGAGTATATATCCATTCCCAAGAGAGACTCACCATTATGTCAGAATGCCCTGGGCGAATGCCTTCGATCCGCCTCCCTTGAATTTCGTGCCGTGCTTTTCGCGTATCATGTCTATTGCGCTGCGCTTCGAATCGGTTCCTGCCATGCAGATTACTTCGCCCCTTCCATTTGCCGCCATTGCAGTTATGCCTGGATTCTTTTCTACAAGGATTGAGATTGCCTTTCTGATTATTTCGAGAGGTTCGTCTATCTCAACGGAAATTTCAGAAGCGCCTCTGTCTTTTATATGCTTTGAGTATATCTCTTCCGAGATTAGGACTGCAACGCGCTCATTTGCTTCTGCAAGCTCTTTCAGAAGTTTTTTGTTTTCCTCTTTCAGCTTTGAACTTTTCTCGGATATCCCGAAGAAATCCGAATTGAATATCTTTGCTGTTTTTGATAGTTCGTCCTGTTCCATTCTGAAATAATCCAGAGCCGCATTCCCAGCTGTGAATTCTATCCGGTCTACTCCGTCGTGTATTCTTGAAGTGTTTATTATCTTGACAATGCCTATGGAGTACTCCTTACCTGATACGTGAAGTCCGCCACATGCCTCTGCATCTATCAGATTTCCATTCAGGTCGCGGATTATCACCATGCGCATTGTCTTAGTAGGCATACCGTGGCCCTGATAGATTGAGAATCCGAATTCACTTTCTGCCTTTCCTCTCTCCATGTATTCTATTGTTACTCTCATGCCGTTTGTTATTACAGAGTTCACATATTTTTCCATTGCGGATATCTGCGGCTCTTCAAGCTTGTCATAATGGGATACGTCTATATGTGCTTTGTCGAAGGATTTCCTTGTTCCTTCCTGCCATGCATGTTTGCCTAGTATCTGCCTTGCAGCTGCGCTCATCAGATGGGTTGATGTATGATGGGCCATGAGCCTATTACGCCTTTCTATCTCGACCTTGCATATCACAGTGGAGCCTTTTGAGAGCTTGGGATTACCTTCAACCGAATCTTTCATTATATGGACTATGACCCCACCAATCTTTTGGACATCTGTTACTTCAAAACTGTTTATTGTACCATGATCTGCCTCTTGTCCTCCGCCTTCAGAATAAAAGGGAGTTGAGTCCAATACAAGGGTATTCTTTTCAGAATGCAGGATAAGCGATTCTGATTCGGTCGCCATTGAATAGTATAGCATCTCTGTTGCTGGAAGCCCTTCTATATTTGCAGATATCTTGGGTATCTTCTTTTTGTCGGCGAAATCGCTTTTTAGCAGGTCGGCATATGCTCCTTCAGGCATATCTATTGCTAAACCGCTCTCTGAAGCTGCCGATGCGAGCAGCTCTGGTGTTATCCCGTTGCTCTCATATAAGGTTTTCAGTTGTTCCCTGTCGATCTTAGCATTCTTCTGCAATAAATTTTGTATTATCCTGTTTGCATTCTCGGTTGTGTGAATATACCGCTTCTCTTCTATAGACGCAACCTCCGATAGTATATCTAGATTCTCACCCAGTTCAGGATAAAGCCCTTTGAGATCCCGTGCATGTATTGCCGCTATATCTTCTATGCTGAAATCCATCTCATATTTTTTGATAAAGGATAAGGCCCTGCGCATTATTACACGGAGATTATAGCCTCCGCCTATGTTTGAAGGGAGTGCTCCGTCCGATATTGCGAATAGCAATGTTCTTGCATGGTCAAGCACTGCGTAGAAAGACTGCATCGGCTTTATCTTTTTCTCGTACTCTTTTTCTAATATGCCTGTCTTTGCAAGGATTGCGGATACTTTCTTATTGTAATCTCCCTGTTCTGTGACGTCAAGTTCGCTTGAATACTCGGCAAATTTCTTGAAATGTTCTTTTTCGAGTTCAAATGGAAGCTTGGCCTTAGATTTCTCTATAACAGAATGAAATACAGCATCATATGCATTATCGAAACCGGTATAAAACCAGAGAAGTCTCTCGAAGCCCCAGCCTACATCTACCACCATGCTTGGAAGCTCTTTGGCTCTGCCTTGATGTGCTTCAAATTGTGTGAATACGCTGTTTACCAGTTCTACGCCATTCGAGAAGCTTTCCAGGCATGGACCGAACTCTGAGAAGTCGCCCATTGCCCATACATCTTCATTGTATATTAGGTTTTCTTTTTTTACCCCTAAAGTTTCAGTAAGGAATTTGAAGTTAAGATCTGTTGTGCGGTCTCTCCAATACCCTTCTGCAGGATAATTGAAGGCATGCTGACCGGCCATCATGAAACTTGTGAAATGCCTTCCTGTGACTCCGACATTTTCTATGTCCGGGAATCTCAAACAGATCTGTGGTACTATCAGTGGATTCGCGCCATACTCAAAAGACATTGCTCCGTTCTCTATGCGCTGAAAGTCCTGTATGCTTGCTATTGTGAAATAGAGATCCTGGCGCCACCTGCTTACAACAGGATAGCGTTCTATTACGGCATGGCCGTTACTGCTGAAGAAATCTGCAAATTTTTTCCAGAAATCCACATAGCCTATGGGCTTTGGAGATTCCTTGAAAAAGGTATATGGAGTATGCTCTGGATCGTCACATTGGTCTCTCTCATTTATGCTCCAAAAGTTTTTTCCGCAGATCCTGCATGTCCTTCTTCTAAAACCCTCTTTCTTAAACAGCTCTGTAGAGTAATATGAATCGTAATCCTTCCCAAATGCCTTCCTGAGTTCTCCCTTATCAAGTTTCTCGATATTAAGCATTACATCACATTTCCTATTTTTCCGCTCCATACCGTGCATTCTTTTCCAAAGAACCTGCATCTCCTGCATTTCCAGTTCTCGCTTTCCGGAACAGGCTCGGCATCACGCTCGCCGCTCCAGTATGCCATTGACTTTTGCAGCCAATTAGAGAGCATTGTTTCATCATAAGTTATCTTTATATTTGAGAGGAGCTCTCCGGTCTTATTGTCGAAATACCTCAATTCCAGGTTCTCGCTGATTTCGGGAATGCTTAGCATCGCCTCAAACATCTTTTGATATATGGCTTTTGGTGATTGGAGCTCCTCCTTGATGCCTATGCTTCCAAGTCCTTGGAGAAATTCCTTTGAAAGAGACATATTGTCTATAGAATATGCGCTGCTGAAGTTTGCCATAGTGTAGCTTTTCTTTCTTATGTCTGAGATAAGCTTCCTGTAAAGCGATGCCTGAATCTTGTCAGGACGAAGCCTTGCTTCGGTTATGTTCGCAATGTTTCCTACCGTTTTATCTTCCACCACGACGACTTTGCCTGCCTCAAGCCTCAACTCGTCTACCTGCCCGGATATCTTAAAGCCGTTTATTGAGCCGTAGACTTTAAGCTCCCTGCAGACTCCTTTTTCTACAAGGGATGATAGTGATGTGTAGTTTTCATATGCGGATTTGTAGAACCTGTCCGGCCATGTTACCGGAGGCACTGTCAATGGTATAAATACCTCTGATTTCTGCGTTTCGTGGAAATCGCTCCCTTTTTTCATAGCGAATGTTTCAGGCATGGGAGTGCTTATGTATAGCTCCATCTGCTTCTCGCACCAAGCCTGGCTTGCTATATCCTTAGCGCTTATGCTGTTCTTTCTAAGCCGTTGGAGAGCACTCTGCCTTATTCCCATAACCATTACCAGTTCTGCATTGACATTTTTTCAGACCGCCTACCTGTCTTCATCGCAAAAAGCTCAGCGATCACCTATGTCATCATATGTATTTTTATGGTTAGCCAAGGTTAATAATATTATGTCAATCAAGGATTACGAACTCTTCATATTTGACTGGGACGGGACCTTGAGCACTTCTATGCTCATAGTCAGGATATCCAACCTTCTCAGGATAAGGTATAGGAAGAGCCACATGATGAAGCACAGGAAGGATTACATAGCCAGGGCTGGGCTGGAGATGAAGAGCATTGAAGAGAGGGACAGCCTGTATTCCAGGTTGTACGATTTCTATTCGCGGTTTGCCATGCCTAAGCTGAAGCCGCATTCGATGGAGATACTGAAGGAACTCAGGCGCCAGGGCAAGAAGATAGCCATATTCAGCGACTCGCAGAATTACAGGCTGATGCTTGAGGCCAAGATGCTTGGGGTACTGGACCATGTTGATTTCATACTCAGCGCAAGCAGCATAGACAGCTACAAGCCGGATCCTTCCGGCCTCATGTTGATAGCAAAGAAGTACAAGAAAGATGTTAAAAAATGCCTTTATGTAGGAGACATGCCTTCCGATATATTCACTGCGAAATTTGCAGGCATGGACTCCTGCGGCCTTGGAGATGGGCTCTCCCCTTACGAGAAGCTCAAAGAGGCAGAGCCTGAATACATCTTCAGGAATACCCAAGCATTGTTAAAGGAAATTTCTTATTGAGCTCCAATATTTCATAGGTCTGAATCTTCTTGCTTTTGTTTTCTAGCCATATTTTTATGAAGACGGAGAGCATTGTTTCCTGCCTTCTGAACGAATGTCCTGCTCCGTCGACTATTACGCCTGTGAAGCTCATTGATGAAGTTTTTGATTTCAGAATTTTGAGATACTGTAGCACAGGTTTAACTGCATATTCCTCCTTGTTTCCGAATACAGCACATATGGGAATATTTATGTTTGAAAATTCTTTGAGATCCCCATCATAATTGAAGATTCTTGACTCTGGGCGCCTTGGATCCGTCAGGGAAAGGAATCTGTTTGGTGAGAAGTGCGAAGGGATTTTGGGGTTGGGTTCATTTCCTCTGCCGTCTTTCGCCATCTTTCTTGAGAAGGCAACCGTTTGATCGAATCTCTTTCCCAGCACCTTTTTCTGTATTGCGTAATCGTCGGCAGGTGCAAGGAGAATAATGCCTTTCACTTCTTTAGACTTTTTTTTGTATTGATAGTATGCAACCTTCTGGCATCCTGTGCTGTGACCTGCCAGAATTATCTCTGAGAATTTTAGATTTTTCATTGCCATTATAGCAGCGTCTATGTCCAAGAGTGAATCTTCAAATTTTTCCAAATCAGTGCCTGCAACGAATCTATCGCGTGAAGATCCCTTTATTCTCTTTATTACTGCGACTGCATCATGGCCTCTTGTATTGATTGCGAAGAGAGAGTATCCGGAAGAAGATATTTCCTTTGCTATATGAAACTGTAGATTGCTGCCATAAAAATTTCCTGTCATGCCGTGCACATATATGACGCATTTTTTTGATTTTGTTGGGCCTGTGAGGAAACCATTAAGTGTTGAGCCGTCTTTTGCTTTGAACTCAATGAGCTTGCCTTCGATAAATTTTGATTCTGACATGCGTATCGTATCTTTTGGATTCTGAAGTTCAAAATGTAACATCCTCTACAAGATGAAAGTTGGGAGCTTTCAATGTGTTTTTTGATTGATTATTTAGGAAGTTGACAAATTAAATAACTTAGTGTTTTACAACATTTTGAGGTTTTCTATTATATCTTTGTCTCCTAAAATTATTTAGTATGAAGGTTCCTGTTCGGAGATTGATTGTTCTTACCTGAAGCTGTTGATTTAATATGAGATATTTGAGGGATTTGATTTTGACGAGGTGTTAGAAGGTAGATGTTAATTCCATATTTTAGATTATTAAGAAGATTATTAAATGGCTGCAACAATTAGTAATACGAAGATGAACTAATGATAAAGGAAAAACCTGCGAATGCAGAAAAACATGGCAGGAAAGAAAAAATAATCTTTAATGCTGATTTTGAAAAATATTTGGAAGAGATAGCAGAGAGGGTAGGAGAAAGTCGGGATTATGTTTCAAGAGATAAGCATGAAGAGAGAAGAAAAACAAGAAACAGAATCATAAATGTTGGGATGGCTATACTTGTAAACTTAAATTTTGTGATGTTGGGAAACGTTGCAAAGGCCTCTGATGAATCTTTGGATTTTAAGAATTCGGCAGGGATAGCTGTTACTAGAGGGGAAGAGACAAATGAGGTTTTGTCGATTATCAACATAAATCAGGCACCGGAAGGAAGATCATACGGGTTTGATGGCAGCAAAGTTAAAAATGGTTTTTCCCTCCAGTTGAACCTGTTTGCAAAGATAGGAGAGGGAAGAGAAGGGAAGTATCTCTGGCTGCAAAACGTAAGATACTTTGAAGAAGAAGTTGCAGGAAAATGGAAGAGTGGAGCTGCAAGTGAGATATTTAGGTTCACAAAAATTAGCCCAGAAGGCAATGAACCAGAATCCGCACTGGATTCTGGAATTAAGCCTTATCTTCAAGCAGAAAAAATGAAGAAGAACCAGATAGAAGGAGGAAAGGGTACTGTTCTTGAAGATATAGGTTCTGGACTTGGAGGCACATACAATTATCGTGGAAAGCTCGAGAAAACCTCATTCCCCATACATATTGCCTTGGATATAAAAGTAATGAAGATTGACGCTTATACGGTAGAGGTAGATTATAACAGCTTGCCTATCGAAAATGGAATATTGGAATGGCAGAATGAAACGAGAATAGACTCGGTAAGGTATCATGAAAAAGATATAGGAAAGGTAAACATTGTGTTTGGAAATGATACAGATGCTGCAATGGTTGTTGCTGGAGAAGGCGGTTCAGGACATTTTGTTGCGAATAAATTTGATGCTGAATTTAGCATGTATGCCGTAAATCGGAATAGGATTTTGACTCCACTGAAGATAAGCGGTACCACAGATCCCACTACAGGAGAAGGAATTGCAGGCGTTAATGTGCAGGAGATATCTAAAGATAAAGTAAGGATAACAGCTACCCATAATAATTAGTTTTTGAAGTATGGAAAACAGTAGGAAGATTTTGCACTGATGAAGGTTTAATAATCTGAAAAAGCAGGTTGTATTGAAGAGTTTATGATAAAACAGATTTATGGAGGAGTAAGCGGAGCGGCCTATACTTCTTACCAGAATAGGTTGGGTTTTACCTACAATCTACCAGATATCAGTGAAATTTCAACACAGATAAGAAAAGATGAGAGTAATAAAAAAAGGACACATAGCATTGCTAAAATATTCAGAGCCGCGCTCCTTTTTGGTTTTGGCTTTTTAAGCAACATGCCACAGGCGAATGCCGATGATAATGGAAAGGCTGATTCGGCAAAACAGATAGATATGAAGAATTCTGCAGGGATAGTCATAACAGAAGGGAGACCTGCTGGAGAAGTACTGGCAATCGCAGAGATAAAGAGTTATCCCAAAGGGATTTCTTATGATAAGTATGACAAAAAATCATTAACATTAAATGGGTTTTCCTTCCAACTGAATCTTTTTGCACATGTAGAAATAGGAAATAATAAAAGGGAGCAATATCTATGGCTGCAGAATAGCAGGTTATTTATAGATAAGGGAGAAGGGAAATGGGAAACCCTGAAAGGAGTCGACATATTTAAGGTAGGAAAGGTAATTGAGTATAAGGAGATACCTGAAAATATGAAATCGTATTATAAAAGGCTTAAGAATGTCAGAGGAGCAGAAGAAATGGAGGAAGGGGAGATTACAGCAGAGGCAGAAAACGGTGTAAAATTTGTCAGTGAACCACATACGAATTGTCTGGTTTACAATGGAGAGGCAGTAGCCACCGAATTTCCATTGAAGATAGCCTTGGATATCTCTGTCAGAAAAGTTAACAGTGGAGTAGTTGAAATATATTTTAAGGATGTTCCAGTTAGGGATGGCATAATAGACTGGAAAAATCAGAAAATAATTGTCTCTGCAAGATATTATGATAAAAACATAAAGGATGTGGATATGGAATTCAGTAAGGATAGTAATGCAGCCATGGTAACAGGAGGATTGGGAAACGGCAATTATTTTGTCGCTCAGCGTTTTGATGCTGAATTTAGCATGTATGCCGTAAATGGGAAAAGGGGAGAACTTGTCCCATTGAAGCTTGGAGATACTACTGATAATTCAACAGCCGAAGGAATAACAGGAGTCCAGGTTAACCAGATATCACCCAATAAAGTAGAGATAACTTCTACTATAACCGCAGAATCTGTAAAAATTAGGAGATAGCGTCTGTACTAAGTTTATGGCTGTTTGCTGATTTTGTTCTGAATCGGAACCGGAAGCCAGATTATTTGTTGAAAGCCGGGAAGAAAGTAACTATCTGCTTCCTGTAACAAATTCTTTTTCTGTCAGATATTCATCATTTATCCCGGAATTCACAAGAGGTATTATCCTATATCCAGATACATTCTTCCCATTTTCGCTCATTTCTACTGGAACAAGCCTGATGTTGAGCCTTCTCATCTCCATTGACATACCGCTTCCTTTTTCAAGCAGGTAATCCTGGTATGGTTGTGTTGCAATTGGAAACTTCGAGATCTCTTCACTCATTATGCCAGTGAATGCCCCATTTCCAACTAACCCCCCTTTGAAGGTATGTTCGAGTGATGGGAATAATGTTTTTGCTATTTCACCAGTGCGAAGATCTTTAGCCTCCGTTGAGATGTTATTTACCTCAACGCTTAGTGACAACGAAACGATATCTCCTTCTTTTATCCCTTTTTTCAGGACAATTTCAGAGCCATCATCTGATGAGAGCATCTTCCTGTTGTCTTTCCATACATTATAGACAAGCCTGAATTCATGTCTCTCCGGGAGATAGCTTACTCCGAACTGATACCATAGGCCGATGGTTGCTCCGTTTACAAGATTGAGATATTCTATAGTATTGTTGTTTTTGGATGGAACAGCGGTTATTGTAGCCTCAACATGATTTGTATCGCTGCGATACATAGTATATAGCTGGTTATAGTATAAGGAATCCTTAGTTAGTGGATCGGCAGGCTTTTCCTGTGGAGTGTACGAGGTATAGCCTATGTATCCCAGAAGCAATGCCAATACGGTTACGGAAGATAAGAAGCCGTTCGTAGAAAAATCTTTCTTTTTTTCTACATTTTCTTCGGTTCGTTTTAGATTTGAGTAGTCGGTTACTCCTTCACGTTGAAGCGTTGTTGTCCCTCCGTATGTTGTCCGCTCTTCTGCCCCGCGATGGGGCTTTTTTACAAACATTTTCCCAACCCAGAATTAGTCGGAGGGGATGTTCTAAATATGTTTTCTACAACAATTATAATAGATTTTTGGATTGAAGATACACTGTTGCGCTATTCTCTCTCTTCGAGGCAACAATAGTATTTAGATTACATAGTATTCTTCCATCTCAGAATACAGATAAGAATAAGAATTAGAGACTTGCCTGGTCTTCAAACCGGGAACAGGTGTAAATATTAAAGATTTTGGATATAGATATCTTGAATTTACAAGATTGTTCAGAAGTATAGCACTTATTTATACAACAATAGCGATGCCCTTGTATCTTGTGGCTCTTCATGTGAATATAGTTTACATAGGGCTTGTAGTATTAAGCGTTATGCTCTTCAATATAGGAGTGACGTTTACCTCAGGCATGGTAGGAGACAGAATAGGATACAAGTACTCTCTTCTGATAGCTGAGATACTCGCCTTTGCAGGAATAACAGTCCTTGCGTTTTCTACTAACGTATACATGATAGTGATAGGCATAATTATAAGCGGAGTCAGCGGGTCGGGCGGTGCCATGAGAGGTTCAATGTCTGCTGGACTCAATGCATTCATAGCTAATAATTGGAAGGAGAATGAGGAGAGAGCCAGGAAGCTTGCGGGCATTTTTATGTTCGGAGCGGTAGGAAGCGTAATAGGCAGTTCGCTTCTCTATTTCAATGCGCCTATAAAGGCATATTTCGGAACGCTTGGAGCATTCAGGGTAATTTTTATGCTTTCAGCGGTGCTTCTTCTAGTTTCCATAGTGCTCCTCATGAAGCTTGAGGATTCTGAGAGGCCGAGGAAGACAACCAAGGTTATGAAGATGGAGAGCCTTAGATATTCGCTTAGAGTGATTGGCTCAAACCTGATAACAGGCATGGGAATAGGCCTTGCCATACCGCTTATGCCGTTATGGTTCGAACTTTCCTATAAATTGAACACTACCCAGCTTAGCTATATATTCATAATTTATTACGCCGTAGCAGGAATAGGCTCTGTAGTTGCAAGAAGGATAGCACATAGGATTGACCTGGTTAACATGGCCTCGATTACTAGAACATTAAATGGGCTATTTCTGATAGTTATGGCTCTCTCGCCGTTTGCCATATTATCCGCATTCATGTATGAGCTTTTCAGCTTCTCTTCATCACTTGGTGTACCTTCTAGATCTGCAGTTAACATACGGGGCATTAACAGGGAGGATTATGGAACCGCATCTACAATACAAGGCATCTCCATATCAGCTTCGCAGTTGACCAGCGGGCTGAGCGGTGCTTTACTTGAATACTCACTGGAACTTCCTCTCCTGGCCGGAGGTGCTTTGCAGGCCATTGGAGGCCTGGCGTATAAGAGGCTCATGTCAAAAAGCTATGAGGAAAGCAATAGAAGAGATAAAACCTGAAAGGAGCCGGTTTAGAGGATAGATTCCCGTGATAACAGTATTGCCTCCGCAAACCATTTTAAATATTCACTGCCTAAGAGAATATAGACATAAATAAGCGGTAAAATGAAGGTTTTCAAGCACAATAACAAACTTGCGGTATACTTATCAGGAGACGTTTCCAAAGCACTGGGAATAGAGGAGAATGATGAAGTCGATTTCTTTAAGTACAATGACAAGGCATTCCTGTTTTTAAAGAAGGACGAGGTATCTAGCTTGGTCTCTGGAAACATTCATGTTGCAAGCCCTGTAGTGCAGAAAGGCAATGATTACATAAGCAATGCGGAATTACAGGTTCTGAAGAAACTGGATACGGTAAGATATCAGCAGAGAACCAAGAAAAAGGTAGCCGAGATACTGGATAAAGAAGAGAGCAGACTTCTTGAGCAGCTGATAGAGAAGAAGGCAGTCAATACATTTAAGAAAGACAATCAGGAGCTTTATAGCATATCAAGGCAGATATACGACAAGTTTTTAATGAGAAAGAAGATGCCTGAACAGAGCACGGCTTCAAGGAAGGAGGCGGCGCCTCTCATGCCCAAGGTACAATTAAGCGGGCATATTGAAGGGCCTTATAGCCATCTCATAAAAATACTGGAGAATGATGGCTTCCTTGTAGTGCAGACTGAGGCTGAGGCAGGAGGAGTATCGCTTGCACTTGAAGACAGTATCAGACATGGAAAGGTGCTTGGAACCAGATCATTCAATAAGAAATTTTATATAGTTACAAGGCAGTTTTTTGACATGCATAATGGAAAGATAATAGCTGCAATGAGGGAAGGCATGGAAAAGACACAAGACATAGCCAAGAAGGCTAACCTTTCTGAGGAAGGGGCTCGCGCGATACTTCAGCTGCTTGCTGAGAGCGGCGATGCCAGGGAGAAGAAGAGGGATAGTTTTACCCTTGCATGATTGTTTAGGCATTTTGGCAACGGTAAAAACCTATTTCAGCTAAAAACGTACTGAATATGCGTATTTTAAATAATCGAATGAAGGATATTTTGAGTTATGGGTAAAAAGCAGAAGAATGATACAAGTGCATTTGTGCATTACGGAAGATTTGTTATTGCAATATTTGCAATACTTATAGCTGCTGCACATCTGCCTTATGCTTCAATTTCTTCAGGAATGAATGCTCCACATCAGACATCAGCCTCTGCATCTTCGCAACATGTGAATTCAATTCCATTCGGATTTCAGGCACTTGGCTTCTGGTTTGACATTGAGACAATCACATATGCAGTGATAGCGGTTGTCTTCCTTTTAGGCATAAGAAGATGGTATGCTGCTGCGACAATATTCAACGGGTTCAACGTCGTGTTGTATTTCCTTTCAGGATATACTGCAATACCAGGCATAACCAGCATGGCTTTTGGCAGCAGGCTCAATGCCCTTACAAGCTCGCTTCCTAACGCAGTTATGATAATAAGCTGGATTGCACTTCTTATTCTTAGCATAATCTTCTTGAAGTATGACAGAGGGTCAGAACTGGAAGATGAGTTATCATAAAATATGAATGATCAGCTAATCATTAAAACTAGAAATTCATTTCCAATTGCCTAATCGTATATTTTATATATCACATATTTCCTTATAGTTTGCAATTGGGATTATGGTATGCCTGAAGAGAAGATAATAAACTTCCCTTATGATAGGGTCGCAAGTACGAAGAGATTAAATAGTAAAGAATATTCCTCCAATGTAGTAGATACATGTTCTAAAGATACATATCCGCAGTCTTTTTGTATTTCGAAGTTTTATTCCGTCAATAATAAACTTGATGTGTCTGTAGAGAAAATGCGTGATTTGGTATTACGGGCGATGCGAAACCAAGAAATGAGGACATTTGATACTAGATTGGCTTATGCGTTAATTAGGAACAGGTTTGATCCTGAAGAGATGTCCAAAAGTAATATAAAAATATTGGGCTATCTGATAGATGGAAAAAGGTGTGATATTTACTATAATAGAATCTCCGGAGATATTGAAATCCGTGTTTCGAGGGGTATTGGCAGTGCTGAGGAAGATAGATCTGCGGATATAGGTACGAAGATTTCTAGATCCATAGACAGAGTGGTGAGGAGTGAGATATCCAGGATAGAGTTTTTAGAGTTACTGAGAAGCAGAAGCCAGGATTAAAGTAGTTGTATGTGCCGTTAAACAAAATGAGGATGTTTATACAAAAACATTAAATATCTGGTCTTTATAACATTTAAGTGTGGGGATTAAGTGGCTATTGTAAAAGACGCAAGGTTGCAAATTCAGAGAGCTGAAAAGGATATTGCAGAAAGACGTAAAGATAGTGGTTTAAAGAAGATGGTCAGATCGTTTGTTCTGCCTGCAGCATTAGGTACTGCTCTTTTATTTCATCAGACTCACACCTATGCACAGACACCAAATCCGGAAGGAGATGCTGAACTTCAAGGCCCTTCAGCAAAAAATTATTTCACACATATAGCAGTAAAATATCTGAATCCTCAGTTGAAATTTCAAAAAATGAGCATTGAGCTCAAGGCTGTACCTGTCACGAACGTTTTGTGGGCAGGGTACGAACTTAACTGCCTTTTGGATAATCAGATGTGGGCACAGACAGGCTTGATTTACTTTGGGGGAAATTATTATCTGCTAAATCAATTGATGGTTGAAGATAAGCCCCTTTATGCGCCTAATGGTGATGTAGGCAGAGAGCCCACCGTAGGAGGAACGATTAACAGCGGGGATTCGATTAAAATAGGACTTGAGGTAGATAAAGGCAAGGTTTATTTCAGACTCGATGATCTCAGCAACGCTGGAGTAAAGGCCGAAAAGGAGTTTGATGTGGGTTCAGCAACTGCATGTGTCGGAAAACAAAATTTCACATGGGGAACCTATACTGGAATCGCAGTAGAAACAGTAAGCTATACTTTAAGCATAACCACCCCAGGATTACCAGAACTTAACATGCAGGAATTTAAGAATACATCGGAGGTGCTCCCATCAAAAGAGGATTTGGCCCTAGGTGCGAAATATTTTATTCCCAGGACAGGAAAGAGGATTTTTATGGGAGATGAGATTCCACAAAGGCCAGTAGGTAATAAAGTAGGCCCTTTTAAAGTAGATATTTCTCCGGAGCTGGTTAGAATATATAGAGAATCGCCTGGAAGTTGAACATTATAAGTTAGGATTTCCGGAATTTTCTATAGTGGGAAGTATAACCCCGAATTTAAAATGCTCTGATCGGGATTTGAACCCGAGTTTGAGCCGTGAGAGGGGCTGAGAAAGAGGTTGCATTATTTAACTTATAGTAGATTAGATTAATAAATGAACATTTATATGCTTATTTATCCACATATCATATGGTGTATGTATGTGGGATTTACCAAAAGGTGAACGTTTTCTTCCGAAAACGGAACTGAGCAAATTGAAGAGCCTCTACTCTATCGAACAGAAAACAAAACCGAAGATAAGGTTGTTGTGTGCAATTCACCGCAAGAAAGGAGAAAGTATCGATGAAATTGCAGAAGAAACTAATCTGAAAAGGAGGACAGTGCATAGCATACTTCATCGCTTCTGTGAAAGAGGTGTGGAAGCAAAAGACAGCATAAAACAGGGCGGCAGACCATCGTTTCTTACGGTTCGACAACGCAAAAGTCTTGTACGTTATCTGGAGGGACGAGGACCACCAAGAAACGAGGGCGGATTATGGACTACGAAAGAGGTAAAGGAGTACATCCGAAAAAGGTATGGTGTTAAGTACACTTCAGTACATGTGTGGGAGTTATTGCAGGCCTTAGGATTGAGTATGCAGAAACCTAGACCAAGGCACTATAGACATCCAAATGAGGAAGATATCGACAAATTTAAAAAAAAGCTTCCAGGTTGGTACGCCATTACCGAAAGAGAGGCTTCGTAATTGGATGCGAAGACGAAGCGACATTCGGTCTTCTTCCGATAATACAACGGGGTTGGGCGAAGAGAGGTAGCCGGCCAGTTGTGACGATAAACAGCAAGAATGTGTGCACAAACGTCTTCGGCGCAAGGAGCCACAGATCCTTTGTTTTCTCATTTTCGGAGAGGAAGAAACAGAGAGACTTTGTAAGGTTTGCTGCCAAATTCTCAAGACGCTGGGGTAAAGTATTGCTATTCGTAGATAACGGGCCTTGCCATCATGGAAAAATAGTAGACAGATTTTTGAGATTGCACGCAAAGACGTTCAAGTTGGCGTTCTTTCCTCCATATTCTCCGGACCTGAATCCGCAAGAACAGTGTTGGAAACCTGCACGGAAGAAACTCTCCAACCGTTTCCTCCCTTCTTTGCAATCGGCAAAGTACCACATCTCTACAGAATTCAATAAGCCAAATTTTATGCCTAAAATGTTCAAATATTTATCTAATTAGCTATTAGATCAAAATAAAAAGGGAAGACAACGTGACCTAAGGGAAAGGATGCTAAGTCTGACGCCAGAAGACCGCAAGGGGTTAGGCATAAATAAGTCAATGTTGTGGTATATGCAGAAGAACATACGAGAGGGTAAGAAGATTAAGGTTTATGGAAAGGTTATGGGTAAAATCAATTAGTGTTGTTCATGGATAAAGAGCAAATGAAAGCTGAGATAACAAAGCTTATCGAAAAGTATGCTCGTGAGAAGGGCAAAAAGTACAACGAAGGGGCTACGATGGACATTAATATCGTCGTATATTATGGTATGTTTAATAATATACAGTGAGCACTTAACTAGATTACATATTCCCGATGGGAACAATCGGTGTTTACTATGAGGGTGGGTTCAAATCTTACACTGAAGCCAGTAGGTCCATTTGATTTACGGTTATCATTGAGAGTTATGGTTAATTTCTCGCCAGAACCAGCAATCGAAACAGATGTGTTACGGGAAGCTGTGCACATAGATGGTAAACCGTGCATCCTAGAAGCTAGGCAAATAAAGAAGACACCAGCCACAATAGAGGTATCAAGTAGCGCAGGTAACACTACTAAAATTAGAGAACTAGCCGAATGGATGCTTTTTACCGATTTGAATTTACTGCCATTCTACCGTATTGCTAAAAGCCACAAGATACTAGGTCCTATAGCTAAGGAGTTATACGGTGTAAAGGCCTTGCGAACTGCTTCATTATTTGAGATGATGGTCATAGCAGTAACAGAGCAGCAGATATCCCTAACCGCTGCGTACAGAATAAGAGACAGGGTGGTTCAGCGTTTCGGTGAAAAGATTGGCAGGCTATTTGTTTTCCCTACCGCAGAGTCCCTGTCAAAAGCATCAGAAAGGGAACTTAGATCTTGCGGCTTGTCCAAACGGAAAGCAGAATACATTATGGGCATAGCACAGCAGGTGTCAGACGGATCGCTTGATGTTGATAAGCTTACAACGCTTTCGGATGATGATTTCAGGGAAACACTGACTAAGATTCGGGGCTTCGGACAATGGTCTGCAAATTACATACTCGTAAGGGGGCTGGGACGTGTAGACTGCGTACCGGCGGATGACCTTGCGGTGCGCAGCATTGTTGGCAAGTATCTTGGCGATGGTAAGAGGATGTCGGAAGCACAGGTTTTAAATGACATAGAGCCATTTGCGCCATTCCGTGGGCTTGCCGTCTTCTACCTCTTGGCACATGACAGGCTATCAAGGTGACTGGATTGTTATTTCCCGATGGAAGCATTTCGGCTAATTACCTTTTATAAACCTTTATTATGATAGTTACATTAAGAATTTATGGAAATCGGACCGGAGTTGAAGAGATACCTCCTTAACCCACGCAGAAAGATATAGGCTAGCTAAGAAGGAAACAGATCATTATCGGAGAGATAGAACATATCGGAAAAGAGTCGAATAACCTTGAAGAGAGTGAAGTTATCGGTGTTTCAGATAACGATTACGTTATCTATGATAACAAAACAAAGCAAAAGATAACAGAAGTTATCAAGAATATGACTACAAGAGATGCTAAACGCATCGGATTATCGAAAATGCAGATGTTCAGGTTGAAAAAAAAGATAAAAGAAGGAAAGAGGATAGTGTTAAAAAGGAAAACGTTAAAGAAGTTAATGAGAATGTGGGGATATGCCAAGACCTATGCCTGAGATAAGAAAAAAGGTTCTCGATGAATTATTTGGTGATTGGGAAGATTACAAACACCATTTCAATTCAATTGATCTTAAAGTGGCTACGTTAGAGAAACTTATCAATAGGACTATAAAAGCAACTTCAGAAAAGCTAGAAGAGGAAAAGAAGGTAATTGAAAAGAGCCTAGTTGGTAAAAATAAATGAAAGTTGGTTTTATGAGTGAACAAGATTTAACTAAATGGTGTTGATTGAACCCAACACCGTGGTTTATATGTATATTCGTTCTACTAGGCATGTTCTCGTGTCTCCGGCAGAATTACTGGCGCGAAATTTTTGCGCTGGAGCTGCCGTTGATGAAATAACGATAAGAAAACGTTTATTTCTGCGTTGGAGGGTTCAATTCATCTCCGTCCTAAAGGGCGGTCAGGTTTCTTGACCCCTCCAAACCACCCACTACGCTAAAATTATGTTAGAATCCTACCTCTAAGAAACACGGAATTTTACGACGACAAAATTTTACTTCGACGACAGAAATAGGGTAACATTTGGGGCTTCTATATATAACCCCCGAATTTAAAATGCTCCGATCGGGATTTGAACCCGAGTTTGAGCCGTGAGAGGGCTCCGTCCTTGACCGAGCTAGACGATCGGAGCAGTAGTAACCAATTTATTGATTGCTTCCATATTTATATGTTATTGTGGTTTTGATGTTCTCGGAGAAATATGCGCCTGTAATGCTCAGCCAGATAATAGGCAATGATAGCGCTGTTTCTATGCTTATGAACTTTGCGGAGAAGATCCATAAGGGAGAGAAAACAAAACCCATAATATTGGTAGGGCCTTCTGGCACAGGAAAGACATCTGCTGCAAGGGCTCTTGCTTATGGAAACAGCTTTGAGTTTCTTGAAACGACTGCAAGCGACTATCGCGATGCGGAAACGCTGAACAGAACCATAATACCCGCAGGGAGCAGCAGGGGATTGTTTGGCAAAACTACCGTAATACTTATGGATGAGATAGATGAGCTTTCCAAGAAGTACGATACGGGAGTTGAAAGAGCGGTAGACAAGTTTCTGAAGAGCACAAAACAGCCCGTTATATTCACAGCGGAGGATTACTGGGATCCTAGCATAAGATTTCTCAGGGGAGCTGTTGAAAAGATTGAATTCAAAAAAGTAAGCCAGGATGTGATTTTTGCTTTCCTGAAAAAGATAGCAGACAGAGAAGGAATCGGAATAGAAAAAGAGCTTCTGGAGATGCTTGCCAAAAGATCCAATGGCGATGTAAGAGGCGCCCTTAACGACCTTGAGGCACTTCTAGGCGCCAGCAGAGAGCTTATAGAGAACATAGGCATACGCGACACTAAGATGGAGATTTTTGGAGTTCTTGACAAGATATTCACTTCTGCGAACTTCGATATATCGAGAAACGCAGTCATGAAGAGCTCTGTAGACACAGATATGCTCCTGAACTGGGTTGATGAGAATATACCAGTAAGGTACTCCTCAAAGGCGAGCAGGCGCGACGCTTACTATAATCTCGCCAGGGCAAGCAAGTTCTCCTCGAAGGCGAGCAGGACCAACTACTGGGGTTACCTCAGGTATTCGAGCGTATTAATGTCTTCAGGAGTTGCCGTCTCCAATGACGGCTATGTTAAATTGCTTAGGCAGTACAGCTTCCCTTCAAAAATAAGGCATATGAGCAGTACCAAGGAGGAGAGATATGCCATGAATGAAATAGCAGATAAGCTTGGCGAAAAACTGCATACCAATAAAAAGAAGATAATCAAGGATTATCTGCCGCTTATGAAGCGTATTTTCGAATCTGAAATCGATAAATTAGGTGAGGAAGAAGCACTCGAAAAGATAAAAACCAGTTATGGGCTTGAGACTGAAGATATTGAATTTATACGCTCTTCCTGATTTTTGTTTTATTTCCTATTTCTGGCATCTTGGTCTTTGTCCAACGTATCTACCATCATCTCTGCGGCTATAGTAACTGGATTTATTACATGTGCGACTTCGAGATCAGTGAAATGCGATGCTGCATCCTGGCTATATGCTATTACAGAGATATTGGCATTCTGTGCCAGCTTCTTTATCACTAAGACGACATATACTGCTTTGGTGCTCTCGTTTATATCCAGGATTATATCGCTTGCGAGATTAAATCTGAACTTTTCCATGTCGATTTTCTGAGTATAGTCTGCAAGATATGAAACATAACCCTTATCGCGAAGCGTGTCCGCATTGGTCTTGTCGGAAGTTATGATTATAAAGTTCCTTCTCTGCGATTTCAGCTTTTCTGCTATGAGAGTATTTGTAGGACCGTAACCCACAAGTATTATGTGGTTTTTAAGATGCCTTTTTTCTACCCTTGACAACCCTGAATAAAGTTTTTCGACTCGTTCGCTCAAAAAATCACTTGAAAGTACGGTAACTGCACTAAGAAATATGGTCAGCCCCGAAATTATCAGTATTATAGTAAAGACCCTGCCTATATTAGTAACAGGCACTATGTCCCCATAGCCCACTGTGGATATGGTTGTTATTGTGAAGTATAGTGCTTCTATTGAATTGGTTATAGGCACGTTGAAGTTGCCATACTGCCCTAATATGTAAGAGCCGGCTGTGCCGTATATTAAGACCGCTGCGATTGCGGAAGTATAAAGCAGAAGCTTCT
Source organism: bacterium (assembly GCA_021829835.1). Lineage (GTDB taxonomy): Archaea > Micrarchaeota > Micrarchaeia > Micrarchaeales > CABMGC01 > JAJZIZ01. Next base: position 25,808 of record JAKBPE010000005.1, read on the forward strand.
GGTTTATATGCATAGCTATCTATTTGACAACTCAATTTAAGAATTTATCTTTTTCCGATTGAGGATAAGGCATTGACAGGTTTTCCCATTATCTGGATTCATAAGGCAGCCAGACGTCCTCTCGCATCTTCTATTATGGATCTGAGTATCTCTTTTTTGTCCCCGTATATGCTTACTTTTATACTTGCAGCGTTCTTGTGCCCTCCGCCTGAATCTATTCCTGAAGAATAGATTTCTTTCATCTTCTTTATTATTTCAGGTATGTTGACAATTTCACTTACATTTCCAGCAGCTCGCATTGATATGAATTGGTTATAATGCACTATTGCCATGTAATGCTTTCCACCTCTTGCATCTGCTTCAGTAAGGAGTTTTGAGGCGAACCTTCCAGGCAGAGGATATTTGGTGTCTTCAGATCGTATCTCAGAATAATCTAGGACAAGAATCTCATGGCTTCCTGCTTTCAGATGTTTCATCTGCAGAAATGCCCTGTCTAGAACCTCATCAAGCTTTACCTTGGCGTAATTGAAGAATTCGGACTTTTTCTTTTTATCAGAAAGTATGCTTTCTATTTCAGAAGGCACAATATTTCCGTCTGCTTTTGAGATTATGATGGGATCGCTAGTCAGAAGGTCGAGAATTGCTGCTTCTTCCCTGCCTGTAGAAAGGTCAGATCCGTGAATGCTGCTGTCGCCTATAAGTGAAGCGCCTTCCATGTCTTTTGTATCCGAATCGTGGAAAGCATGGGCGAATGCACAGGTCAGGTATCCTGCAGTATAATCTGAGCCGCTTCCAAATTCCCATGGATTTATATAATTTTCAAGAGTTATGCCGCTGAAGTTTTCCTCGATTGGATGGTGATCCAGCCATATTATATCAAAATTATTACGCAAAGCTTCGATTCCCCTGTTGCTGTTTTCTGAAGTGCCGAAATCGGTAATAAGAAGAAGCGGTTTTTCTATTGTGCTGAAGTTGTTCGCGACTAAGGTATCCCATTCCGCGTCTGTTGCTGTATACATTACACTTCTATGCATTATCCAGATTATATTTGGTTTTAAACCCATTTTTTCTGATATGCCCTGTATTGACCTATTAAGCGCCACTGCGCCGCTTGAGCCATCTGCGTCATTATGAAAGCGTATTATGACAGGAGCTCCCAGGATTAGCTTTCTTAAAAGAAGTTCTACAGGTTTCCTGAAGTGCTCCCAGAGCTTTGAAGTCGTAGTGTCTAATTCTTTTATGCCTGTAAGATAAGGAGTTTTTTTGAATATTTCTTTTGTGTTTGAGTCCAATTCCGAGAGTATTGCGTTTGCTGCGAGTTTAGCAGCTTTGTCTTCGGAGGGCAGAGGCATGCCTTCTTCAATGACCATTCCTGCCTTTAGCAGTAATGCTTCCCTTGCCTCCCTGACTCTTATTTTCTTTTCGTATAAGGAGATGAGAATGGCCGGATTCCCTGAGCCGTGTTTTACTGATGTGACTAGCTCTTCCATGTATAATGATCTTAATTGGTGCCGTTATAATATATATTGTCTACGCATGCCTGGTTTAGGGTAGAGTTGGTTATGTAGCCGCAGTACTGTGAGTCATTGTATTCTTGAGCCAATGAGGCATAACATTGGTAGGATGCCAGAGTTGAATTTATAGCTCCGCATATGCTTGCGTTTCTTTCCACAACTGCGCTGCTTACCTTAACTAAATCGTTACATGACTGGGAGTTTGTGGCATTGTATTTGCTGCATAACTGGTCCAATAGCTTTGAGATTGTCATATTGGAAGAATAGTTTTTTGACATGTTTGAATAATATGAACCAGGAATGGATGAGTTGTAGCTGTATGTAACGCATAAGTTATACAGCGAAGGCACGTTTATTGAACTGCAGCTTGACTGGTTGCCTGTTATTTCAGATACAGAGAAGTAGCAGAGGTCCCTTGCCGAATATTGCTGCCCTGAGCTGGATTCTATATAGGATATAGGAGTTAGGCTGGAGGAGAATACTGATAGATTCGAATATTTGGGTATCTCTTCCGATAGGGATATTATGTTTAAGACCTCACTCTGGTTTGTAGTATTTGGTATGTTAGAGCAGTAATTTGCATCCTTGCTGAATGCTGCCATACCCAGATATATTGCTGAAGCACATTCATCCGCATGTGTGCCATTGCCCATTTTTGAACATAGGGATAAGTTATCCCGGCTTATTGCGACTGATGCCATGCATGAGGATCTCTCAGATCCGTTTAGTATCATGCATGATTTTGAGGATAAGCCTAAGCTTGAGCTCTCGGTTATGCATTGGTACCTTAATGTCTGGTTATCTATTCCACCGCATGCGAGTGTATTTGAAGTGAGGGAGGCTATTCCTGCGTAACATGAGGCTGAGGTCTGGCCCTGCATAAGGCCACATACAGAGGCATTCTTTGTAGAATATGCAAGGCGATATAGGCAAGCATACCTGTTCTGGGATAGCACTATTGAATTGCATTCTGAAATGCCGCTTGAAGGATGTATGCTTAACAGGTATCCTAATCCAGCAAGAAGAGCAGCAAAGGCAATCACCCCCATATATACAAGAAGCTGGTCCTTTCGCTCAAGAAGATTAAAGTTGCTGATTAGCTTTTCACGCATATTGTTTTTTCCCATTTTCAGGCAACCCGTAAGGATTCATACCTTTGCAGAATTATCTTAGTTATCCGGATAAGCTTATTATTGTTTCTTTCTTTATAATGTTTCATATCGGGCTGCGTGGATGAACAAGAAATTTGTTTCTTTGGGAGTGATCCTACTGATTGCTGGATTACTGGTAGCTTTCTCTTATTCTTCGCAGAGTGGAAAGCAGGCCGGTACACTGTCAAGGCAGAACATTATAATTGCGCCAAACAGTCTTGTCTACTCGCCTATAGTCCTCAATAAGACAGATGTGGTGTACGTTGTCTACACATCAGATAATGTGCCAATTAATTTTTATCTTGTAAACAGCTATGCATTTTCAGGAATAAGGCAGAATATCACCAAGGGATACCTTCCCGGAAATTTTATATCCGATTACTCAGGAAGGGGATTATACATTGCAATTAAAAACAGTTCCCATGGGATCTTCCCGTATACGAGCAATTTTTCAAGTGATGGGTTTTCAGTGCCTACATATTACAATGGAACTGAGATCCTCGGCGTTGGAACTTATTATATGATATATGCAAACTCAGGCAATGTGCCTTCAAATATAACTTTCGGATATGTTCTGCCGAACACGGCTATAATCAATGAGACGCAGAACTTTGTCTCTTCAGGCATGGGTGTTTATGGAAGTGTTTCTGCGCTCTTATTCATGGGAGGCATTATACTTATAGTGTGGGGAGTCATAGCAGAAGGAAAAGAGAAGGATGAATCTAAATATAAAGAAGAAGAGATACAGAAGATGTATAAGCAGATAGAAGGAAGGCATACCTCAGAACAGGACAATTCCGGCACTAGAATAAAGACTAGAAATAAGAAAGCAAGAAGGAAAAACGGAAGAAGGACAAGCCGTAAAGATTTGGAATGAAGGCAAGCTTATTTTGATTTCCATATTTTCCATTAGCTATAAAAAGATTCAACTCTTATGATTAATTGATAAGATGGCAAGAAACAAGGTTATCTCTGGCATTACAGGGCTTGACAAGATGCTAAATGGAGGCATACCGAAGTCCAACCAGATAATAATAGCTGGTGGGCCTGGAACAGGAAAGACCCTTTTATGCCTTGAGTATCTTTATAGAGGAGCCCTTTCTGGAGAGACTTCAATACTTTTTTCACTTGAAGAAGAAACAGCCTTGCTTATAGAGAATATGAAGGAAGCTTTCCCTAAGTTTACCGAAATAGACAGGCTCATTGCCGAAGGGAAGCTGATTATAAAAGGGATGGATCAGGCATCTTCGCTGATACAGAAGGACAAGAAAGGCAACATATTCACGTTTACTACCACAATAGAAGACATTGAAGAGACAATAGTAGAATCTGGAGCCACTAAGGTAGCGATTGATTCGATATCCGTAATGAAGCTTTTTGTCAAGGATCCGTATGAATACCGAGGGGTCTCTTCAAGTCTTGTAGGCATGCTGAGGAGGCAGGGTATAACTGCCCTTCTCACAATGGAGATAGAGACCTCTGACAAAAGCAGGCTTATGTTTGAGCCTGAATTCTTTGTTTATGATGGAATAGTCATACTTTATCTGAGCGGAGGGAACGAGGAAAACAGAGTGCCTTCCATAGAAGTCATAAAAATGAGGGGCACGCAGCACAGTTTTTCTACAGTTCCATACGAGATAACCCCAGAAGGCATAAACCTTCTTCTCATACCACATAAGGAATGACTGATACTTTCATTCGGCATTAAAAAATGCGGTCTTTTGATTTTTAGCCGGAATTTTACTTATTCCGGAATAAACATCTCAGATATTATTTAGCCTCATCTTCAATTCTTCTGCTGAAAGTTTTGTAGTGAGGAGAGGCATGTGCTCTATCTGGGCTATTTTTATTGCAAGCTTGTCAACCTGGTCAAGGTTCTGTATTACGACAAGTTTTGGTTTTATAGGAGCTACACGGACTACAACCATTGGCGACCTTCCCGTGCTAACCTGGTCGAAAATGAATGCCCTTTCAGTTGTTGTGCCGAACAGTCTTGGATAGTCGGAAGGTGATATCTCCAATATTACCCTGAGACTGTCAAGAAGAGTGTATCCGAAAAGCTTCATTGAATCTAGATAGCCGGGATTTGCAACTATTTTAGCCTCTATTATCCTGGCAAAATCAACACCGCTTATAGGTGTTGTGAAGTCTTTTAGTGAAAAGAATGTATTGTCTTCCTTTGGCTTGTTGAATTTTTGGAGGTTCCGGGTCACTTCGCCTCCTTTTGCAGCATCAATAGCCATTAATGCGGTTATGAATCTGCGTATTATCCCTACGCCAGGGCTTGCTCTTCTGTTGCCCTCGTAATCGCTTATTGTGGATGTGGATATCTTAAGATATTTGGCAAGCTCTACTTGAGATATGCCAAAAAGCTCCCTCCATTTCTTCATTGTACTTCCAGGAGTATCGGAGAGGGCTATCTCACCGGCTATCCACTCTTGTATTGAATCCATTGATTCACATCTTTATTATGTTTCCATAGATTATTATAACATTGCAAAAAAACAGACGAACTGCATTTCGTCAGTTTATATCAGTATCTATATGCTTATGCTTATTTGTTTGATTTCATGATGGCCCTGGAATAGTTGCAGAGGTGTTGAAAAATTTATACCTTACATTCTTATATGTCAGAGAATAGATTATAATATCTTATTTATTAGAAATTAATTAGTATTTTTTCCTTTTGGGTATAAATATTAAGAACGTAATTGATTTTTTTATGTTTTAAATACTGGAAAGGAATATAGAAATCCAGAGTGTAACTCTGCATTGGCATAGATTATGGAGTATTATTTGAATAGAGATTATCCCACCGTACGTTTGGAACCGAATAAAGATAAATACGGGATGCGGAATAATAATGTTCAGCATACGCTAGGAAGTCCTTTTCGGATAAAGGAGATTAATTACCCAGTATCCAATGAGAGATATTCTGAAGAAACCCTTGAATTCCTAAGAAGAATAGAGAATATTGAAAGTTACATCGGGATATGCGGTGGTGGAAATCAGAATCTGGCTATTCTGTCATGCCTTCAGGAAAGAAATAAGTCATTTAGGGTTAAGCTCATAGATGATTCACCTGCACAAATAGAAAATTTTTATAGCATAGCCAAAATCTTTTCTATTTCTTCGGATTCAATAGAGTACCAAGAAAACCTTAAGCATTGGCAATCTAAAAGATTTTCGAAAGAAATCATAGAAAAATTGGGATTTCATTTTCAGCAATTGCCTATTATAAAAAATAGAGTGAATATAGATTTCCATGTTTCAGATATCAATTACTACCTCAGGAATCTCATATCTGAAGGAAGGCATTTTGTCTATCTCTCGAATGTCTTCGGATATGATGCTGATAGACTAAATACGCCTTTAAACATAATATCCGAGGATAATAGATTCAGGAATGGCACTGTTATTATGTCTGTAGACACCAGATCGATAATAAGGCACGCTAATACGGTGGATGTGTCTTTTTTTGAGAAGCGAGGTTTGGATTTCATCAATCACGAATATAAAATGCCATCTGCAGCTGGCCTGAAAGAAGTTAGGAGATAGCATATACCGTATTCTTCCGGAGATTTGTAAAAGAGAGTAATTGTTTTCCCGCTTATTCTGTTCTTGCCTCTTTTAAGGCTTTTGCCATCCAGAGCAGATCGTTTATGAAATCTGCAAAGTGGTCTGGGCCCATGTTCTTTCTTAATGGAGTGAAGAGTTCGGAATTCGAGATTTCTTTATTGTTCCATGTCTTCATTATGAAATCCCAGCTTATATGTATGGATTTTTTTATGGGGACCATGTTTAGCTCTATCGCTACTTGGCGCAGCTGTTCTATAGCCCTTGCGCCGCTTGCACTTCCGTAGCTGACAAATCCTACTGGTTTTCTTGACCATTCGGGAAGAAGCCAGTCCATGGCGTTTTTTAATACACTGGAGTATCCATGGTTGTATTCGGGTGAGATTATTATGAAAGCATCTCCATCATTTATTTTGTTTGACCATTTTTGCACTTTTTCGTCAGCATACTTCATGTTCATCATTGCAGGAGATGTGGGCGAATCGAAGAAAGGCATTGGATAATCCTTAAGGTCCAAAAGTTCTGCTTCTACGCCTTCCCAACTCTTCAACTCTTCGTTTATCCAAGATGCAGGCCTCTGCCCGAATCTTCCCTGTCTTACGCTTCCCAGTATTATTTTTATTTTAATTTTGTTTTCCATGTTAATAGCCTTTAATTGAATGCAGATTGCAATTCGATAATATTTCACAGTTAAAGTATATAATAGTATATGTGATTCTGCTTTGATTTATTTCTTTATGATGTAAAAATTTTGTGCTGTGGATTTTGTATATATAGAATTTGGATGACACACATTAATATATATGATAAAAAAAGATTTACTTTTGTTTGATATGATGCACATGGATTTAATACCGATATGTTATTATTATTTTGATAAATGTGTTGGTTTCAGTTTGGGATTTTGATGATAAGCGAAGTTGGATTTGAATACAAATTTAGAGTTTACGACAATGCAATACAACAGATAGTAGAATTGGCAAGATGCGGAAATCAGAATACGCATGAAGAACTTGATTACTTGCTTAAAGATTTGGATAGAGCAGATAGAACTCCAGAGCCTTTTGCATATTTTGAAACAAATATAAGCCATGGTGGTTTAAAAGCAAGGGAGAAGGGTATTATAGCAGTTAGGAGGGGTGAGAATTTTTATGAAAGAGGAATGGCAGAAAGCCTTAGAGAGCAGAAGCCAAGAATGCCTGTCACCAGTTTTGAGGATATTACCTTGGAACAGTTTTGTTTTAAGAGTTGGGAACTTAATAGAATAAGGACCCTTTATAATGAAGGAAGAGCCGATGATGCTGTAATTCGTTTTTGTAATTTTGTGAACTCTTTTTCTAGGGTTGAAATTAATTTAAAACTCGAAATAGGGAATGAAAAATTGAGGATAATTGACAGGCATGCCATAGGAATAATGAGAGGGTAAGTAACTTTTATACAAAAATTAATGCTTGAATTCGACTTATTTAATTAAAGTTTATATATCTGAAACAGGAACTATTATTGTAGATGATAAGATGAAATCGGTAGTAATTAAAACAGCAAGGGCAGCGGTTTTAACGACAGTTATTCTTGGATCTGGCATGCCTTTGCTTCGAGCTGATTCAGATAATTCGAAAATGGCAATAGACCAACAGACTGTGAAAGTGATATCGGAATTGATAGTTCTGAAGAGAGAGGAAGCTATAGAAAGAATAAATAAAGAATTGAAAAAAGATATTGGCAAAGCGTCCATACAGGATCTTGAGACGTTTGCTTCCAGATTGAAAAACAATACAATAGAGGAGCTTAATAAAAAGACATCTGATGCACAGAATGGTAAAGACAAAAAGGATTTGGATACTTCACTTGATGATGTTGTAGGTATGATAGCAGGAGTTACAGGTATAATGGCAGGATTAACCTTAGGGATACTAACGCTTTCGTTAATAAGGAAGGATAACTGATTGGAAAGGATGAAGAGGAAAGGAAGGTTTCCTTTTCCTTCCAGACAACCTGTTACGCTAAAAATCCGAAATGCTTATGAGAAAAATACTCAGTTAAGGATAACCCATAGGTATTATTGCAAATAAAACTTTTACGAGGCATGGGCCCGCGGAGAATCGAACTCCGTGTCTTCACGTTGTCAACGTGACGTCTTAAGCTTTTGTCGTCGTTTTCTAGCTCCATTAAAACACCCATAAACAAAAATTCACAAAGCCTAAGCATTGTACATCTGAACACTAGCATTTGAATTTCTAGCTATATAAGCACATAGTGTTCGGATTTCTAGCGCAATCCGAACCCATGTAAGAAATCCTTAATTCTATTCCAGAACGTTTCCTCAGGTGTATCCAATTCACGTTCTTCAGATTCTTGTCCAGCAAAAGTATCCTCTTTGGTATCGAGTTTATGCCCTAATTTTCTGATAGTTTCCATAAAGAGATGTTTATCAAGAGCTTGCTTTCTATTCAATAACTTGTGTTGTAATAAGTCATATTCGTAAAGGATTTTGCTATTTTTTATTATTGTAACTCTCAACAAATGCTGCCTAAAGTTCGGCCTTTCTTTCCCGCTTATGTAACTCCATATATTCCTAAACTTATTGTCAATATCTTTGAATGCAATAGTAGAATGAAACTTGAACTCTGTCTTATTTTTACTATCCTCTTTGGATTTAGAATAAGTTAGTGGTATCAATGCGCTAGCCAAATCAGCCCTTAAATTTACTAATTCATCTGATGGCGCTATGTCCAAATATATTACTTTATTTGTAGAATTGTCAAAATAGTTGAAGCCTTTAAACGTGAACGGCACACGTTCATATTTAGAACATACTCTAACAACTTCCGCAACAACATTTCTTTGCCTTCTTGTAAAAAAAGGACCGTATAAAGAGATGTGCGGAACTACATGCCTTCTTGTCATGCCCCTAACTCTGAACTTTCTGCCCACTTCATAAATTAGCGTTTTTGCGTATTGTTTAGCATGACCTCTAATTCTAAACTCTATGTGGTAGACAGCCATCTAATCATTGAATAGCTCTTTTGATTTATACGTTTCTTGCTCGTCTTGGTTTTGCTTATTTCCTAGCGAAAGATATTCTAGTTTTTTGAACCCGTGAACTTTCGCCACAATATTTCTTGGAAATATTGATACACGCCTGTTATATTGTTCGACTACCTCATTATATCCAAGTCTATATTTAGCTAGTTTATGTTCCATGTGCGATATGTTGCCACGCCCCATAATCTTCTCGTGCAACCTTTCAGCTTGCAGCTTGGGGTATCTCTCAAATACCGCTTGTATTTTCAAGAAGCTATTTTCTACATCTTGTGCAGCTTGCACTCTTTCGTTTAGCGGTGCGTCTTTACTCCATCTGCTTCTCGCTTCAATGGTGTCCTTTAACGCCTTGTATTCGTGTATGTCGTATTTCTTTATGGCCTGAGCCAGAGCCGGCAGCATGTCTAGCCTTTGCTGCATTATAACATCTATACCAGCAAACCTCTTCTCAGCCTTGTTCTTCCAATATTGGAACTTGTTGTAGATGGTAATCCAGCTTCTAGCTATCACTACAAACACCAATGCCACCACAGCAACTATCGCATACAAAATTATATCCATATTCACACCATTAAGTAGAAAAATAATCTTTCTCCTTCACCTTCGTTGGTTTGATGCTTACCTCAAAATACAGTATCATCTCTTTAATAGCTTCTTGCTTAGTTTTAAGCTTCTTCGTGAGCTTGTAGACCTCAACAATCCTGTCCTCGTCTTCGGACAGGTCGATTTGAATCTTTACCATAATAATGCCGTGATATAACATATATCATGCACATATATATACCTTTCTGCCCCAAATAGATTAGATGAATATGGCAGGCGATGATGAAACACCTGGATTGATCCCACAGCTACAAGCCTTGCTTGGGCCAGTAAATGCTCAATTCAAGAAAGACCTTGTAGGTTATAAAATCTCAGACCTTTACGGGATTTTTGTAGGGTTGGTGTTTCTGCTGAGCTTTGGTGTCGGAATACTCTCTGCTTACAGCCAAAGCTCGCCATCCAACATAATCATGTTCGGCACTATAATAGCTGCTTGGGGCCTCATTGGCGGGATAGTGCTATTCTTCCTCTTCGTGTATGTTTTCGTGCATGTCTATACGGCAGCATTCAAGCATACACCTTCTCTGAAAGCCACGCTTATCTGGCAGATAATAGCCATGATGGCAGCAATAATACTCACGTTCCTGAGCGGGTCACCTAGCTACATCTATGCTGGTTACGCCATATTCTTCGTGCTTCTTTTCATCTACCCACTGGTCTGGGTATTGACAGAACAGCCAGCGGAATCCGAGAAGATAAAAGGCACGCTGCACAGGACTTACCTAGCGATAACCATAATCATATACATAGTCCAGTTCGTGATACAGTTCGCCCACTTATCAGCACTTTAGGTAACCCTAGCCCTTGAAACCACCACTCTATCGCTAATCTGGCTTCGCAGATTGCTCACGAGGGGGACGTCCCAACGGACTTTAAGCTGCCACCAGCGACGAAACTAGAGCCGATTTTTCCCCGCCAAAAATCGGCCGCCTTTTGTGGACAAAGGACGTAGTTTCTAACGCCACCATGTCCTACAAAGTAGCCGCAGCAGCCGTAGCCCGCCGTGCGACACCCAAAGGTGTCTTAAAGGCGGGCGGAGGCTGCGAGGCTGGAGAGTCTCTACACGACTCTCTACATGGACGGCTCTAATATTACTGTGCAGTAGTGTAGAGAGAAAATGACCTATTTACGAGGATATCCCTCGTGGCGTTTCTCTACATGAATTTACCTCGCCGTGTAGAGAACTTTAGGGCATGTAGAGAAAGCCTAGCTAATGGGGCTTGTAAAGCCTTGCCTTCAGGCCAACAGCTCGGCTCAGGCCGAAAGTGTTGTCAATCTCTTTGTAAAGCTCGTCTTTCCTTGTGCTAATGTAGGTCATGGTGGTGCTGGGGTCGCTATGCCTTGCAAAGCGGCTAGCAAGCACCACGTTCCCATTGGTCTGCCTTGAAAAGCTGGTTATGGCATAGTGCCGGAGGCTATGCGTGGTAAGCCTATGGAGCCGCCTTACCTGCCTCCCATCAGGCTCGTCGCTTATGCCATAGGATTCCGACAGCCCTGCTTTTGCCAAGTAGCGCGTAAACCTATTGCGCACGTAGTTCACCTCAACGTGCATCAGCTTGCTGTGGCTATGCCACTCTTTGAAGAATACGTAACCTTCTGAATTTTCGATATTTTCGGAATTGCGGTTTACGAATGCTATGGTTTGCTGGAATAATGGAACGGGTATAAGGCAAGTATCTATTACCTGCGCCTTCTCTGTCTTAACTGTAAGCTCCCTTGTGTCAAAGTTTATGTCTTTGACGTTTACGCTTACAGCCTCGCCTATCCGAAGGCCGAGTTGTGCCTGAAATGAGAACAATAACCTATACTTTTCACTATCTATTGCCCTAAAGAAGACATTGAGTTCCTGCTCCGTAAAGCCTTTATTCAGGTTTCCGTATTTGGGAATACGGCTCCGCTTGAAACGCTTTACGTAGTGCTGATGGATTACAGACCTGAGTTCCTCGACTTCATGTTTGGCGAGTTTGGGGAGCAGCAAATCCAGCCCGTTCTTGTAATCCAAGAAGTCGGATTTGCGTAGGGAACCGAACTCTGAACTAACTGCTTTTGCTAGCTTGTCAGTGTGTTCGCACACCACTTTTGTCATCGTATTTTTCAAAATGGGCCCGCGGAGAATCGGACTCCGGGTCTCCTCCGTGTGAAGGAGGCGTCTTACCATTCGACTACGAGCCCATATCTTGACTTGACATTTGATTTTGCTGCTTTCTCTTTTGTGCTTGATCTTAATTGCTTGTTTGTTATAAGGAGAATAGGTAGTGGCTAAACATTAAAATATTCTTTGAATTTGAGTGTGGTCTCTACTTTTTTGCTTCTTCCCTGCTTTACTGTCTTGACGAAATCCTTTTCTTCAAGTTCTTTCATGTACTCGTATGTGGAAGCGCCGAAGAGCTTCACTATTCTGCTCTGGAGTATTCCATTGTTCTTGTTTATGTAGGCGAGTATTCTCAGTGAACCCCTGCTCAGGTCCGGAGCGTTTGCGAGCCTGCCTACCTTTGAAGCATAAGGCTCTTTGAGGCTGAACATGTATTTGTCACTTATTCTGAGTATTTCCAGCGAGGTGTCTCCGCTTCGGTATTTTTCCACAAGCTTGTTTAATATCTCCTGGAGCGGGCCGAGCGATGCCATGCCTACAATGCTTGCTATTTCAGAGAGGCTCAGAGCCCTAGGAGACATGAAGAGAGCAGCCTCAACGAGTTTGCTGTATTCTGAAAAATCATCCATTTTTTAGCACCTGGGGCCCTGCCTCATTTTATCTTTATTACGACATCCTGGAAGAAGCTTTCCTGTATCAGGGATACTCTGCCTTTATTTGCAAGAAATAGCAATGGAATGAATAATTCCAGAAGAAGGTCGTCCATTTCTACAGCAGAGAGAAGATATGAGAGTGTTGTCATCTTTTCCTTATCTGCATGCTTTTTAATATGGCCATAGACAACCTCCATGTCTTCTTCTATGTTTGCGTCTTTGACAAATGTTGGAATCTGAATTGGAAGAGGTTTGGCTTTTGATGCCTTCTGTTCTGTTATCTTTATTGCTTCGTCTAGAGCCTCTATCAATTCATCTAGAGTGAGCCTGCGCTTTACAGGAGGGCGTATTCTGGGAACAAGCTCCTCAACTAAAGGAGTTACTCTCCCAAAATCTGCCGTCTCCTCAATGAACTCCTCTTCATTTGAGAATGTCAGCATGCTGCTCTTCATTCTCAGGAGAATAGAAGCAGCGAGAATTATGTTGGCAGGTATTCTGAGGTCCATCACTTTTAGAGCCTTGACTGCGCTTATGTAGCTGTTTACGAGCTCAGTTATGTCTATGTTCCACGGATCAAGCTGCTGCTTCTCCACCAGTTCTATGAGAAGCTCCTTCCAGGTATCATAATTTACAAAACTGACTAGGTCTAGCTTTTTCTGCCCGGCTGGCAGTATCTCTTCCACCTGAATCGCCGCCATGGATTTAGTATGAACTCTATAAATAAATATCTTTTGAATTTTCTCGAGGCATGAAAGAACCGGCTTCAGCATTATTGGATTGACTTCGTAGCATGTTGTATTACCTTAATATTATTTAAATTTAAGTGTTGTAAATAAAATTGTGTTTCTTTTTATGTGGGTTAATCCGAATAACTAGTTGTTAATGATGAGCAAGATAGAAACTATTGATGAGGTCTTGGCGGCTGAAACCGAGGCTCAGGAGAAGATTGAGAAGGCCAACGCTGCCAAAATCTCCAAAATAAATAAGGCAGAGGAGGAGGCACGCGAGATCATAGAAAAGGCAGAGAAGGATAGCATTGCAATAAAGGAAGGCGCAGTGAGGAGTGAGAAAGAGAGGGTAGAGAGAGATAAAAAACATAAACTGCTTGAGGCAAGAAAGAGAGCCGAAGAGATAGAATGGTTAAAAATAGATGATGATGCTGCAAACGAGATTGCAGCTGAGGCAGTAAGAAAGATAATCGGTGAATAATTGCTTAGATCAGAACCAATGCAGAAAATCAGAATTATCTGCCTGAATTCCGATAAAAAAAAGGTTGTTGCTGCTCTTCACAGGATGGGCATGCTTGATCTCAGGAAGAGTTCACTTTCTCTGGAAAACGATTCTCCCGAAGGATCTGTTTCTACGCTCTCCGACAGTATATTGAGCATTGAAGGAGCAATGAATGTCCTTGAAAAACAGAAAGTAACCAGGGAAAAGCACGGAAGTGTTGAGGAAGTGCTCGCCAGGGCAGATGCATGCAGAAAGACAACAGAAAAAATATACAGCCTTCTAAACAGAAAAAAGCAAGTAGAGGAGGACAACACGCTCTCCAATTATGCGCTCCGCGTCGCTGAACTTTTTAAAAAGATTAATATAGATTTTTCAAAGCTTAGGGGAGAGACTCTCGGATTTAAGGCCTTTGTCGGTGATGAGAGGCAGGTAGCCGTAGTAGAGTCAAATATAAGGAAGATGAAGGTAGAGCATGAATTCATAACTGAGAATGCAGGAAAGAAAGAGAAACTTATATTTATAGCTTATGAAAAAAACAGAAACATAGATGAAGCTTTCAAGAATGTGAAGCTTGAGGAGATTGACCTTCATGCAACATACATTGAAGGAAAACCCTTAAACATAATAGAGAAGATGAGTGATGCCAGAGAGAGAAATAAGAAGATTCTTGAAGGCATAGCTAATGAACTGAAAGAGATAAGCGTTAAGGAGTATTCAAAGCTTGCAAATACCAAGGAAATGCTAGAAATAGAGAATTCTAGAGAGGAGGCTCTGCAGATGTTCAAAAAGACAGGCAAGGCAGTAGTGATAGAGGGATGGATACCTATCAAAAAGGAGGCAGAGCTCTCCAGAGTCGTCGGGCATGCTAGCGAGGGCAGATACGCCATAGAGAAGCTTAGCGGAAAGGATGAACTTGCCCCCACATATCTCAACAGGCCCAAGATATTCAAGCCTTTTGACTTCCTCATGAATTTCTACTCTACCCCAAGAAGCGATGAGATAGACCCGACATGGATATTCATAATATCCTTCCCGATATTTTACGGATTGATGCTTAGCGATGTCGGATACGGACTTCTCTCCCTTGCTTTTGTAACATATGTGGCGAAGATAACCAATCCAGAGGGGCTTGTCCACAACACAGCAAAAATATGGCAGCTTACCTCCATATCCGCAATAATATTCGGTGTTTTGAGCAACCAGTATCTGGGTGTAGGATTGAATCAGTATTTCATACCATGGTTCCACGGATTCAACTGGTTCAGCAATGTGACCTCATTGATAGTAATAACAATATTGTTCGGAATAGTCCAGGTATGCCTTGGATTGATGCTTGGATTCTTTAATAATATGAAGCATGGACATAGGAAACATGCACTTGCAAAGCTCTTCTCAATCGGAGTTGTCATACTTGGCACAGTAGCAATCGCAGGCGCATTCTTTGGGCTCTTTGCTGCAAATATAACAATAATTGCTGCAGTTGGGGCAGTGCTCTCAATAGTAGGCATTGTGGCATCAAACCCGGGAGAAGCAACAGAGATAACCAGCCTTGTAACTCATCCGCTAAGTTATTCAAGAATAATGGGATTCGGTCTTGCAAGTGTCATAATAGGCTTCCTTATAGACAAGGCATTCATGCCAAGCCTGAGCCAGGGACCCTTTATAGTATTATACATAATAATATTCCTTGTGCTTCACTTCCTGAATATGATACTCGGAATATTTGAGGGAGCTGTACAGGCAGTGAGGCTTAATTTCATAGAGTTTTATACAAAGTTTTATACTGGAAGCGGAATAAAGTTCAACCCTTTCGCTTACAGAAGAGTTAATACTGAAGAATAATGGTGAAAACATGGTAGTGTCATTATCGATAGGAACGGCAATAGCAGCAGTTGGAGCAGGCTTGGCGATACTCGGAGGGGCCATAGGTACAGGAATGGCTCAGGCAGCAGTAGGATCTGCAGGTCTTGGTATGATAGCGGAGAAACCGGAGAGCACAGGAATTGCACTTCTCTTCTATGTGCTTCCTGAAACACTGCTCATATTCGGTTTCGTAGTCGCAATACTTATAATGCTCTCAGCAGGGCTCATATAGCCAAGGTAGTAAGATGCCTTTGGAGAATGTGAGAAAGAAGATCCTTGATGAGGCTGAGGAGACAGCTTCCAGAATAAAGGAAGAGGGCTCCTCAGAGGCTCACAGGATACTTTCCGAGGCTGAAGCGAGAGCCAAGGAGATAGAGCGCAAGGCACAGGAAGATGCCAATGCCGAAACAAGGAGAATGTTGAAAGAGCATGAGATTGCAATAGGGATAGAGATAGAGAGCATGCTTGCTGAGGCCAGGGGACTTGCTCTCGAGAGAGTTACAACAGATATTGCCTCAAGGATGAAAGGCATCCTTAAGGAGAAATACATGGAAGAGATGCTTGAATCTGGAATCTCCAAATTCGGTGAGGTTTACCCTGGCGAGATAGTTATTTTTGCATCTAAAAATAATCAGAAGCTTGTCGAGTCGCTGAAGAAAAAGGTAGTCGTCAAGAATCATGATGGAGAGGATATTCTCCTGAAGTCAAAGGATGGAAGCATGGCCTTAAGGATAAGCCCAGATGTCCTGATAGAAGATAACATAGATGTGGTAAGAAACATGGTCTCTGCAAGGCTCTTCGGTAACAAAAAAACCCGAAATGATGAAAGGACTGAAGAAGAAATGATATGATAGTGGTTTATTGCCTGCAATTCTGAAGAATGCCAGAAAGTACGGATACTCTAGCGCTAGAGTAAATGCTATGAAATCCAGACTTCTTAGCCAGAAGAAACTGCAGGAGATATCCGGCAAGCGCGACATAAACGAAATAATATCCATGCTTTCTGATGAGGATTACAGGAAAGACCTTGAGGAATTCGAGGGAATGAAGTCAAAGTCCGAAATGGTTGAATTTGCTCTGAGCATGAACCTCGCCAGAAATCTCAGAAAGCTTGTAACGCTTGCCAAAGGAGATGACATAGAAATACTCAGAAGCATAACAGGCAGATGGAGCATGCACAATATAAGGATAGCAATAGAGGCTAAGGATAGAAAGAAGGATTTTGATTCCATATCCAAGTATATGATAAATGTTGGGAGATATGGAAACCTTGTCATAAAGGAGGCAATGCGCGAGGATTCTGTAGAATCTATGCTGCATAAGCTGATGATAAATTCACCATACAAGAAGATGCTTCAAGATGCCTCTGAGGCTTATGCAAAGACGCAGAATATCTTTGAGGCACTCTCAGCTATGGACAGGCGATACTACCAGAATATTGCAGAGCTCTCGGAGAAATTAGACAGTGAAGAACATTGGTCAGCTTCGAAAGTCATAAAGATGGAGATAGACATGAGGAATGTCCTTACAGCTATAAGGGCTAAAAAGGCAGGCATTAAACTGTCGGGCTTTTCTAGTCTGCTTATACAGAATGGAAACATCCCTAAGAATGAGATAGAGAACATTTACAACGGATCTAAGGATCTCTCGGAGATGGTCTTGCAGCTGAAGTTTTTCGACCTTGGGGATTCTTTGGCTTTTTACAATAACGACGAGTCGAAAAGGCTCCTTGTGTTCGAGGTAGGCATAAGAAGGGCGATGATAAAGAGCGCAGAGAAGTACACAGGACACAGGATACTCTCTTTTGCGACTATACTTTCCTACCTTTATATGAAGGAAGCTGAGGTTTATCTGCTGCGCATCATAGCCAATGGCAGCGAGTATGGCCTTGATAGTAAAGACATGAATATGCTGATAGGATGGAAAACGGCAGAATGAATAGTAAATATAAGATAGCCGTGATAGGCAGGCCTGAGCTTACACTAGGATTCAGGCTTAGCGGCACACCCATATCATATGATGCGGAAGGAGGCGAAGATGCAGAAAATGCAGTAAGAGAGTTGATGCAGAATAATGAGATAGGCCTTGTGATAATACCTACAGTGCTTGCAAGAAAAATAAAAGACAAGAAGATACTGAATATTATAGAAAGCAGCATTTCACCCATATTTGTCGAGATACCGGAATATGGAGATGAGAAGAGCGCAGACACATTGAGAAAGCTTATAATCAGGGCAATTGGAATAGACATAGCCGGTAAAAAATAATAAAAAGTGTATGTTATGGGAGCAATCAAGAGAATTTCAGGTCCTTTGGTGATAGCCAAAGAAATGACGGGCAGCGGCATGTATGACGTAGTACATGTAGGAAACACAAACCTTATAGGCGAGATAATACAGCTCAAAGGAGACGATGCCGTAATTCAGGTATATGAGGACACTACAGGATTGAGGCCTGGAGAGAAAGTGACTTCTACAGGACTTCCATTCTCTGTGGAGCTGGGTCCGGGAATACTCAGCAATATTTATGATGGAATACAGAGACCGCTCAGCGCTATAGAAAAGAGCAGTGGTATATTCATAGCAAAAGGAGTCATAGCTGCGCCTTTGGATAGAAAGAAGAAGTGGAAGTTTGAGAAGGAAGCTGGAATTAAAAAGGGTTCCAAGGTATCTTCCGGAACCATAATAGGACATGTACAGGAGACAGAACTCATAAAGCATTATATAATGATCCCTAATGGAATAGAAGGAAGTATAGAGAGCATTGAATCCGGAAGCTTTACAATAGAGGATATAATCGCTGAAGTTGATACTGGGAACGGGAAGAAGGCAGGAATAAATATGATGCAGACAAGGGCCGTGAGGATTCCTTCGCCTATAAAGAGCAAATATAGAGTGGATGAGGCTCTGAAGACAGGAACAAGAATAGTCGATACATTTTTCCCCATAGCGAAAGGAGGAACTGCGGCAGTGCCTGGGCCTTTCGGCAGCGGGAAGACTGTCCTGCAGCAGAGCTTGGCAAAATATTCTGATGCCGATATAGTCATATATACAGGATGTGGGGAGAGGGGCAACGAGATGACAGACGTTCTTGTCGAATTCCCTGAGCTTAAAGACCCGTCTACGGGAAGGCCGCTTATGGAAAGGACCATACTCATAGCAAACACCTCCAATATGCCAGTAGCTGCAAGAGAGGCAAGCATCTATGCCGGAATAACAATAGCGGAGTACTTCAGGGATATGGGATACAATGTTGCAATGATGGCAGACTCCACTTCAAGATGGGCTGAGGCAATGCGAGAGATATCTGCAAGGCTTGAAGAGATGCCTGGAGAGGAAGGATATCCGGCATATCTGCCGAAGAGGCTTGCTGAGTTCTACGAAAGAAGCGGAAAGGTAGAAGCATTGAATGGAAAGACAGGCTCGGTTACAATAATAGGTGCAGTCTCGCCTACCGGAGGAGACATAACCGAACCGGTATCACAGGGAACGCTTAAGGTAGTCAAGACCTTCTGGGCTCTGGATGCCTCACTGGCACAGCAGAAGCATTTCCCTTCAATAAACTGGCTAAACAGCTATTCGTTGTACCTTGATCCTCTTGAAAATTGGTATAAGGAAGAGATGGGTGAGGAATTCATAGAAGACAGGAAAGATGCTATGCGCCTCCTGCAGCGCGAAGCTGAGCTTAAGGACATAGTCCAGCTTGTAGGAGAAGATGCGCTGCCTGATTCCGAGAGAGTTATTCTTGAGATAGGGAAGATGCTCAGGGAGGACTATCTGAGGCAGAGCGCGTTTGATGAAATAGACGCATCGACAAGCCTGAAGAAGCAGAAAGTCATGCTCTCTACTATACTCCACTTCTCCAGATCTGCAGAAAACGCAGTGGAAAAGGGAGTTTCTGTTGAATCGATTGCAAAGATGAAGGTTAAGGCAGATATATCAAGAATAAAAGGAGTCTCTGAAAGTGATATAGAGAATGCAGGAAAGAAAATAAATGAGCACATAAAGTCTGAAATAGATGCACTCATTAAAGATGAATCAGGGGAGGGCAAATAGGTGATATTATGGATTTCAAAGTAGAATACAATACAATAGAAAGCGTGGCTGGGCCCCTAGTAGTGGTAGGTAAGGTAGGGAATGCAAGCTATGGCGAGATAGTCAGGATAACACTTTCTAGCGGAGAGAGCAGGCTGGGGCAGGTTCTCGATACTAGTGAAAAGTATGCGGTTGTCCAGGTATTTGGAAGGACAGACGGGATAAATATAAACAAGACATCGGTTACCTTCCTGGGCGAGACATTCAGGGTCGGAGTCAGCGATGATATGCTTGGCAGAATATTCAACGGACATGGAGACCCGATAGACATAAAGACAGGCATATCGTACAAGGAAAAGAGAGACATAAACGGGGAGCCTATAAATCCGGTTGCCAGAAGGATGCCGAGCGACTTTATAGAGACAGGGATATCATCGATAGATGGATTGTTCACTCTTGTAAGGGGACAGAAACTGCCTATATTCTCAGGATCTGGGCTTCCGCACAATGAGATAGCCGCGCAGATAACAAGGCAGGCAAGCGTGAAGAACCAGAGTGAGGAGTTCGCAGTGGTCTTCGCAGGAATCGGGCTCATGAACGATGACGCTGCATACTTTATAGATGAATTCAGAAAGACAGGGGCGCTTTCCAGAACTGTGGCTTTCATAAATCTTGCAAACGACCCCAGCATTGAAAGAATACTGACGCCAAGGCTCGCCTTGACTGTTGCCGAGTATCTTGCATATGATAAAGGCATGCATGTTTTAGTCATATTGACAGACATGACTAACTACTGCGAAGCGTTGAGAGAATTGTCCAGCGCAAGGGAAGAGGTTCCCGGAAGGAGAGGATACCCAGGATACATGTACACAGACCTTGCAGGAATATATGAAAGGGCAGGAGTAGTAAACGGCAAGAAAGGAAGCATAACACAGTTAGACATATTGACAATGCCGAGCGACGACGTAACGCATCCGATACCTGACCTTACAGGATACATAACTGAAGGGCAGATATATGTAAACAGGGAATTGAAAAACAGAGGGATATATCCTCCGATAACCCCACTCGGATCTCTTTCAAGGCTGATGAACAATGGCATAGGAAAGGGCAAGACAAGGGAAGACCATAAGGGAGTATCTGACCAGTTGTACGGCGCCTATGCAAGATCTCAGGAGGCAAGGAGCCTGAGTTCAATAGTAGGAGCAGAGGCCTTGTCTGAAAGCGATAGGAGATATCTCAAATTCGGCGAATTGTTTGAAAGAAAGTTTATAGGCCAGGGACTTTATGAAAGGAGAACAATAGAAGAGACGCTCTCAATAGGATGGGATCTTCTCTCACAGCTTCCCGAATCCGAATTGAGCAGAATAAAGGAAGAATACATCAAGATGTATTACAAGAAAAAATAGCAGTGGAAAAATGGCAGAGAGAATAACACCTACAAGAATGAATCTTATAGCCACGAAGAGAAGGACAGCGATAGCTAAAAAGGGCCATTCTATACTCAAGAAGAAGAGAGAGGTACTTGTGCTTGAATTCCTCAAGCTTCTCAAGAACACCGGGAATGATCGCGACAGAATGTATGATATACTCCAAAAAGCATACCAGATACTTGGCACTGGATATGCTTATGCAGGGAGCATCGAGCTTGAAGAGGCTGCAGATTATGTTAAGGAGTATGGAAGCATAGGCATCTCTGTCAAGAATATCATGGGCGTTAGGGTTCCCGAGATAGACAAGGGAGAGAGCGAAGTGGCAGTAATGCTCAATATGCTCTCGGCAAGCGTCGCGGTTGATGATATAAATGAATCGTTCACCAATGCGCTAGAATCGATAATAAATGTTGCCCAGAGAGAACAGGGCCTAAGACGCATCGTATTGGAGATAGAGAAGACCAAACGCAGGGTGAATGCCATGGATTACATAGTTATCCCGAGGTATAATGCACAGGCTAAGTACATATCTACAAGGCTTGAGGAGATGAACAGGGATACCTTCTCTGCATTGAAGCACGTGAAAAAGAAGCTTTCGAAGGAGAGTAGATGAGCAATGCCTGCCTTTTTAGCGGAGGCAAAGATTCTACCCTTGCACTGCATAAGGTAATAGGATCAGGCATAGACATAGACTTATTGATAACAATGCTTCCGGAAAGCAGGGAAAGCTACATGTTTCATTATCCTAATCTGAAATTTACAGGATTGCTTGCTGAAACTCTTGGAATAAAGCAGGTCTTTGCCGAGACTAAAGGCGTAAAAGAGGAAGAGCTTAATGATCTTGAAAAGGTTCTCTTTGATAATGATGTAAGAGTATTGGTGACAGGTGCGACATACAGCAGATACCAGTTGGACAGAATAAGCAGAATATGTGAAAAACTTGGTATAGAATGTATCTCGCCGCTGTGGCATATAGAGCCACTTAGAGAGCTTGAAGAACTCTCAAAAAATTTTGAGGTAATAATAACCTCAGTTGCGGCTGATGGCTTTGATGATTCGTATCTGGGAGCCAGAATAGACGACAAAATGATAGAAAAGCTCATAGTCCTTAACCAGAAATACAACATAAATATGCTTTTCGAAGGAGGAGAAGCTGAAAGTTTTGTGCTTAATGCTCCGCTTTTCAAGAAGAAAATAAGAATAGAGAAAGCAGAAAAGAAATGGGAAGGCAGCCGAGGTTTTTATAACATAGAGAAAGCCATACTTGTTTCCAAATGAAAAAAATAGGTTTAGTTTCCAGGCGCTTTGATTAGATGACTCTTAGTATTTTTGATCAGACACACTTATATTGCTGTTTTCCGGATTGAGTTGTTCATTACCTGAAATGTTCTCCTTCTTTTTCTTATCCTTTAGCATTGTTATATGTATGACATATATTAGAATCGCTGCAATTGCTACAACCAAGATGGATATCTCAATCTTTTTCTTTTCTTGTGATGATTGCGATGAAGGCGTACTTGTTGAAGAATTCATGGAGATATTGACTGAAGTTGTATTCACAGTCTTCTTTATTGCAGTAGTGTTGGTTTTCGACACATTCGTAGTAGATGGTTTCGATTTGGGCACATTCGACTTCATCAATGCAAGAAGAATATCCTTAGGAATCTGGAATGATATTGTGCAGAGCTTTGAGTTTATGGTGAAATTGGTTATCATCTTCCAGGAATTGCCTGAGTATTCGAATGGGAATGTCTCGTTCTGAGGCATGCCGCATGAGTAGTGGAGATTTGCATTTATTGAAATGTTTGAGTATTGTGGATACGTAATATTGAGAACATATAGCTTCGTATATTCGGAAGGAGGAGCTGGAGATTCCTGTGTGGAATTCGTTATGGAGATTAATGCGGATGAAGGGATTGCTTTGGTTGGATTTATTGCAAATACAGATGATTCCTTTTCGTAGTTTATTATGCTCTGATGGCCTTTCGTAGAATTGATTGTGATTGAGAGATTGCTGTTTGTTGAATTGTATAATGTTATAGATCTGCCTGTGTTTTCGATGTTTGGAAGCGTTGTTACATTTAGTATCTTCTTGCCTGGAAGCGGTACAACGCATACATTTGATGCGATTGTATGCACAGCAGGTATGTAGGAGATATTAAGCAGTCTTATTATGTAGTCGTATGATGCAGTGCCTCCTATTATCTCTGTGGAGTTAGGCGAGAGAGTATACTGCAGGCCGTCTATTGTGATTCCCGTATCTGTAGGCGATATGTAATTGGCGCGTATGTTGAAGGATTTTCCGGTAAAGTTCACTATAGCGAAATCTGGGTTTGTAAGATTTGTTACCAGATAACATGTTGAATTTAGGTTTATTACAGATGGTTTGAATGTTCCTCCTCCACCTGCTCCGGCGGTCCCTGAGCCTGAAGAGCCACTGCTACCTGAACTGCCACTGCCTCCACCACCTCCTCCGCCGCCGTTGGATGGTGGAGGTGTAGACGCACTACTTACTGTTATTTCAGTTGTCTGTGAATATGTGTTATAACCTGCAGAGTCAGTGACTTCTAGGCAATAATATGCAGTAGAGGATGGTGTTGCGGTATAACTACTTGTGTTGGTGCCGGATATCTGCGAATCAGATGTACATGAGGAAGATGGTCCTGAGATCCATGTGTATGTGTAAGGAGGTGTACCGCCTGAGACTGAAGATGTGAAAGTAAGGCTCTGCCCTGTTGTTATGGACTGTTGTGTAGATGGAGATATTGAGACAGATATGGGTGTGTCACTTGCATATACACCTACAACAGGATCTGCGGTTACATTGAATTGGAGTGTACATGCAGTAGTATTTTGTTTGAAGGATGGGACGTTTGTCCATGAGCCCGATTCTAATAGATAAGGCTCTGGAGATATATCATTGCAGGTGTATGGAATAGTTATATTGTAATTAAATTGATAGTTCTGTGAGTTTGAACCACTTACATTTATTATAAGTATCTTTATTTTTTTGTCTGTTGGGAAAGGAATTGAAAGATATGAACTATTAAAACTCAGGTTTTGTATAGTTATCTTTTCAGATACTGAACCAGAGAATTTAGGCACCAATTTTATAATGGATTTTGCATCTGTATAATTAAATGCAAATGTAGTATTGGAATTTATATCTTCAGTGTAGGTGGAATTTTCATTTGAATCTGTTATAGGATGGACGTAGGTAGTGTATGTTGTAGAATTGAATTGGTAACCATTATTGCCATTGTCTACCGCGTCTGCTTTGAATGAGTATGTTCCAATTTGATTTGGAAGATAGTAGAGAAGAGCTGAACCTCCTGGAGATGAGATAGTATTTGTTGAGACTACTACGCCGTTGTAGATTAGGTTTACAGTGAATGGGCCTACCCCTGCCGATGATATCTGTGACTTCAGGATTATTGGATTTCCTATTTGTGTTCCTGATGCATTGGAAGTAAGAGTGACATATGGTGCAGTAGTTACTGTTACGGTTGCGGCCGAAGAACATTCCCTGTTAGGCAGTGTCGCGGAATCTGATACTTGATATGTATATGAGTTAGTAGTAGTTGGAGTTACAGTATAACTCTGCGATGAGACTCCAGGAACCAGATATGCCGAATTGCAGGATGGATTGGACCCTTCCTCTGAATACCAGGAATAAGAATATGGAGTTGTGCCTCCTGAAGGATTCGCAGTTAGGGTTACACTCTCACCTGGATTTATGCTTGATGCTGTTGAAGATATGCTTCCAGGGGACAATGCAGAATCAACAGTTATACTGTCAACTGAAGAACATTTTGATGTTCCTGAAGAATCAGTAACTTCGTATGAATATGAAGATGCAGATGTTGGAGATATGGTGTATGTGCTTCCGGTTGCGCCAGAGATAGGAGTTGAGCACGACGCGCCGGAATACCATTGATATGTATATGGAAACACGCCGCCTGAAGCCGTAGAGAAGAGAGTTATACTCTGGCCTAAGTCAATTATTGGATTTGAAGGAGAGATTGGTCCTGCCGAGAGGGAGAGTGACTGGTTAAATCCAGTTATGGCAAAATCTTGCGGTTCGTCTGTAAATGCACTTCTGTTATATGCAGAGGATATTAGGGAATAGTTAGACATAAGCCAATTGTATGCCTGCAAGGCAGTTGCGTTTCCATCTACAGCATATATAGCTGCAGACATGCCTGCGGCAAGTTGTTCATAGCCGACTAGGTTTTCATTAGTCTGGTAGCCGTTGTATGTAGATGTACCTATACTTCCGTTAGATATGTCAGCATTCCATACTGTAGCCCATGTAGGCAAGGCGTCAGTCATGTTTACCTGGTTTATCAGAGGCAGTTCATAGGTGATGCCAGCTCTCGGATTGAAACCCTCAGCACTTGCAGTAAATCTTCCAGATATGAAGTTTGTCATCCATTTCATGTATGTAAGAGCGCCTGGAATTCCCATCTCTGCTGCTGCTATTACAGTACTTGCGAAGTAGTCCTGTTGCCATGGAGCCTGTATACATACAGGTCCAGCACAGTTGAATGCACCATATGTTCCTATTATGTATCCATGAGGCTGTTTTTCATTGATGTAATTTGGATAGGTTCCAGCTTGGTCACTATTGCTTACATAACTTGAGTTTATGTATTGGTCATATAAGTATTGGAACTCTGCTGCAGCATTATGAACAAAGAATGATTTTAGGGGATCGTTGTTTGGATCTGAATATGCCGCTTCTATCACCTGTCTTAGTCCCCATGCATATCCTCTTACCTGATTCTGGACGAAATCAAGAATCATCCTGTTGTTATTCCAGGTGTAGTATCCGGGATTGTCTACTAAGTATGGATATACTGCCTGTGCATCTTGCTGATTCAGGTAAGACCATCCTCCAGTAAGAATATATGGAAGGTAAGGAAGATCAGGCCAGTGGGCAGGATCTACACTTACAGGATCGCTAGAGTCAGATCCCTGTGTAAGGCAGTTGTTAGGTCCTGGATCGTTCTGGCAGAGGCCTCCATTAAGCATAAGCTCTGGAAATTGTGCAGGGTTTATGTAACTGTCATTTTGTGGATAGAAATAATCCCAGCCCATCGCTCCTGCCTGACTGTCTACCATCTGCGCGTAGTCTGCTGCAGATTGATTCTGGGACATAAGCCATGCTGCATTCCAGACAGGTTGTGGGCCTATGTCAGGTCTGCCCCCAGATGCAGGCATGTAAAAGGATATTCCGGTGCCTGTCATTATAGTATTTGCATCTATTGCAGTGGGGTTGTTGCCATAATTACTCAGACCCGAAGCATAGCCGGATAGAAGAGAAGCGCTTATTCCATCGGAAAGATTGAATGGAAGAAGGGCGCCTATACGCTCAAGTTCTGCAATGTCATGCACTATGTTTGATTGGGGAAATCCGTTGCTCCACATAGGCCAGTTCCATTCTGTATATTGAGGTTGAAACACATTATTCTTCTTGAGAGATACATTGCCGTTGTATAATATAGTTAAATTGTAGTTTACATCTCCACCTACAGGCTGCATTGCATAGTCATCCGCAAACATTATATTCGTGTATGTGGAGCCATCAGCGTACTCTCTGATATCAAACATCACATGAAATGATCCGGAAACATTGTAATTTACCCTTCCCTCTGTTACAGTGCTTCCCTGGAGCCAATACGAAACAGTATTGGATGCGAGGGAATTGGATAGGAGTGATTGTAGGTTTATGGTATAATTTGGATTTGTCACATTTTCCAGAGATATTTTAAATACTTGAGAGCAATACCAGACGCTGCACGAAATATAAAGGTATTTTTCTGAAGGGCTGAGGACCAACGGATAGCCGAGTCCGGGCTGGGATTGTGGTATGTTTGATATTGTCCTTACTGTTTTGTTTGTTTGGAGATTTACCACATCTAGCGTTGCGCCTGCATCGTCTAGATAACCATCTAGGACAAATGCCAGAGTTCCTTCCTTGTTTACGACCATTGCACCTGGACCGTATCCAATTCCAGTTATGTTATATAGCAAGGTATTAGTATAGGGGTTTACAACTCCTATTCTTGATCCTTCTGACTCTAGTACATAAAGTTTTGTACCGTTTGAATTGTAATATGCAGTTGTAGGGCCTACCTGCAGGTATGGACCAAGATTCAATGTACTAGAAACAGAAAAATTCAGAAGATTGACTTTGCTTATGCTTGTTCCTGAAGAAACCCCATCAACAAATGGGCCTATATTTGTAACAAAGGCAGTGGTTCCGTTTGGAGCAAAGGCCATATATGACGGATAATATAAACCAGTTATGGTGTGGATAATTTGGTTAGTTGATGTATTAACCACGCTTATAGTTGAATTTGAATTTATTACATAAAGATCAGAGCCTGATGGATTTAATTCTGTAAGGTTAGGATAGTAGAAACCTTTGATTATGCCTTGCACTTTATCTGTCGAGAGATTTATTATGCTTATTGTATTGTTGCTTCTTTGTGCGACATATGCGAGGCTTCCTATCTTATTTGTGACTATGCTTACAGGATTGCCGCCTATAATTATTTCATTCGATATGTCCATTGTTGAAGAATTGAAGACCATGAATGTGCTGTTTTCATAGGATATCGTATATCCGGTTGCGCCGGAAGGGCTGAATGCGGTTTCGTATTTATGCGTTGGTGATCCTGAGATATAATTAGAATAATACCCGAAATAATTAGTTACAGTTGGTTCGGTAAGCATGTGAAGTTTTACGGTTATGTTATATGAAGGATTTGAAACCAGGTTTGAGAGAGATATGGGAGTACCTGCAGTTCCTGATACGGCGCGAAACATTCCATAATAGGTAGTATGTGCAGGCATGGCAGGCTCATCGAAGGAAACAACTACCATCTCCCCTGAACCGTCGGAATAGTTGGTTTTTACGTCTGCTTGAGCAGTGTATATTGTTCCGTTTATTATTGCTTCAAGTTGGTCTCCCTGGGGGAATTTTCCAGGAGGGAATATCTCCCCCATAGTTATGTAATGGGAAGGTATTGAATAGGGATTGTTATTTTGTATGTCGAAGCCCACTATGTCTCCGGACTGCGAAGGCTGTGGTACACATGGAAGATAGACCATTCCTGAGATTCTTGGAGTTGTGCTGTTTGTACAGGAATATATGTTATTTGGTGTGGTAAATACAGGTAGAGTTTTTGTAATCGTATTTCCAGTCTTAAATATGCTTGAAAAATTTAGGAATGATGAATTCTGAAAACCTGCAATTAGAAGCAAGATTGCGATTGATACTACTGCTATTATTACATAAAGTAGGATAATCTTAATTGTCTTGAATAAGGAAGAGCGTTGAGTTCTGATATTAGCTGTATCTGATTTTTGAATAGTTTCTTTCGAAGATAGCTTTCCAGACATTAGACCAAACACATTGAATATTCATACATTAAATTTATGATATAAAGACTAAGTATAAAAAGTATTGCTAGAGAAACATGGAATATCCCATGAAAATGATGAACATTGTAAAACGTTTATTTGTTTGGATTTAATACAAAATGTTCGCATTTCTTGCATTGAATATTACCCTCAAAGTCAGTTAGGGTGCTATTTTCACATTTACATTTGCACTTTGTGCGCTTCATGACGGGTTTGAGTTTGTTTACAACTGCAAGGAAACCTCCACCTTCAAATTCTATTTCGTAAAGATAACAAAAAGCGCACATTTTATCATTGATATTGATATCGAAAGCCAAATAATATATTACTTTTCAGAAAAATCGTATTCCGAACCTTTCATGATACATCAATTTCTAAATCCGGATTTTGTTATAAGAGTTGTGATAGTTGTTTCATTATGAGAGCTCTTGCTTTGTTATCTTATGGAGGAAACTTTGATCAGCCTGCCCGAGAAGTTTCGTTATGAATAATTCAGGATTTTTCTTATACTCTGCGAAATTGTTGATATGCCTCAGCACGGTTTCAAACTGCTGAGGCTTAGGCTGCTGGTCATCAAGCATATAATCAAGTTTTCCTGTGTTTATCTTTCCGCGGAGAGCTATGAAACAGATAGCAGTTTTGATATCCTTCTCTTCAATATTGTTTGCAATTGAGTATAATTTCTTGTAAGTTGCAAGTTGTCTGCGGTGATTTGCAGCATTATCAGTGGTTTTGTCGGTCTTCCAGTCCACTATTAGATAATTTTTGTCTGCCTTGTATACTGCGTCAATTTTTGCTTTGAACTCCATTTCTTTAGAAACCCTCCCCTTTCCGATTATTTCCTCCAGAGGTAGAGTTATGGCAAGTTCTGCGTCTGTCTGCTTTGCGTTGAACTTCTTTTGTATCTCTTGGTCGAGTTTCTCTATGTTCTTTAGGAATGGTCTTTCATTTTCAGTTAATACATTCTCGTCCAGCATGCCTTTGTATCTGTTTTCTGCCATTGCATGTGCAATGTTACCCATGCTCAGGGATATGTTTTCTTCCCTGAGCCCTAATATGTTATGCTGCAAAAATTCGAAAGGGTTGTTTATGCTCTCTATCATAGTATAGGAGAGCCTGTTTGTTTTAGCAAAATATTCGTGTATGTGATTTCTAAGCCATGGGTCCTTTACATTTAGTGCTTTTTTGGCATCTTCGTATCTTTTATTCACAAATAGACCATATGCTTCATCAAACTTCCTTGAGATAGGTTCAGGTTCATCTTCAATTGTCTCATATTTGTTTACATTGTAATTTCCAAATGCATAATCTCCGCTGTTGCTGTTATTTGCTATTATAGCAAGGCTGTCTCTTGCTCTTGTAAATGCCACAAAATCTACACGTAGGGCTTCTTCTACTAATTCGTCTACGATGTCTATGCCTTTATCGCTTTTTATTATGCCATAGACTACTGCGTCTACAAAGCTGAAACTGTCCCGCGTGGATCTTGGTACGTATATCACGTTTTCAAATTCCAGGCCCTTTGATTTGTGAACGGTCGTAAGCACTAGCTTCTCCTGCTGGCCCATTGGTTCGTAGCTCTCCTCTGTCACATCCAGATAATTGAAGAGGTCGGTTATCTGCGGTGTAGACACAGTTTCAAAAAATTCAAGGATATTCTTGCGTATTGCGACTGCGGTTATGTAGTAATCTTTGCCTATAGATACGCTTATTGGAAGAATAATCTCGTCGAACAGCCTTACCAAGGCCTGTTTTGAAAATGCGGATTCCTTCAATTTGATAAATGAAGGAGCTCTTTTTTTAAGTTCTTCCTTGCTTAGTTTCCTGTCATTGTATATTTTAGATATTTCAAACGCCTCCCTGAGCTTTGTACCTGAGAATGGAGTAAACAAGGCATTTATTATTGAAGAATAATCATCGTACAGAATTCCTTTGAGGAAGTTTACTATTGTACCTTTAGCCTCTGATGATGTTGCATTGCTTATTGTTGTGGAATATTTTACGCCTTTTGAATCTAAGATCTTGGATATGCTTAATATCTGGCTGTTCGAACGTGTGATTATTGCAGTTGTTTTGCCGTCTTGCAGTTCAAGTGCAGTTTTTATCGCGAGAAGATCCTGATGGCTCCTTCCGGTCTCTATTATCTTTACAACACCTTCAGACTTTCTCACCGGAGAGAAACCTTCGAGCTCGTCTGCATACTCATTGTAGACAGTTTTATTTTTGAAATGTCCGCTCGCATAATCGATAATCGCTTTTGCGCTCCTGTAGTTCTTTACAAGTTTTTCCTTTTCAGGTTTTAGCTTTTCCTCTATTATCCTGAAGTTTCTTACAGATCCTCCCTGAAATCCGAATATGGATTGCTTCCTGTCCCCTACAAGGAAGAGCTCCTCGCCGCTCTGGATGGCTATCTCTGCCTCAAGCTCATTGACATCTTGGAGCTCATCTACAAGTACAAACTTGAATTTCTTTTTATCCTTCAGCTTCATGAAATAAAGAAGCATGTCATTATAGTCTATGTGTCCCTTTTTCTTAGATTTCTCATAGTCTTGAAATGCTCCAAGGAAATATTCGGCAAACTTTATTTGCTCCTCCAGTGTTATGTTGTTTATTTCTTCTTTGTAGTATATCGCTTCTATTTCCGGAATGCATTTTTTAATATGGATATCTTCAGGAGTTATGCCATAGCTTTTTATGTAGCGTATAGCATTCTCTACTTTTGGAACTATATCCTCGATTATATACTCCTTTGAATAATTTAGGGCATGGTTAGTTTCAAAGCTCTTGAATATGGAGTATCTTATTGCATTGTTTCCAAGCACGTTATAGTTGCCTTCTGTTTCTTCAAGGTAGGATAATGCATAGCTATGAAAGGTATGTATGCTTAACTCATGTAATTTGGCGTTTAGATTCTCTTTCTCTGCAAGTTCGCGAATCTTTTGGCTCATTTCGTTTGCGGCCTTTTCAGTGAAAGTTATGCAGAGAATTTCTTTAGGCTGTGCTCCTTCTTTCAATAGGTTTACTACTCTTGTGGCAAGCGCAGTAGTCTTTCCGGTGCCTGGATTAGCGAGAATCAATCTGTTCAAAATTACCAAATAGAATAATTACAGGCTTAGGTATTAATTACTTGCTTGGCTGATATAATTATTTGAATAGTTACTACTTGTTTATTCCTTTATTTATTTCCTTGTTTAATTCTTTTATCACTTTGTCCGGATCTTTTTCATAGAATAATTCTAAATTATTTATCAAGAATTGTTTAGGCAGATCCCACCATTTGAGTTTTTTCAGTTTTTTTATAGTAATTCTGTCAAATCGATATTTTATTAATTTTACAGGTATACCTGCATAAATCCCATAATCGTCTAATTTTTGTTTTGAAGTTATTAGGGATTTTGAGCCTATTACTACGCCGTCACCTATTTTTATGTTTTTATTCCCTCCCACAATAGTAACATCAGAACCAATCCATACGTCATTTCCTATGTTTATGTTACCGGAAGAAAATGTTTTCATATTTTTTCTGAAGAGATATCTGAATGGATAAGTAGTAAGTAATTCATAGTTATGACCACCAGACATTATTAAATTAAGTGAGTCTCCTATACTAGTATATTTGCCTATTGTTAAAGTTTGGTTTTTTTGTGAGGATATTTTTATTGGATAGAATTTATTAGAATAGCTTCCTGAACCTACATATACTTTGCATTTTGGTCTTGTTACGAAATATACATGAGGGTATTCCCCATATCTATGTTGAATTATGGGGGTTCGTAACATATCCACTATTGTATCTAATATCTTGTCTTTTATATCAGAATTCATATTATTAACCAAGAAAATTATATTTTAACTTAAGTTTACTACATTAAACCTTTAAAGATATTGTTGTCTTACCGTTTTAGGTAAATAAAATGAGAGACAACGTAACACTACCATTAGGTAGTTTATCCGCAGTGGATAAAATAAAGTAATATGTTAAAACCGCAAAATATTTTACAGCGTAGTTGAAGTAAAAGTCATCTCCATGTATTTGAAGAGTTTCGCAACACAGTAGTTTATAACGATTTTTCTGGAAACATTATTAGAGTTTGTAGTATATCTGTTATCATGGGAGAAGACTCCAAAATCAGTGTTCGGGTTGCAATGGCGGTGGGGCTTGGAGCCATAATAGGAGCAGGAATATTTGTATTGAGCGGTACAGCGATCGCACTTGCGGGCTCTGACGCCATAATAGCCTTCATACTGGTAGGTATTGTTGCCCTTCTCGTAGCTGTGGAACTTGGAGAGCTTGGCTCGATAATGCCGAAAGTCAAAGGAGCCTCGTATTCTTATATATACAACGCATTTGGAAGCGAATTGGGCTTCATCTCAGGAATCCTCCTCTATTTCAGCTATGCGACATCCGTTTCAGCCATAGCGCTGGGATTTGGGTCTTATGCAGCTAGCCTTCTTGGGTTGAATGTTGCAGAGTTTTCAAGATACTTTTCCATTGCGATAATCGGTGTTCTCTCTGTTGTAAACCTTATAGGAATCAAGAAGGCAACTAAAGTGGACTCGTATCTTGTTGCAATAAAAATTACAATACTCTTGCTTTTCATTGCGTTTGCCATTGTCACTGTTTTTCTCTTGGGCAAGGGACTCTATGGAAAGATGAATCTTATAGCGCCTATAGGAGGCTTTGAAGGAATATTTGCGGCGAGCGTGGCAATCTTTTTTGCATACTCCGGATTTCAGGCAATAAGTACATTTACTTCAAGGATTAAAGGAGGCGCTAAGGGAGCCGCTAAGGCCATAATGTACTCCGTAATAGTCAGCATAGTCATCTATGTGCTTGTGGCTATAGCCCTTCTCATAATGATGCCTTCAAAGAACTACACCATAAATGCTGATCCGCTATCATTCGCACTTAAGGCAGTCAATGCGCCGCTTTCTCTTCTTGTAGTGGTTGACATAGGTGCCCTTATAGCAACCGCTTCAGCTACGCTTGCCATGATTCTCTCATCTTCAAGGATACTATATCAGATAAGCAGCGACAGGCTGCTTCCTGCAGTGCTTAGGAAGTATAATAGCAAGACAGATGTGGCAATAAATGGAGTAATACTATCCGCAGTTATAGGGGTGGCTATGCTTTTCTCAGGAAATATATTCATAATAGCAGCAATATCGAATTTTGGGCTTCTCTTTTCATATCTTCTGAGTTCCTTCGCTGTTATACATTTCAGAAGAATAAAACAGAAGGCTTCTTTCAGGATACCATTCTATCCCTATCTTCCTGTTGTCACCATAATAGGGATAATGCTGCTTCTCATAGGAATGCCTAAAGAGTCGCTAGTTATAGGAGTAATGATAATACTTTCACTGATAATAATCTATTACTTCCTTAGGGAAGCAAAAAGAAAGAAGGTAGTCAAGGTGCGTCTATTCAGATAAAAGGAGTTGTAATTTGAATATAAGATAGAACCTGAACAAAACCTAAATGTCTGAAACAGTATTTAAGAATTCCGTGAGTAATTAGAGACATGGAAGTCTTTTAGACTGCCATACCCACACATACCCCGGATAAGAAAGCTGCTATTTCCATCTAATCGTCTTCTCCGGGGTTTTTGAATCTGGGCCTGAACCGAAATAAAACCTAATATTTAAAAGGATGCTTTATCAAATAGAATTGGCTAATTCGTAAAAAAGGGATACCATGGGAAGGACAGCTGAGACAAAAAAGAAAATATTGGCAATGTTGAAAAAGAATAACAGGAGGCTTATGGATATATATCCGGAGCTTGGATTGTCAGCTGCTACTGTAAGCCAGCATCTAAAGGAGCTTAAGGAAATGGGATTAATTGAGGAACTTGACAATTCTCATTTCAAGAATGAGAAATATTATAGCCTGAGGAAAGTTGAGGCACCAGAAGAGCTGAACATAGACAAGCAATGGAAGAGAGAGCTTATCAAAGTAGGGGCAGTAGGCATCATGGCTATAATAGGTTTCTTCGGGATATTCATTCTTGCATTTGGAATGCATGGGGTTTCTGGAAGATATGTAACAGTTAATGTTCTTCTTACAGACCCGCCGCATGTGCCTTTGGGAACTGAGAGCCTTTACATAAATTATACATCAATAAGATTGCATGTAGCAAACACTACAAAATGGATATCTGTTAATGCTTCCGGAAGAATTGATCTTATGTCTTTGATAAATGTCAGTAAAATAATAGGCCTTGCAAGCATACCGGAAGGAACAAACATAGACAAGATATCATTCACAATACAGAACGGTTACATAAACATAGACAATAAGACATATGGGCTCTATATGGGAAGCAACCAGATAACAGGATCTATAACTGGCCTTAAAAAAATAAACAGTACTGAAGATATACTAGTTGATTTCTCTCCTGCGGTGCTTGCGCTTTACAATAACAATTCAGTTTCATTTGAGATGATACCTTCTCTGTCTGCAGAAGTAATAAATGGCAGGCAGCTTATACCACACAAATATGGAAATGGGGATATGTTTGCTTTTTCGAATAATGCGGAATATAACTTATCTGCCCTAAGAAACGGATTGGACATAACATCTGCCAAGATAGAATCTGAAGGAAACCTTACAAGAATAGTGGTGATTGTGAAAGACATATCTAACAGAAGCATAAATGTAAGCCACATAGAGGTCTTCGGCCAGGAGCCTGTATATCTTAATTCTAAAGTCCTGAATAGTATGTCAGATGGTGGTATAGTTTCCAGATTAGGTCAGAAGAATAGTTTTATCAACTCGTATAATTGGACTTCTGGCAATATAAATTCTTCATGGTTTGTTTATCCTGGAAGGAGAGAGTATGGAAATGAGAATGGAATTGCTTGGGTAACAATAGGAGGGTTTTTCAATATGCCCAGAATTATAAATTCGGATTCTGGAAAGTTTTCGAGCGAGGCGGTCCTCATAAACCAGGCTTATAATGTAAGTTATATGAAAGACAGGCTCGGGGT
The DNA here is from genome assembly GCA_021829835.1 of bacterium. Lineage (GTDB taxonomy): Archaea > Micrarchaeota > Micrarchaeia > Micrarchaeales > CABMGC01 > JAJZIZ01. The sequence goes on from JAKBPE010000005.1 coordinate 61,417, forward strand.
TGTAGATTTCATAATAGACAAAAATGAAACCCTTTCTGAACCTTTCTCTCCACTCTTTCAAGGAGGCAGTTTCGGCTATGTGATAAATCCGGGACAGAGTGCTACGTTTGAATTCAATGGAACTGTCACTGTAGGAAAGACAGGATTGATGATAGTCAATTTTACCCCGGGAGAAATATACAGGATAGGTATAATAGGGAGCAATTGCGGGTATGCAGGCAATTATGTTATTGCAGGATAAATTGCAAGTATAGGAGGAATTTGATAATCGAGAATGTGGAGCTATGGTAGCAAGAGAGAGCAGCGATGTGATAAAGGCTGAAGGTATAGAAAAAATATATTCTACTAAGAAAGTAGAGTATGTCGCTCTAAAAAACATCTCAGTTTCCATAAAAAGAGGAGAGTTTGTTACAATACTTGGGCCTTCTGGAAGCGGGAAGACTACACTTATGAACCTTCTTGGGACTTTAGACAGGCCGACTGAAGGGAAGATATACATAGACGGAGTGGATACCTCAGAGCTTGACGATAACCAATTGTCAGTGCTTAGAAACAGGAAGGTTGGTTTTATATTCCAGGCATATAATCTTGTGCCTTATCTTTCGACTCTGCAGAATGTTATTCTGCCGTTGATGGTTGAGGGAAAGGATACGCCTGAAAACATAGAGAGGGCAAAAGATATACTGAAAGAGATAGGAATAGGCAGTGAACTAGGAAAGAAGCCGAATGAAATGAGCGGAGGACAGCAGCAGAGGGTTGCTATTGCAAGAGCATTGGTTAATAAACCGCCTATAATAATAGGGGACGAACCGACAGGCAACCTAGACTCGAAGACATCCGATGCGGTGATGAGCCTTCTCATGCGCATGGCAAAGGAGAACAATACTACAATGATAATTGCAACTCATGATCCTGAAATTTCAGAGCTCTCAGAGAGGAGCATATACATGAAGGATGGCCAGATAGAAAAGCATGTGAAAAACAGGCAGCAACATTAACGTATGACAATAAAAAAAGGATATATTATGGAAACAAAATTGCGAATGTGGATTCTCGCCACCTTGATTCTCTTTATGGGATTCGGAGTAGTGAATGCGGCTTCTTGCCAGACTATCAGCAGTCCTAACATACAGGTAATAGGAGTTACATGGGGCAACAGCACCCATTACATTTCAGCTTATCCCGGAGACAGGGACGTTCCCCTGACTGTGACATTGGAGACATATGGCACAGATTGCCAATTCGAGAATCTTGTAGGAACTTTGCAGCTTTATGGCGGAGTGAGCAATTACGATGGAGGATCTACTTCCACATATTATCTGCAATCAACACAGCCTCCTTCGATGTTTAATATGGTTTTTTACTTGAATATAGCAGACAATGTAACTATGGGCCCTAACGTTACAGTATCCTACCCCCTTGTTTTGGAATGGGATTCTTCAAACGGAACGATAAACAACAAGCAGCAGATAAATTTGAATATACCCATGAATGGAGCTGCAAATCTTACATTTTCTGCAAAGAAGCCGCAGGTGACTGCAGGAAAAGTAACCAATGTCAGCATAACAGTATCGAATACGGGAAGCGGAGTCGCATCAGACATATCCACTACAATATCATCCCAGCAGGGAGTGAGCTTCATAAGCCAGCCGAATGAGATAAGCAGCCTTGGGCCAGGGCAATCGAAGAACATGACATTCGGGATATATATAGCACCAAGCCAGGCAGGAAATTCGCAGGCAGGAGCATCGGTAATATTGAACCTTGATAGCCATTATATAAGTCCTTATGGCCATAATACCACACTGGAAAGCCAGGTGGGGCTCTTTACATCTTCGCCTTCTTCAGCTACTGCGATAGTTTCAGTACCAAACCAGACACTTGTTGCAGGAAGGATAACCAAAATGAACCTCACAGTATACAATTCTGGAAGCGACCCTATCACTAATCTTTCAGTGGTTCTGACTCCAGAATCGCCGCTTAGCATTATAGGCTCTGACAACCTGAATATAATACCTGTAATTAATGGAGGAGAAAAGGTAAACCTTCCAATAACATTATTCATGCAGTCTTCTTCAAGCGCAGTGTCCACACTTGACATAAGCCTCTCATATGTTCTTGACAACCAACAGGTAACCGCATCAAGAAGCATTAGTTTCCTGAATCCGGGAAATGTTAATATGAGCGTTGTAAGTACGGTAATATCTCCTTCTGTACCTTCACCTGGCGAGATATTCTCCATAACATCTACTCTGCAGAACACAGGCTCGCAGGAGGCTGTGGCAACATCCGTAACGCCGGAACCGCCTTCAGGCATAATGGTATTGGGAGAGAACAATACCTTTTTAGGCAATATACCGGTAGACACACCTACCGCACTGACTGTAAGCTTTACAGTATTGCCTAGTACAAAAGCAGGAGAGTATACAATACCAGTCTTGGTATCATATCTCAACAACCTCAACCAGAAAGAGAATGAAACATTTTATTACAATGTAAAGATAGGATCATCAGGAGAGATTTCCGGAGGCGCAGGATCCGGAGGATATAAAACAGGCAATTTTTCGAGTAGCGCAGGAAGCTATCGCAGAAAGGCATCTGCAGGTAATGGAGAAGGTATTGCAATTATAATAGTAATTGCAGTAGTTGCCATCGGAGCTTATTACATATATAGGAAGAGGAAGGCTGGAGGCAGGGAAAGAAGCAAGAAATAGTTGGCTGTATGAAGCTCAAGGATACCCTATGGTTGGGGGTTAAAGGCATATCTGAAAGAAAGGTCAGAACTCTTCTTACAGTGATAACTGTAGCCATAGGCGTAGCTGCGATAGTCGCATTGATATCATTGGTTGCCGGCAGCTCGGCAAGCATAACCAAGTCTCTAGAGAGCATAGGCCCTTCTTCGATATATATGATACCTGCAAGAGGACATATATTTACAGCTGCAGATGTTGCGGTTCTTGAGTCTCTTCCGAATGTAAGCACAGTAATACCCATGATAGAATCCAGCGGGACTCTTTCTCTTGACGGCCAGTCTGTTACAGCCACCATAATAGGAGTGAATAATTACAGCATTGTTAATGCAATAGGATCGCTTAACATATATGAAGGAGTTCCATTCAACAACTCTGCGCTTCCTCAGGCACTTGTTGGCCACGGAATCGCATTTCCTACAACAACCCAGAGCACGTCTTCTGTTACGCTTGGAGAACCGATATACCTTACCCAGACAGGAAGCTCCGGTACAAGAACAATAACGTTGCTGCCTACTGGCATACTGAATTCATATGGGTCTTCAATATATGTACAGCCTGACACGTCGATATTTCTATCTCTGCCTGAAGCTGAGAGCCTTCTTGATACATATTCGTACAATATAATAATAGTAAAGGCAAGAAACGCGAGCGACGCTTCCTCTCTGGATTCTCTGCTAACTACAATATACGGCAATAGTGCAAATATACTCTCAGTAGAAGCGATAGCGGCTACAATCTCTTCAGTCATAGGCTCAATAACTCTATTGCTTGGTTCTGTAGCTGGAATCTCGCTGCTTGTGGCAGGCATAAGTATACTTAGCATAATGATGGTATCTGTCACTGAAAGGACCAGAGAGATAGGCATACTGAAGGCTCTCGGATTCAAGAGGAGAGAGGTTCTGGCCCTCTTCCTTTCTGAAGCGTTTATAATAGGGCTTATAGGAGGCGTGGCTGGAGTTGCCATTGGAGCAGCAGGAGGATATGCATTGCCTGCACTTCTCTCTTCGCATTCAGCGACAACAAGCAGCAGTTCACCAAGCAGCAGCGCTCCGGCTGGAGGTTCTGGATTTGCAGGAAGGGCTGGGGCTGGAGGGAGGGGAGGCGCGGGATTCGCAGCTGGAGGAGCGCCTGGAGGAGGAAGCTCATCAGGCCTCTCGATAACGCCGATAGTAAGCCCTGCTCTGGCATTGGAAGCAATTGTACTTGCAATAGTAGTAGCAATACTTTCGAGCCTTTATCCCGCGTGGAAGGCAGCAGGAATAGATCCGATAAAGGCCTTGAGATCTGAGTGATGATTGCGAAAATCAGCTGATTTTAGTCTTTGAAAAAGCAGGCAGATAATCAACTTATAGATATCTGTTACAGAATATCTAACATGCGCCATAAGAAAGATCAGAATAGTTCTACAGTGATTCTGCCCACATTGAATGAAGCTGAGAACATAAAGCAGGTTATCTCAGGACTTCTGAAAGAGTGTCCTGATTCCGAGATAATAGTGGCGGATGACGGATCTGTTGACGGAACCGATGTGATAGTAAGAAGAATGTCTAAAACTGAGAGGAGAATTATTTTTCTTGATAGAAAAAATAGGAAGGAGCATGGGCTTACTGCAAGTGTGATTGATGCAGTTTTGATTGCCAAAAAAGGGAAGATAGTAGTAATGGATGCCGATCTTCAACATCCTGTGAATAAGGTGAATGATCTTTTTGACAGGCTGGAAGATTCGGATATTGTAATAGGAGTGAGAAGCTCCGTGAAGAACTGGAGCATTGGAAGGATGATTATTTCGAGAGGCATGGAATCTGCCGCATACTACTGTTTCAAGATGCGAGGAAAGAGAACCTGCAGCGATATGATGTCGGGATTCTTCGCAATGAGAAGCAGTATTTTTAAGAGGATTATCCTTGAGAATAGAGAAATGTTCATAGGCAGGGGATACAAAATACTTCTTGATATATTGAGGCTTTCTCCACCCGACATCAGAATTTCAGAAGTGAGATACT
>JAKBPE010000018.1 GCA_021829835.1 bacterium
ATCCGATTCTATTTTATCTGTTATTGCTATACTACCTAATGGTAGTGTTACGTTGTCTTTCATTTTCTCATCAAAAATGATGTGACAACACTACCTTTAAAGGTTTAATGTGGCGAAGTTAAGTTAATATATCTTTCATTTTTCCTGAAAACGATAAAAACATCAAGAAAATATATTAAAATAACGTCTTAAATTTCCGCCTGTCTGCAAACTCTGCCAACGCAGTAGATATATATGTCAAATGCCGAACTTTTTGGCTAAGACATTAACCGTCCTTAGGCATTCCAAGCAGCGCTCCTATCATTACAACTGCATATCCTGTAATCACCAGGCTAAGAATGGGCAGATTCCCAATAGCCATGAAGGCAAGCGATACGGCGCTGACTATAGCGATCTCAAATACTATCTTAGAAAGTGAGTTTATCATGCCAAAATTCCCGAATGTCAGGATTAAGAGCGATATGGAGCTTATCATCCCTATTGCAAGGAAGAATCCTTCAAACCACTGCGGTGATCTCCCCATGTTTGCAGCAAAGAATAGCGCAATACCTAAAAGTATTATGCTTCCAAGAAGCTCGAAGCCTAAAACGCCCCAAAATTTAATTCCATACCTGGTAACTATCTTCGCCATCCTATCAACACTACCTACTCTCTGGAAGGCAAGGTTTTTATCAATATCGTAAGCCTTAGCCGGGAATCGAACCCGGTCCTGGGGCTCCACAGGCCCCTGTGCTAACCGTTACACAACTAAGGCAGGACCATAAGAAGATAGCATAAAACCTATTTATAATATTCGGCAGAGTGCCTCATTCCTATCAAAAATTAATAGACAATTGAGAGGAAGAACAAACTTCCAAAATATCAAAAAGAAGAAGTCAATAGAACTCTTACTTTTATCCTAATAAAAGCATTCCTTTACGAAAAAATCAGAGCATAGACACTATTTTACTAATTTTGTATATCCATGCTCTTAAGTTCCTTGCTGTTCTTCATTTCACCAAGTCCTTCAAGCGCTTTATATGTTGCAGTAGCCATGTTATAAATGTCCCTGGTTCTTCCCTTTGAGAAGGTCCAGACATCCTTTATTCCGGCAAGTTCAAGAACTGATTTTACTGTCTTTGAAGCCACTATCCCTACTCCTTTAGGTGCAGGTTTAAGTATTATCATCGCACTTCCGCATTTAGCCACGCTTGTAACAGGAAGACTATGTGGTGTTCCGCACCCGCATTCCCATGAGCCGCATCCTAATTTTACTGCTATCATATTCTTCTTTGCATCGCGGATTCCAGTATCTATGGCAGGCCTTACTTCTACGTCCTTGCCTGAACCCAGGCCCAGATGTCCATTTTTGTCTCCAACCACTACAGTTACCCTGAACTTCTGTTTCCTGTTATTTTTAGTCATTCTCTGTACTGAACATATTTCAAGAACACGATCTTCTATATTTGGAAGAAGTGTGTCTACTATTTCAACTTCTTTAATTGTCTTTCCAGCTGCAAATATGTCTTCAATATTTTTTATCTCGCCGCCTTTGACCATCTTACCTATCTTTGTCTTAGGGTCCCAGGCAATGGTCTCAACAATCTCACGCGTAGTATCTTCCAAATTATCACTCACTGGTTATTTTCTTCTTCATTTCCTCGAATCTCTTTCCTAATTCTTCAACATTAACTCCATCCTTGGCGAATTTTCCAAACTCTTTTGATTTGCCTTCCTGCATTACCTTCTTTGCATAATCTGTATTTGAATAATTATATATCTCTTCCTTGATCTCAATTCCTGACCTGAGCTTTAACCCTCCATCTATGCATCCTTTAGCAAAGACAAACGGTATGGAGTTTTTTACAGGAGAGCTTAATCCTATATCAAGCACATATTCTGTGTTTTTATCAAGCTTCTTCTCCTTAACTGTCTTGGCAAGCATCAATCCGGTAAGATATGCGGTGGCCCTATTGCTTCTTGAAGGCCAGTTGTACTTTGAAGCAAGAAGTCCTGAATCAACATATGCTATTACCTGATCCCCTCCCTCACCATATCTGATCACTTCTCCTATTATTCTCCTGTTCGTCTTCCTTATGACTATCTTGTCCAGGTTTCCTTTAATTATTGAAAGTCTCTTGTTATAATCTGTCTTAGCCTCTCTTCTTCTCCTGAAATCTAAAGCCTTTGTCATTTAATCACTTATACCTCTTTGCTATAGCCTCATTGATTGCCCTGACTTCTTCAGCCTCAACCTTAACTCCATTCTCCTCAAGATGCCTAATCATGGAGGCCTTATCCTGGAAGCTATTTCCCTTTATGAGCATGTAATATTTCCTGAAATTCTTTCCGTCAATTTTGCCTTTTATCCTGAGATGTTTGAGAAACTCTCTTTGAGACCTTACCTTCTTTTCCCATTTCTTTCCACTTCTGGCCTTTGAGCTTCCCTTCCTTCTCCCCTGTCCCCTGCTTCTTCCCTTCTTTCTTCTCTCCCTAAGCTTCTTTGAGCTAATGCTAAGATTATGCTTTTCCTTAATTGCATAAATGCCTCCTTCCTTTATAAGCGCTTTAACGTCCTCTCTTGTCATGGCCTTGGAGGCTTTCTCCATTGATCCTTGATTTATCCTCACGGAACTCTCTCCGCGCCCGAGTAATTCGGCAGCTATCCTCTTTGTAAACTTGACTGTCATTTTCTCAACCTGTTTGCTATCCTGACTCCTTTTCCTAAGGCCACCTTTTCAAGTTCAGCCCTCTTTCTCTTCGAAATGGTTCCAGAAAAGATAATAGCCGCATCCTTTATTGTAGATGCCCTTTCAAGCTCCTTTGCATCGTGTACGAGTATTCCAAAGCTTCCATCAGGCCTTCTATGTCTTATTTCTTCACTGTTCTTGTATCCTATATTCGGCACAGCTCCATATCCGCTCCTCTTGACTCTCTTCTTGTTGTCTATTCCTCTCTGTTTTCTCCATCTCTCCTTCACTCCCTTTCTATGCTTTGCCCCGAAGTTTGGAACATTAAATACCGGATGCTCTTTCTTTCTCATCATTTTTTCACATCTATTCTTCCTTAGTCAGATATACTCCGTCCTGGAATACTCTGGTATCTCCTATGGAGTAACATGCCTTTCTTATGTTTGCTATGGTCTGGCCTACGTCATAGGCATCAACTCCCTTAACCTTCACCTCCTGTCCTTTAACCTCAACTTTAGTATCTCCGACTATAGAAGCTGTCCTCGGGACTCTCTCTCCGAATATGTTCTTTATGTTTATTTCCTTACCTTTAACCTCTATTACCATCGGAAAATGTGAAAAGAAGACTACCATCTTTTTCTCTATTCCCTCATTGACTGTCTTGAATGCCGTATTAAGCTCCGCAGTAATCGCCTGTGCTGCAAGATCTGCCAGCTTCTCAAGTTTCTTATTCTTGCTTATCTCCACTGCAACACTTCCCGGCTCTGTTCTTACAGTGAATAGCCTTTTGTTAATTTTTTTGGAGGTGCTCCCAAGTTTTCCCTTTATCACTATTGTCTCTCCATCTATAGTGACATTGACTCCCTGGGGTATTGTTACATTGTACATAAACATCATTTCTTTAAGCTGCATATTATTTCTCAATAGACATAGGCAATCAATCTGCCTCCTATCTTCTTCTCTCTTGCTTCCCTGTTGGTCATAATTCCTTCAGGTGTCGTTACTATAAGTATTCCAAAATCCTTGCTCGGGATATACCTTGCTTCATATTTCTGATAGTCGTCAATTCCTACCGCATATCTGGGCTTTATTACTCCCAAGTAGTTGATCTTCTTTCCAAGTTTTATCTTTATCACGTTGAACTTTCCCTCTTTCTCTTCGTTAAATCCCTCTATGTATTTATGCGACTTCATTACCTCCAGTACCGACTTCACTAGCTTTGTTGAGGGAACAACACATTCGTATTTCCCAAGGCTTTCGTAAAGTTTTATCTTATTAAGTGTATCAGCAAGCACATCCATCCATATCACTAATATTTTTCAAAACCAAGGTCTCTGGCTGTCTCCCTAAAGCATCTTCTGCATATCTGTAGATTATAGCTTCTTATGAGTCCTCTGGCGTTTCCGCATCTCCAGCATATCCTCTTTCCTTTTCCCTTGTATTTTTGATCTTCGCTTATTTTCATCAAATCATTTATTGATCTATTTTGACATTAAAATGTTTCTGCAGGTAATCCAATATCTCTTCTTTCTTTATGTCCCGATGCTTAACAGGCACCTTCGCCCTCATTCTCTTTCTTGTCTCAACTCTCTTTCCTTTTCTAGCAAATGCCGCATTTATATTCATTCCAAGTATTCCTATCTTCGGGTCGTACTTGACTCCGGCAAAATATATGTACTCTTTAACTCCGAAGTTTACCGAGTTTCTTGAAACAGCATTGCTTCCGAGCTGATTATTGTTTGCATCAAGCGCCCTTTTAAGCAGGTCATACGCATCCTTCTTTCTAAGTGTTGCAACTGCTCCTATCTTCTGCCCTTTCCTAAGTTTAAGTTCCGGATCCCTTCTTTTAGAGAATGTATATCCTGCCTCGTGGCTTGTAAGCTTCTTTATGAGCTGGCGTGCATTGTCTGCGGCATCTTCGCTTGCCGATCCTGTACCTATGTTTATGACTACCTTGTCAAGATATATTGAACGCATTATATTTTCTTCCGCCAAATTCATTCACCGACTACCATTACATTTCTGAGAAGAGTCTCGAATTCACCGCTGTTCCCTCTGATCTTTACTGTAGCGTCTCTAAGGGCAGTTCCCTTATTTATCTCTACTATCTCTCCCTTTTCTGTAGCATGAGTGCCGTTCATTACATAACACTGCTTCCCTTTCTCCATGGCTATTATCTTGCCTATTCCCTCCTTTTCAAGCATTACAGAATCATTTACCTTTATTTTATTGTCCTTATAATTAAAGACCCTCCCATCATGTATCCTTACTGCAACCTTGCCTCCTCTTACTGTATGTTTTCCTATGACTCTGAAGAGTTGCTTTCCTGCCTTCTCCTCTTTTTCTATTGCAAAAGTTCCATTCTTGCCTGAATTTACTTTGTATGTTTCTCCGCTCGGCTTGAGGTGTATCAAATCTCCGAATCCTACCGGATATCTCTCTATCCTGACTATCTTTCCATTTACCTCAACCGCTCCTTTGTTCAGAAGGTATTTGATCTCTCTAGTAGTGGATTTCATTATCTTCTCTTTAAGCACTGTAACCAACGATATGCTTGAATCTCCCCCATGCCTGCCTGCCATAGGCTTCGAGACATATTTCGATGTCTTTCTTCCTATTTTCATATATCTGGTAGAAGCCAGCCTTCTTATGTGTCTTGTATTTCCTTTTGATGCCATAAATATTCCTTCTATGATACTACTCCAAGTTTTTCCTTTCTTATCTTGTCAGAGAGATTGAAATCTGTTATGTAAACCGTGTTTATCTTTATAGGTATCATTTTCTCCTTTCCTTTTGCATTCTTTCTGACCACTCCTTCAATCATAAGTGTGCTCCTCTTCAAATTCACTATACTTACCTTGCCTGTTCTTCCCTTAAGTTTTCCTGACATTATTTTAACCGTGTCTCCTTTGCTTATCTGGACCGCCCTCTTCTTGACCCCTGTCTTGCTCTTCAGTTCTTTAGCCACATGTGCATGTGCAAATTTCTGCCTTACATGCATTGGTGCAGTGAACCTCCTAAGCCTCTGAACTCTAGGTTGTACGCTGCTCATAAAAATCAAACTATTCTTGAAGCTATTCCGGCTACCTTGACAAATCTCTCGACGACTTCTCTTGCAATGGCTCCTTTTATCTCAGTGCCTACTGGAAGGTTGTCTTCTCCCACTATTATTCCTGCATTGTCTTCAAACTTTATCCTCATTCCGTTGGCCCTCCTTATTGATGCCCTCTGCCTGATAAGCAGTACTCTGACTGGTTTTTTCAAATAAGTCTGCGACCCTTTCCTTACGCTTGCTGATACCAGGTCTCCTACTCCTGCAGCTGCCTGTTTTCCATGTCTGCCTCCTCCTCCTTTTCCTATTATGTGTATCATCCTAAACTCATAGGCTCCGCTGTTATCCGCGCATACGAATACCGATCCCGGTATCAATGTCTTCATGACCTTAGACGAAATTCCCTTCATAAATATCCATCATGTCTTTTTTATTATATCAGTTATAACGTATGTCTTTGTTTTGCTGAGCCTTCTTGTTTCTCCTATATTAACTATGTCTCCATCCTTGACTGCAAGGCAGTCTGGATTGTAAGAAGGTATCCTAGACCTCTTTCTAAGATATCTCTCATACTTGTTTATGTATCTTGTATAATCTATCTCAACTATGGCAGTCTTCTTAGCCTTCGTGCTTACTACCTTTCCTTGAAGCTGGGTGCCTCTTACCTTAAGGTTGCCATGTATAGGACACTTCACATCAGTGCATCTGTTTTCCTGCATTTTACCATTCTTTTTTGCATTTATTTTATATCTGTAATCATTCCTTTCTTCTTTTATAGTATTTTATTGCCTTCTCAATTCTCTCATCAGGCCTAAAATCTATCTCTCTGCCTTCTACTTCGAATGACCCTTCAGGAGTATAAAATCGGAAGCGAGAGATCCTTTTTACAAAAGACCTTTTCCCTTCAGTTGTCTCCATTATCAGGGTGTTTTTTGTTTCATCAATGATATTTCCTACCATTCCTTTCTGTTTTCTGTCAAGCGAATCGATGATACGGACCTTCAGCCCTATCAGCTCGCCCAATACAATATTTTTATTATTGTATCTCATGCCTAACAATTGGCAACATAGATTTATATCATGTAAGTATTTAAACCCATCTGAATCATGCTTATAAAGCTCTATAACATGCAAAGTTATTCACTCCCCCGCTCCTCATGCCACCAAGCCACAGAGCCAAGCCATTCCCATCGCTCGCATGGCCCCTAATCAATGATTTGTTGCTCCAATTGCTGATCTCACAAGCAATATCAGCGCAATATCTCCAATCAAACTATATACTAAAGTCTAAAAACCCGAAGATTTTTCAAAAAACTGAAAGAAAGATTTATATACTATTGACTTCTTAGTATTTACCCTTCTACAATATCTTGTAGTTAAGAACAGGTTTTATCATGAAAGATAGCAGACGCACAGCAATAAAAATAAGCGGCCACCACTATGACCTCTTTTTTATAAAGCCGAAAAGCAATGCAAATGCGCATACATACGCAAAGAGACTGGCGTCAATGAAGAATGTCGCGGAAGTGCTTGTAACCGAAGGGGAGTGTGGATTCATAGTCAAGGCAAGGGGCAGGGTAGCTGCAGCATATAAAGGAGAGAAGGCGGTAGTCCTGCAAAGAAGCAGCTACAAGCAGATGACAAGCTATCTACAGTACCGAAGGTAAGACTACCACATTCTAACAAAGTCCTACAATTCTATAATTGTATGTGAACACATCTATTCTTTGTAATTATTTAATTTACTTTAACTATTACGCTATAAATTGATATGTATATTCACAACTCCTACAACGAGTGCAAGTAATATTATCCCATTTATCTTCTTGTTATCAAAAACGATTAGACAAACTCTTTAAAAGTTTGTATAATGTAAAGTTAAGACTATATGTCTATTATGTTCTTATTTCTTATGGGATAAAATGGAATTTCTTTCAAAAAGGATAACAGGTATGGAGGACCCTACAGGCGAAACTGCCAGTATTATTAAAGAATTAGAGGGAAAAAATATAACTGTTACTAACTTTATAATGGGAGATCCTTCAAAATATTTTCGCATCCAGAAAAACATCAAAGACGCTTATAACAAAGCAGTAAATAGCGGTAAAACTTTTTATCTTCCCGGACCAGGTTTACCTCAACTAAGGGATGAAGTTTCAAATAGATACTTAAAACTTTACGATATAGATTTTGATAAAGACAAAGTAATTATAACTCAAGGAGTAGTAGAAGCATTACAATTTCTTAATCACTCTTTAATATATAAAAACGACAGTGCTTTATTATTAGCACCATTTTTTACTCAGTATCTCCCTTGTGTAACTCAACAGGAAGGAAGACCTCTAATTTCCAATCTAAACGAATTTAACAAATGGGAAATAGACATAGATGATATGGAACGTTTATTTAAAATTTCAAAATCAAAACCAAAATATTTACTCATAACAACCCCTAATAATCCTACTGGAAGCATACTTAGCGAAAAATCCATTAGAAAAATTGTAGAATTTGGGAAAAATCACGATATTTTTCTTGTTTCTGATGAGATATACGATGAAATAATCTATAACGGTGCTAAATTTATCAGTCTAGGTAAAGTTGCAAAAGGAGTACCACATATGATTCTAAATGGGGCTTCCAAAAACTATATGGCAACTGGGTTTCGTATAGGTTTCTCAATAATCCCAGAAGAAGACAAAAAATCTAAAAAACTAAGGGATTCGTTTATTAAATTATCATATTCTCGTCTTTCTGCAAACACTCCTTCTCAATATGCAATTTTGGAAGGACTAAAAAATAAAAAAGCGCATAATAAATTTATTAAAGAAATTCTACCTAAAATTCAAACTAGATCTAACCTAATTACAAATCTTGTAAATAAAACCGAATATCTTGCTACTATAAAACCAGTTGGCGCGTTTTATGTTTTTGCAAAAATAGATTTTACTAAATTAAATATAAAAAATGATAAAGAATTTGTAGAGAAACTTCTAAAAGAAGAACACATACAAATTACGAAAGGTTCTAGCTTCGGGTTGCCTGGTTATGTAAGAATAATCTCCCTACCTGAAGAAAAAATTATCCACACCGCAATAAAAAACATAGAACATTTTTGTAACAGACACAAAATAACTACTAAAAAAATTTGACAAAATAAGCAATTATTGGGACAAAAAACAAAACAGCCGCAAAGATTCATTGATGCGACCAATGCTATTTCTCAAACAGCACCCAATCCTGAAAGTCATATGGCTTGGAAAGAAAGCTCCTAATATCACTCCGACGGAATGCTTAGTTAACAGAAGATTGGCAGTGGTGGTCAAAGTTAATCGTGGACATATGGGCCTGGACAACCTCGAACAAAACCAAAAAATTTTCTTTGGAAATATAACTCAATTTATGCAACTTATAGCTTAAATGATGTGAATTACAAATAAAAGAATTACTATTATCGTAATATCCAATGCTAATGTATTTACTTTTGTATATGTGGATATTTTTCTCATATGTTTTGTGTCCTTTGTCTTACTTATCCTAGATAAAATAATAATTATTGTGATATAAAAGAAAAATGTAAGTAACATAATAATATTTAAATATCCCAGCGCAATAAATATTATCAATACAAAATATCCTAATGTTATCAATCCATACTGTAACTTGAGTGCCTTATCTTTTCCTAAAACTAACGGTATAGTCTTCCTACCTTCTTCAGAATCTCCCTTCATATCTGAATAATCTTTAACCATACTTATACTAAAATATAAAATTGTTATAAATATAATAATAGGAAGATAATTGACCAAATCTCCAGATGTATTTTCTACTGCAAAAAATCCCATCAAAAACGAAAAAAATCCATACATTAAGGCTATCCATAAATAATTAACTACAAATTTTTCTTTAATTTTAATATACATAGAATATGATATACCAAATAACACCTCAATTAATAACACAATGTAAAAATACATTGATGGTTTTAACAATATGTATGTTATTAAAAATGAACTTATCAAAAATACAAGATATAAAAACAATAACTCATTTCTAGAAAAATATTTATGTAGATATGTTCTTTTGTTATTAATCTTATCAAGTTTCCAATCTGAATAATGATTTATAACATTAATTCCCAAATCCCAAAATGCTACTATTGCTATAAGTAATATCAAACTAAACAAAGAAACAGAACCTGCTGCCAGCAATCCGATTATTGAAGGAGGCAATACAACTAACAATGTCTCTGCAAAAAAAGCCTGTTTTAATCCTCTTAATTTATTTATCATTCAACCCTCTACTGATATGGATAAATTATTGGTCCCATTTATTAATTCTCCATTTAAAAATAATACCTCTATATTTCTTTCTAGAACTCCACTTAAAAATCCTGCCCATGCACCTCTCACAAAAGGTATTTTCGTATCTGAGAGTTCAAGAGAGAACCACGGATATCCTCCAAATATTACTTCATATTTTTTATTATTGATTTTAATTACTTTAACTATACCAAAACCTAATGCTGTAAACAATCTGCTTAAAAATAAGTATGGATCTCTCAATCCTTTATATATATTACCTAACTCAAAAAAATATTTATACGACGCTTTTAAAATTATATCATCAGGCAAAGAGTTTTCAAGTTGCAACAATCCAAAGCTTTCAAAAGGTATATAACGACATTGATCTTTATTCAGAATCATTTTTCCAGCTTCATAAGTCAAAACATGTTCATTCATCAATTTTTTTATTGTAGCACCATTTTCGGCGATGTCTGTTTGGACCTTATTATTCTTATAATACTGTAGTATATCTAATTTTCCAAGAATAGGAGATTTTATAAAATTACTTATTTTATTAATTCTCAAATAATCTGGTTTGGCATTAATTAAAACAAATTTTCCAACATCAACCTTTTTAATTGTACATTCTATTTCCTCATCTCCTAAAATATAACTAAAAAATCCTGCCCATGCACCTAATATCCAATGACTATATCTATCTTTTTCAGCCCCAGCAGGTTCAATAACATTCAACTCTATTGCTAAAATATTCTTTTCCCTCTTTTCTATTCTTAAAGTTATTCCATTTGCATATAATGTTCCAAAAAAACTAGGGATTAATGAACTATAAATTTTTTCATCTCTAGGAAAATTTGTTATTCTAGCAACGTAATATCCGTCTCCTTTACCTGCTGCATAAACTCTCTCGATCCCTTCTCTTCCTAATTCTTTTTCTACAAAATCCTCTAAATTAATCAAAAACCTATCCGGAATCATTATAGTACGCATAGCTAATTTAACTCCTTCCACAGAATAAGAAGTGGTAATCAAATATCCTGGTATATCTATCTTAAAGATATTAACTAATATTATCTTTTTTATAAAAAACTCCTTTATTCTATCAAATTCTTGTGACATAATATTACTCTAAAGAAATTCCCTTCTCTGAAAACTCAAAACTTTTTATATTAGTATCTATTTTAGTATTTCTCATTTTAGTTATCCTTGATGTTCTAATGCTTTCTCCTCCCGTGTCGCTCAATTCTAACATAACAACTCCATCGGCAACATAATCGCTTACTCCGTCTACTGTAAGATGTTCACTTCCTTTCTCTTCATCAGTTATAACAATATTGGTTGTGCCAAGCTTTGAAAGTTTGTTCATTACAAGATATGTAATTCTCTTTTCAGAGTTCCCTTTATAGAACATTCTGCCCTGGGGATCTTGCCCCAGTGTTGGCATTACTTCATACCTATAAGTTTTATCATTTTGCATAAGCGCCTGCTCCTCCTCGCTCTTTATTGTAGGGAACATGGAGTATGAAAGCGGTATTACAAACTGGTCTATGTTTATTGCAAAGTCAGCAAGGCTGTCAAACACCAGCCTTTCGGCTTTCGCGGCCTTGACCTCTTCTTCAAGTATATCGAAAAGATTTATTTTAGGCTTGTCCAGCGGTATCTTCAGGAATGAAAGTTTTCCTTCCTGCTCCAGGCCCTCAACATCCCATCCGAACATCTCTCCCTGTGCCTTTACTATCTCATTCGCGCTGTCAAGCGATACATAAATGCCGTTTTCTCCACGCATCGCTCCATTCACAAGGTACTGCAATCCAAAGATGGTCTTCCCTGCGCCAGGCTGGCCTACTAGAAGTACATTGAATCCCTTAGGTATTCCACCTTGTACCAAGTCGTCAAAACCCGGTATGCCTGTCTTTACTCTGTCCACCCTTGCGCCCAATATTACATTTATGCCAAGATATATAAAATATCTGTAAATTTATAGACTATAAAATGCATATTTTATCTTGTAAACCAATCTTTACGGAAGAGCTCCCTAAAAGCATAGTAAACTATAAATACTTCCATTTTTGATTAGTATGGATATTCTATGTCTTCCGAATCGGATATAACTGTGGAATCCCCTGCTGTAATCAGCCTTTTCGGGGAGCATGCGATGACTTATGGCAAGTTTGCACTTTCAACTGCAATAGATCTGCATGCAACATGTTCTGTAAAGCGCACGTCAGACCGCAATCTATGGATACATCTCTCAGATTACGAAAAAGCTTCAATGCCTTTTTATCCTGGAAAGCTTGAGCTGTTATACGAAAGCTATAATGCAAGAAGAAGCCAGTCAGATTATGTCAAGGAGAACGAAGACATAGACTCAAGGCTTCTTCCTTATGCTACAGTAGCAGCAAAGCTTATCTTCGAATTCAATCTCGATGTGTTTGGAAAGGAGGTATTCATATCTTCCAACATACCCCAGAACAGCGGAGCATCAAGCAGTGCGGCATGCCTTACCTCATTTACGATAGGTCTAACCAGGTCAATGGGTCCTGTAACCGGCGGCGTAGTGGCAGATGCTGTAATGATGGAAATGGCAAGGGAAGGAGAAAAAGTAGCACACAGATACGAAGGCGTCGGAAGGCTTGATATACTGGCTTCATATTACGGCGGATATGTAAGCACAATGAACGGCGGCAGGCATGAATCCCTCTCAAACAATCTGGACATGGTCCTTATAAATACAGGATCAAAGAAATCCGCTTCGGATATAGCATTACAAATAAGAAAGATTTATGATGCCAAAAAGCCTGAAACCGAAGGTATTCTTGAAAACATGAGCAAATGCGCTTCAGAAGGGCTGGAAGCGCTTTCTAAAGGCGATATGGCAAAAGTCGGAGAACTCATGTCAAAAAATCATGAATTAATCTGGGAGCTCGGTGTTTCAAACAGCAACATAGAACAAATAATAGAAGTAGCGAAATCATGCGGAGCTTTGGGTGCGAAGATGGAAGACGGAGGAGGGCTTGTAGTTGCACTTGGAAAAGATGCGCCGGCCCTCGCAGAAGCAATATGGAAGGAAGGCTATCCTGCTTCAGTCACATCTGTATCGTTTTCCGGCGGAAGCTCCTATCTCAAATAGTATTTCCTACCTGTCTCTCGTAGATCTTTTGGTATTTTAATTTAAGTTCGTCAGAGCGTGCAGCTACGAACAAGCATCGCAGATCTCCTTTTGCTATGCATTCGATTTCCAAGCATTCTATGTCATCATTAAACGCTGCCTTCGCTCCACCAGCAATAAAACCTCTTATAATATGGTCACAAGCAAGTTCTGTCTTTCCCTTTAAGAAAACACCTGTGGGAGAGTCCAGAACAGAAACGGCAATTATCTTTTCATCTTTATCTATTTTCTCGTATTTCATGACACCCCAGCCGCAGAATTTATTCACATCAAGTTCCCAGTTTATGAAATCATTGAATGAAAATTTATATTTGCTGCCAACCTCAATAAAAAATAGGCAAGAAGCATCTTTAGAACTCCTGTATATCTTGGCAACCGCTTCAGGAGTATTGTTTATCTCACCTATATGGTTGCTTATGAATTCTCCGCTTATGGCAAATCTTCTATTAAAAAGCTCTATCCTGCCATCGCTGAACTTAAGCTGTTTGGTAATCATCATGCGCTCAAAAAATCCCACCATATAAATCTACCTACATCTGCTCCTTGAATTTCTCTGGAAATTCCTTTTCAAGGAATTCCCTGTTTCCTATAACAAGTCTGCAGAAAGGATCTCCTATGGCTATGCATGAAAGCTCAATGCAATCTACATCACTATTGAACATTACCGACATGCCTCCTGCGGCTATCCCTCTGAATATGTGGTCGCATGGCCTTTTGACCTTTCCTTTCAAAGCAGAACTGACTATCCCATCTATCATTTTGAAAATAACCCTATGCTCATTCTCATTTACAGACTCATATTCAAATCTGCCCCAGCCTCCGAATTCTGCAGTCTGTTTCAATAAACCAAGCATGCTTTCTCTGGAGGTATTCCCATGTGATTTGGTTATCTTTTTTACAAATCTGTCTCTCATGTCTTCCTTGCAATTCCTGTACAATCTTAATAACTCTTCCTTGCTGTCTATCATGCTTTCCGTATACATGCTCAGAAAGATCTCAGAAAGAAGCATAAGCCTGCTGTTTCCAAGATACTCTATCCTGCCATCCTTGAACGAAATCTGCCTTGCAAGCATAAGCTTCTCGAAAAATGAACTCATCTTTCATCACTTCCTGTAATTACTAACTTTCCTAATCTTTATAAAATGAAGTGTATCTGACGATCTCAGGCAGAATATCTCCAATCCAATTAATAATCTGCAGAAGGATTTTGCCCGAATGCGGTTCTTATTCCATACTACACCTGGTCCTAATTCCATAGAAAAACATAAATAGACAGAACTATAAACTAATTCAATAGTTAGATATCATGCTAGGCTTAAAGGGGATGAATTGATGCACAAGAAAGCAGAAGAGCTAATGTTTGCAAACTTGCTTAATTTTGGAGAAAACGGCAACATAACCCTATTCAATTATCCTGCATTTCTATTTCCAAGTGAATTCATACTTAAGATGGAAGAGCGACTTTCTCCAGATGAAATATACACTCTGGCAAAGCATATTCCCGCACCTATAGAAAAGGTTTTGGAAGACAGACAGATGAAAGATCTTGAAAGGCTTGACTTCCTCCTTGAACTTGTTGAAATCCTAGGAATGGGAAGCCTGAATATAGAGAACTTTGATAAAACCAGCAATACCCATAAAGTAATAATCTCCAATACAAATCCTAACAAGATATCCTGCAATCATACGCGGGGATATCTGGCCAATGCATTTTCAACTTCTCTGGAAAAGAATTTCGAGTGTGAAGAAACGGAATGCGTATCGACAGGAAGCCAAAAATGCGTCTTCATACTCAACGCAAAATAAACAATCAGGTATTTATGCCTAAATTTTCTTCCTGACTTTTCATACTTGGCATCTGTACCTGAAAAGAAAACAAAGGATTCGCTTTTTCTTTAGATGTCACTATGTAATTCCCGAGACTTTGGATCCCTGGAATGCCATATCTCCGCTCAGATGAATACCTTTCTGGGTTATCTTAAAGACCATGCTGTCAAGTGTATGGTCTGTATTCCTCATCTTCTTTATTGTAAGGCTCCTTGTTGCCTCCTTCGCTATCCTCTCAATGCTAAATCTCAGGACGCCATCGCATATGTATTCGCTTATTCCATCTATGCTGGATTGCTCCTCTCCCATCTGTTCCTCAGTAATAAGCATGTTTGTCGTGCCTAAATTTCCGAATTCGTTTATTGCAAAATATGATGTTCTTCTCTCGGAATGGCCTTTATAAAAAACCCTTGCGTGCATCTGATCCCCTGCAGGACTGCTCCCTGCACCTTCAAGCTGGGTCCTGTTTCTTGCGTCTTCCTCTTCAGCTTCCTTTTTAAGATTATAATCTATAGGAACTATAAATTGGTCTATATTTATCTCGAAGTCAGCAAGGCTGTCAAAGACAAGTCTCGTCGCATTGGATTTTTTTATAGCATCCCTGAGCATATCAAAAAGATATATTTTAGGCTTGTCTAGCCTTATCTTCATAAAGTTTATCTTTCCGCTTTTCTCAAGCCCGTCAACATCCCATCCGAACACGCGTCCCTGACTCTTTACCATCTCATTGGAGCTGTCAAGCGACACATAAATACCATTCTCCCCTGCCATCGCTCCATTCACAAGGTACTGCAATCCGAAGATGGTCTTCCCTGCGCCAGGCTGGCCTAGAAGAAGCACATTGAATCCCTTAGGTATGCCTCCCTGTATCAAATTATCAAAACCCGGTATGCCCGTCTTTACTCTCTCCAATTCCATCGTCTTTTATTAAATCAATGAAAACATATAAAAACATAGGGTAAGCATATGGGTCTGCTTCCTACTATGCTGAATAGATCTTCAAACTGCAGCGCATATGGAAATGTTGGCAAATACAGATGCCCCCATTCCATACTTGATTACTCTGTCTTGTTTATCAGTAATCTGCTGTAAAACACAAAGATATTGTCAGTAAGATGATGGCAGTTTGCAAGTTCCCCTTCCTTTGCGCCTATCTCTCCAGAGCATGTAAATCCTACTATTGTGGGATTGCCCATGCTCTTCTTGAGCTTTCTCATATCCTCTGCAAAATCCTCTTTCATAACATTTCTTCGTGTGAAGCATGAAGTTATCAAAACCATGCTAGGATCTGCCTTTTCTTCTATGTAATTATTAATATTGGTTGAAATTTCTCCGGAAGCTTCAAACAGATTCTCGGTATCTCCGTCCATAAGGAATATGGCAGAGCCTTCAGGCACCGGCGCAGCAAACGCAAGACTCTCGTTATTTGATCCTGTGGGTATTCCTCCTCCCCGAACTACTATATTTCCAAGATTATCAACCATTCCAAGTGGCCATCTCTGTGTTATCCCTAACGCAACAGCGTCATCAATGAACTTGTCCTTGCTTAGATTGAGCCTTTCAGCATACCAGTCAGTAGTCTTCATTCCGTTTATCTCATCTATAACGTATCCGTCAAGTGAGGTTTTTGTTACTACTGCGAGCTGTCCAACCCTCTTTGCACCGTGTGCTATCGAGTATGCATAAAGAAGGCTTGTTACTGAGAAAATTACTATAAGTCCATCTTTGTAAACCTTGCCCGAATGCAGTGAATATATCTCATACTTCTTGTTGAAGTTCTCTATTGATGTCTCAAAAGCTCCTCCCCATATGGGTATCTGCCTTCCTGTGACATCTGCTATTCCCGATATGATCTTGTTTTCGTCACCCATTTTTGGCAGTTTGAATCCTGTAGTGAATACATGTACATAGTATGGCGGTATTTTTACTATTCCTCTTATGTTTCCACCTTTCATCCTAAGTGCCTGCATATAAGGATCGACATAGCTGTCTATAGATAGCTTTGCAAGTGCCTCCTTTGCAACCTTTCTTGCAGCTTCAAATGCATCATTGGAGAATCCGTCGGCAGAAGCGACTCCTATATGCAGAAAGTCAGATTGCACACAAGAAACTACGACTCCTTTTTCAAGAATTTTGTCATCGTATATTACGCTATCTCCCAATCCTCCTACATACTCTGTATCTCCAAGAACCTCTTTCAGGCCTCTGGTCAATTCATAAGGATCATAATCTCCTGAAAAAAAGACATAGCTAATCGTGGGTTTTTTACCGTTAAGTTTTGCAAGTGCCTGTTGTGAAGCCTCCTTAGCTGCAGTATAAGCGTCTGCATTTTCCGACATGCCTCCTCCTGAGACAAGGCTGCCCTCCTTTACGTCTTTTACATTCTGCAATTTTACCCATTTCGAAATCATTCCTTCTTCCATTTAGTTCCCTCCCAAT
>JAKBPE010000019.1 GCA_021829835.1 bacterium
TAGATGCAAGGAATACCTCAAAGGAATGCAGTAATTGTGGCAACATTCAAGAAATGCCACTATCCGTGAGGGAATACAACTGCAAATGCGGTATGCAGTTGGACAGGGATATAAACGCATCAATAAACATACTCAAAAGAGCTTTGAACTCTACGAGTTCAAATTTTGACTGCAATGCAGTCAAAGCTACCCTCGGACAGAGGGAAAGTCACGCTCAGGGAGAGAATGTAAGACCTCAACAGGAGGCAGTCCTCAAGGAACTGAGAACATACCCTGCAAACGCAGGGGAAGCCAACGACCTTTAGTCGTTGGAGGATGTCACACAATGAAACTTGAAATAATAGACTTGCATGTAAGTATCGATGACAAAGAGATAGTAAAAGGAGTGAACCTTACTATAAACCAAGGAGAAGCCCATGTTATAATGGGCCCAAACGGCTCTGGCAAGACAACTCTTGCAAAGGCGATAATGGGGCATCCTCTACTCAAAGTAACGAAAGGAGACATGCTTGTGGACGGAAAGAGCATAAAGGAGATGAAAGCAAACGAAAGAGCCAAACTTGGGATATTTCTGCAGTTTCAGAATCCGATAGAGGTAGAAGGCCTAGGGCTTTTAAATTTCCTTAACACGGCAAGAGGCGCTATAACCGAAAAACCCCTGCAATACAAGGAATTTATTAATGAGATAAAATCCGCTTCAAAGGATCTGGGCATGAAAGAGGAACTCATAGGGAGATCTCTCAATCATGGATTCTCGGGAGGCGAAAAGAAAAAAGCAGAAGTGCTTCAGATGCACATCCTAAATCCAAAGATAGCAATACTTGATGAGCCAGATTCAGGCCTTGACATAGATGCAGTAAGGATAGTGGCCTCAAACATAGACAAGCTTCAAAAAGAGAGAAATATGGGCATGCTTGTGATAACCCACTACAGCCGTATACTTGAATATCTGGATCCTAAATTCATACATATAATGAAAGAAGGCAAGATAGCAAGAGAGGGTGGAAAGGAGCTCATATCCGAAATAGAGAAATCCGGTTATTCAGATGCCTGAATTCAATGTCTTAAAAATAAGGAAAGACTTTCCAATACTCTCCACTACTACCAACGGAAAACCTCTAATCTATCTGGACAGCGCAGCAACATCACAAAAACCCCAAAGCATGATAAATGCAGTTTCAGAATTCTACAAAAGCTACAACGCCAATATACACAGGGGAATTTATGAAATTTCTGTAAAAGCAACAGAAGCCTACCAGGAATCCAAAGAGACAGTCTCAAAATTTATAAATGCCTCTTCCTACAGGGAGATAGTATACTGCAAAAATACCACAGACGCGATAAATACTGTGGCGCTCTCCTGGGGAGACAGCAATATTGCAGAAGGAGACACCATCCTTCTTTCAGAGATGGAGCATCATAGCAACATAGTTCCATGGCAACTTCTGGCTAAACGAAAAAAAGCCAAAGTTGAATACATAAAAATCGGAGATGATTTCAAGTTAAACATGGAAGACTACAAAGCCAAGCTTGAAAACAATCCGAAACTGGTTTCATTTACACACATCTCAAATGTACTAGGCAGTATAAATAATGCCAAGGAGATGGCCAAAATGGCACACGGCAAAGGCGCTTTAGTCCTTCTCGACGCTGCGCAGTCCGTTCCACATCTGCCTGTAGATGTAACTGATATAGATTGTGATTTCATGGCTTTCTCAGGCCATAAAATGCTAGGTCCTGCAGGTATAGGCGTGCTTTATGCAAAAGACTCTATACTTGAAGAGATGCCTCCAGTGATAGGCGGCGGAGACATGATAAGAAGCGTTACATTCGAAGGCTCAAGCTGGAACGAGCTTCCATGGAAATTTGAGGCAGGAACTCCTAACACCGAAGGTGCAATAGGGCTCAAAGCGGGAATCGAATATCTAAAGTCGTGCGGAATGGAAAATATACATAAACACGAGGAAGACCTTACCAGGCATGCTCTAGAGTCGTTGGAGGAAGCAGGTGCCATCATATATGGGATAAGCGGGAAAAATGCATTAAGAGAACGCACCGGAGTAATATCCTTCAAATTGGAAGGAGCGCATCCTCATGACATCGCTACCATATTAAGCAGTGAAGGAATAGCCATACGTGCGGGGCATCACTGCGCAATGCCTCTTATCAATAAGGTTCTTCAGGAACCTGCTCTTGCCAGGATGAGTTTCTATCTTTATAACACAACAGATGAGATAGATCTGGCAATAAATGCCCTTGGAAAAGTAAAAAAGATATTGGGCATAAAGAGCGGCAAATCCTAATGATGTCGAATCATTTTCATCCGAACCTACTAACACGGAATAATCTATATACTACCAAAGGCTTCATCCTTCCTGTAATCAGGTTCTACAATATCCTTATAAGCTTATCTCTCTTCTATTTTTACTTGACAAGCTTGAACCACAAGATACCTGATCAGCAAGGCATGATGCATGCAGGTTTAATACCAAAATCCGATACATATGGAAAAAAACAATCCAAATCCTGTTAAACTAACTCTCGGACATACTGATACGCCATTCGGAATTCTTATATCAAAAACAGCAGAAACCGAAACACATTACAAGGTGCTTTCAATGAAAAGGCAAGAAGAAACCCATTTCTCTCCCATAATAAATATCCTATCAAATTTGCATATTGACCACAAGCCAACAATCTCTCTCATAGAAAAACATCAGGCATTTACCAGCAGGCGGCCTATACATTATGAGATATATTCATTATTCAATTCCGATGAAAAAGAAGTTTTTGTAAGAAGATATACGAGCTTGACCGGCAAATATAACGATATAAACTCATCTAACAGAATGGCAGGAAATCTTATAATGCTGGGCAAAAGCATGGTCACTATCCATACAGGATTCCACCCGCAACATCATGAAGAAGGCATAAAAAGACTCCTCATTTGCATTTCAAGGGAAATCGCTGAGACAATTGAAAGAAGCAATTTCGTAATAGACAATCCTCTCAAAACAACAGCAAGGCCTGCCAATCCGCCATAAAGCAAGGAAAAATGCAGGGGGTGAGATTTGAACTCACGAATCCACAAAGGAAACGGGCCCTAAACCCGTCACATTTGACCAGGCTCTGCAACCCCTGCATACTTCTATTATTTCTCTCAGCAGGTATTATATTGTTTGTCTTAATAATTATTATCGTAAATATAATAAATAAAAAAAGATGTTGACATGCTTACGACAAAGTATGTAAGGGATAATCTGGAGAGGATAAAATCTTCGATGGAGCGGCGCGGAAGCAATTATCCACTTGATGAGCTTCTCAAGCTTGATGTGGAATACAGAAAGATGCAGACAGAGATACAGGAATTGAGATCAGAGAGAAACAAGGGAAGTGAAGAGATCTCCAAATTAAAGAAAGCAGGCGCCGAAGTCGGCGAAGACAAGATAACTAATCTGGCTGAAATAAAAGGTAAGATAGAGTCACTGGAGAAAAAAGGCACAGAAACAGAAACCAGGCTAAATGAGCTTCTCTGGAATCTTCCAAACAGCATTGACATTGCAGTACCTAAAGGGAAAGATGACAGTGAGAATGTAGAGATAAGGAGACACGGAAAAGCTGAAAAGCGAGATATGAAAAGCCATGATGAGATTCTTGAAGGGCTAGGACTTCTAGATCTTGAGCAGGCAGCAAAGGTCTCAGGAGCAAGATTCTATTATCTTAAAGGGGATCTGGCTCTTCTTGAACAGGCACTCATACGCTTCCAGATAGACGAGCTTGTCAAGAAAGGCTATACTCTTATATCTCCTCCACTCATGCTTAAGAAAGAGTACTATCGCGGAGCTACAGCGACAGGCGATTTCAAAGAAGCTCTCTATTCTGTAGGAGAAAGCAGTGAAGCAAAATCGGAAAAGGAACTTGAGCATACTGATAATGACTTACTCCTGATTGCTACATCAGAGCATGCAATAGCCGCCTTGAATGCAGGAAGAATATTCTCCAATAAGGAACTGCCAAAGAAATTTGTAGGAATAAGCCCATGCTTCAGGAGAGAGGCAGGTTCACATGGAAAGGACACAAAAGGAATCTTCAGGGTGCACCAATTCTACAAGGTAGAACAGTTCATAGTATCAAAACAGGAAGATTCACCTAAATTCTTCGACGAGCTTCTTTCAAACTCTGAAGAGCTTGCTGCAAAGCTTGGCATACCATACCGCGTAGTAAACATCTGCACTGGAGACATAGGGACTGTCGCATCAAAAAAATACGACATAGAAGGATACATGCCAGGCCAGGGTAAATACCGTGAACTGGTATCATGTTCAAATTGTACGGACTGGCAGAGCCTCCGATTAGATATAAAATACGACGAAGGCACAGCGCGGAAGTATGCACATACCTTAAATTCCACTGCTTTAGGAAGCACTACCAGGGCTATTGTAGCCATAGTTGAAAACTATTACAACAGCGCAACAGGCAAGATAGATATTCCCGAGGTCTTGGTTCCATACATGAACGGCAAAAAGGAGATAGGTTAAATGAATGACTATAGCATAATGAAAGAGCTCAAAAGGCTCAAATCCATAAGAGGCTCAGGAACAGAGCTGATAAGCGTATATGTTCCTGCCGGTTTTCAGATCAATGAGGAAATCTCAAAACTCAGGGAGGAATACAGCCAATCATCCAATATAAAATCCAAGAGCACAAGGTCAAATGTATTAGGCGCAATAGACAAGATAATACAGTATCTTCGGCTTTATAAGCAGACTCCAAAGAACGGCCTCGCTATCTTTGCCGGAAATATTTCAGACAATCCTAGCAAAACCTCTATAGAAATATTCTCAATAGAGCCTCCGACACCGCTAGGGGTCAATATCTACAGGTGCGACTCTACATTTATGCTCGAACCACTTGAGATGATATTAAGCAATCAGGAGAGCTACTGCATACTTACAATGGATGGGAGGGAAGCCACCATAGGGCTTCTCAAGGGTGCACACATACAGGTAGTAAGGAGACTGAATTCAACAGCACATGCAAAAGTAAGGAAAGGGGGACAGTCCGCACAGAGATATGAACGTGCAATAGAAGAGAGCATACATGATTACGTAAAGAGGATAAGCGAGAGCATAAATGATGTATACGTGCAGAACAATTTCAAGATCAAAGGCCTGCTTGTAGGCGGTCCAGGCCCTGCAAAGGAAGGATTCCTGAAAGCCCATTCATTAAACTACCAGATAAAGATCCTCGGAACCTTCGATGTAGGATATACTGATGAATTCGGCCTTCATGAAGTGGTAGAGAAAGCGTCCACCCTCCTGAAAGAGGAAGAGGCTGCAAAAGAACGCAAGATACTGGAAAGATTTGTATCAGAGCGCGTAAGAAATGGCCTCGCAGCCGCAGGTTTTGATGAAACCAAAAAAGCGTTAGAAAGCAAGCAAGCTGAGACGCTGATAATAAGCGATGAGATACAGCTTCACAGAATAACCTATAGATGTCCGAAAGACAATATAACCTTCGAGAAGCTCGAGTACGGCGATGAGAGGCTTGCAAAGCATGATTGCGGAGCTAATCTGACTGTAGAAAAGACAGAGGATATGGCAGAAGAGCTTATAGATCTGGCAGAAAGTACAAATGTACCTGTAGTTTTTGTATCAAGCGGGAGTTCACTAGGAAAAGAGTTCCTAATGGGCTTCAAGGGAGTAGGGGCGCTGCTGCGCTATAAATAAACCTGGCCTTACTCATACTAATTTTCCTTGATAATTGACTACAAGTATTGTCTGATGTCTTATTCTTATTTTGAAGTCCAAGCTGTTTATATGTAACACCATAACGGTGCAGTTTTTTCCAAATATATGGCCA
Organism: bacterium; assembly: GCA_021829835.1. Classification (GTDB taxonomy): domain Archaea; phylum Micrarchaeota; class Micrarchaeia; order Micrarchaeales; family CABMGC01; genus JAJZIZ01. The sequence continues at coordinate 5,863 of JAKBPE010000019.1, forward strand.
TATGAAACGTCCGCTATTTTTTGGAATTAATCAACCTTTTTAAAGCTTAACTTCTCAAGCTATTTCGGATTTTTAAGAGGTGTCAAAATGAGCGATAGAGAATTTAGTCTGTACGATATTGAACAATTTCTAAGAGAAGCAGGCGCAGAGAAAGTGACCGAAGACGCTGTCTTAAATCTTGAAAAGGAGCTCGCAAAACTTGCCGATAAGGTAACAGGAAAAGCGATGCGTTACGCTGCGCATGCCGGACGCAAAAAACTAATAAAAAAAGAGGACATACTTCTTACCAGAAATACGAAACAGGCATATATCTACGGCAGTCATCCTTATAGGACTCATGCCTACAGCACTCCGAATACCTTAAGGAGGAGGGCAAGGATTACGAATGCCGCTTCAAAAGCACATAGATAGATAGTTACATCTCTTTCAGTAGCTTTCTTCAGGTTCATTACTACGTGTGTAAGACTGTATATCTTTCTACCATATGGCGCTTTCATACTTCCATCAGGCTGCCTTATTCCTAGATCTGTAACCTTAAACTTTCTTCTAAGATGCAGGAAGAATTCTATTATCCAAGGTATAAATATTATTATTCCTACTGCTTCAGCGTTTCCCATCACCATTATTGCTACGAAAATCGCTCCTGTAGCATAAGTAAAGGTATCCCCAGGTATTATCCGCGGGTTGACTGCATTAAATGGAAGGAATGTAAGCACAGCAGCGACAAATAAGGTTGAGAGAAGGGTTCCCATATAGCTTCCAAAGGCTATCGAGTATATTAAGAAACCTATGCCTGCTATCAATGCCATTCCAGGCTGCAATCCGTCAAAGCCTCCAAGAAGGTTTACTGCATTAGAAACAAAGACCACTGCAAGCGGTATCACCACTATGGGAAAGAACAATCCCAGGTTGACATTTCCCAATATGGGTATGTCCACCACACTTACTCCTGCATTTATCGCCATCAACGGAAGAGCACCTACAAAGGTAAGAACAGGCTTCTGCCACTGCTTTAGCCCCTGCCTTATATCCATCATGTCTGTACTCTTAACTCTCTTTTTCTGAACATTGATATCGTCAAGGAAACCTACCATTGCAATAAGCATCACAGACAAGGCAACTGCCAGAAGATCTGATGTACTGACTACAGGTATGAATACAAAAGTCCCTCCGAAAACATACGCAAGTATTCCGAAAATTACTCCAGCAGCGACTGCGAGGCCCCCGCTGCTTGCCATTCTCTTTACCTTCCCCTTATTCCTATCTTCTGCTATTATGCCTGCATTATAAAGGTATGTTATAAGAAATTGTGTAGCTACATATGTAACTATTGCAACTATTATTCCAGGAATCAATACTGTCTGGAAGGTTCTATACATATGCTAGCATTAGGAAGTTGACAAATTAAATACCTTTATGTATATTAGCATCTATGCCTTCCAAAGGCTTGACATGCTTAATTCAATGCACGATTCAATGTATCCAATATTATATTATCCTGTTCTGGGATTCGTATTTCTTGTATTCGCATTTATGATGGTTATAGATATCGCAGGCATTCTGAAGAAAATAAAATCCAGATCCTACTCCGATTCACATATTAGCAAAAATCCCACTTCAGCATATATGCCAAAGACTCTTGTTATAATACCATGCAAAGGCATCGACTTTTCTCTTGAAGGAAACTTGAAATCTGTAAAAAACCAGAAATACAAGAATTTTGATTCTATTGCTGTAGTAGACTCAGAAAGCGATCCTGCAATAAGATACATAAAAAAATCCGGACTTAGATATATTATTGCCGATCCGAAATGCGAAGCATGCAGCGGCAAGGTAAAGGCCATAAGCACCGCACTGGAAAAATTCAGAGATTACGATGTTTACGTTATAGCCGATTCGGATGTTGAAATGCCGAAAGGCTGGCTTGAAGATCTTGTATCACCTCTTCAAGATAATTCTGTAGGTATCTCAACCTCCTATCCTTACTTTATGCATTTCGGCGGCTTCTGGTCAAAGATAAAATCAGTATGGGGCCTAGTCGGTGAAGGCCTGATGGAAAACGAATCTACCCGATTCGGATGGGGAGGTTCGATAGCATTCAGAAAAGATCTTCTTGGAAGCGCTGAATCCGTCTCAGCATTCAAGAACTCCAAGTATTCCATATCTGACGATATAACCCTAACTAAGATCTCAGAATCAAAAGGACTGGAGATTGCCTATGTAAAGAAATCCCAGCCAATAGTAAAGACCAAAGATAACTTCAAAACATTTATGGAATGGGCAAACAGGCAGACTGCATTATCAATCACAGGCAACAGGAAAAACCTTTATACTGGAATAATATTCTATCTCTCGGAATCAATATTGATTCTATCCGGAATATCCTTTGCCATACTCATATCCCCAATCTTCCTGCTTCTTCTTATACACTACGCAAGAAGCCTTATCATAACATGGAAGCGGTCAAGACAGAAAGGGGGATACATAATCATAGCAGCATTGGTGGTTCCGTTCATATACCTGTACAATCTCCTGCATGCAAATGGGATGAAAAGAATAATCTGGAGAGGATCAGTATACTCCCTGCCTAAAGTCTAAAATTTCTTCAAATCATACGGACAAAAATCTTGAAACCGAATCTATTATATTTCTATCTCCTGACATATCGACGAATTTGCTTAGCAATGACTTGTAGCTGCTCCATCCGTATCTCTTATCCATAAATATAATGAATGCCCTGTCATTCTCGCTCCTTACTGCTCTTCCGGCTGCCTGTGCGGCCCTTATTATGCCAGGCACAAGGTATGCATATTCAGTGCCTTTTCCATTAAATCTCTTGTTTATGTATTCTATTTTCGCGTTTATCTCAAGGCTGGGCTTCTCAAGAGGTATTCCTACTATTATAATGCCTTTTATCGCGTTGTTAGCATAATCTATTCCCTCACTCATGCTTCCTCCCATCACTCCAAACATTGTTGAATCTCTCTCCTTTTTGAATTCATCTATGAATTTTTCCACAGCAACACTCTTCATCTCGCTTCTCTGTATATAATCCACTTCCTTCTTCATATTCCTGTATACCGAATTGAGGACAGAAAAGCTTGGGAAAAAGACAGCGAGATTTCCATCTGTTATCATTCTGATATCTTCGATTCTTTCGGCTATCTTTTTGTATTCCTCATTAGATCTGCTTTCATACTTTGTGGATACTGTATCGTCTATCAGGCAGAGCTTGTTGCCTTTCGGGAAGGGAGAGCCATAATCTTCTGTAATAGCATCGTTTACTCCAAAAAGCTCCTTATACATGTGTAGCGGAAGAAGCGTTCCGCTCATAAATATATTGGCGTAAACCTCATCAAAGAGGCCTATTGCCTTTTCAGGATACAGGCATGTCAGCGAGAAAAGGAGCCCTCTGCTGTTTTTTGTTATTATGCTTGCTACTGACTCATCCTGAACGTCTAGGGCTATAAGGAAATTTGCTATGTGCATCAACGCCGATCTCTTTGCCTTGCTTTCAGTAAGATACTCTACTCCTGCCTTCTCGAGCTGCTTAGAAACCTCCGAGACATTCTCAGTAATCTCTTTAGGTATGTCCTCTTTTTCTACAAATGCCTCGCTCTTTCCAGAAAGCCTTTTTTCTGCTATTTTCTTCAGCATGAACTGAAGATAATCCAGATCGATGCTGCTGCCTATGGAAAGCAATTCTTTAGAGGCATTGGTTATTGCATTGGAGCTGAGTGAAGTACTCATATAAGAAGAAGCGGCATTAAGTATGTTATGCGCTTCATCCCATATTACTATCGAATTCTCAAGATTATGCGATATCTTCTTCAAAAACGATGCCCTGGTATATGGATTCAGCATATGTGCATAATCTGCTATTACAAAATCCGCATCCTTAGCAAGCTGCGTTGCAACCTCGTATGCACATATTCCCCTGTTGAACGATTCCTCGAAGAGTGCATTATGTCCTTTGTAGCTCGCCTCTACAACCTCCTCAGTTATATTTGAATGTTCCTTCGCATTGTTGTAAAACACGCATTTCTTGCTGCTCACTGCCTTTTCACATCCTTTATAAAATGCCTCGCTCTCCAATGAATTGATATCTGTATTTATGCAGAGATTTCTCTTTCCTACTATGTCTATATACCTTACCCTGTTCCCGAACTTCTTTCTTATGCCAAGAAGCGAGTCGACGGCTATCTTATGCTGCGATATCTTTGGAGTAAGAAAAAAAAGATCGAGATTATTTTCCATTGCATATTCCAAAGCTGCAGAGATAGCAGCATCTGTTTTTCCCGTACCTGTAGGTGCATTCACGAGTATGTTCCTTCCTGACGACAGGGCGCTTCCAATGCTCTTCATTATGGCTTCCTGATTGGAACGTGGACTGTCAAACCTGAATAATGTATTCATGAAAAGGCCCAGTCCTGTCTATCTCATGCCTCCTTCCTTCTCTCCATGCTGCGACTCGTAAATCTTCTATTTATCTCAATGATCTCCATTGTCTTGTCTACAGAGTTCCTTATGTCTGCACGCATGTTTCCTTTTCTGCTGAAGAATCTCCCGATTTCATTTACTTCTGATTGGTTGTCTATCAAGCTTAGATTTTCCGCATATCTTCCAAGCATGTGGGTGCCACTCTTAAATCTTTTCATGAGCTCACTCCAGTTTTCTCTTGTCCATTTCCATATGACCTTCCTTCCGAGCGGATTCGAAGAGACATAAGCTGGTATGAAGAACGAATCTTGATATCTTACCCTGCTTGTCAATGAGTAGTCCATAGCTGATTTTAGCAATTTTTCATCGCTGAACATTCCAAGCGCAGCAAGAAATCTCACCTTCTCCTCAGGGACTTCCTCTTTTTCATAGCGTTCACGCAAGCCACTGTAAGTGTCACCATTTCCTGACCATGCTACTATGCTATAAACTGCACTTCTTATGTCAGGATCTATGGAGATGCCCTTCTGGCTCTGCTCGAAAAGCTTTTTTGCCTTATTGACTGTCATATGTTCTCCTGCAAGACCCGAACCAAGTATTGCTGAGCTTCTCATCAATACCGTAGTAGGGCTCTCTTCCGGATTCTTCTTCCAGCCAACCTGCTTTATTATGTCCATGCTATACTCCTTGAATATCTTCTTGAGTCTCTCGCCCTCCGCAAATTCCTTTCCATAAAAGAGCGTATACAATCCCCTGAGATGCGAAAGAATCCCGAGATTCATGGGATACTTTGCAGCAAAGCAGTATTTCTCAACAAAATCAAGGTATTCGCCAAGCGTGAAAAGATTCTTCTTCATGTAAGCATAAAGGTCGTTCTCAACACCCCAAGCATCAAGTCCCTTCACTTCATTCTCCTTTATCATCTCCCCAATACTCTCAAGCATATCCTGGCTATAAAATACTCTGTAAAAACCTCTCTGGCCGAAATTGAGTTTTGGCTTCTTACCTTTTTCAACATTGATTGATAGCGCTTTCCCGCTCATCAACAAAGACTCCCTTCCCTTTCCGTCAAGATATCCCATCTCTACAGGTATGAGCCATTCAGTGTTTTCCTTTCCGCTATCCATAAGCATGAATCTTTTCTGCCTAAGTGCAAGTTTGCTTCCTGCTCTCTCGACTTCTATTCCCGGGTATCCTTCATTATCTATCCAACTCTTTGCCACTTCGGGCAGGCGCCTTCCATTGCCCTCTTTCAAAGAAGCTCTGCCTATGGCATTCCAAAGGTCATACTTATCTGCGTTAGAATAAGCATGTTCCTTAAGGTAGGCATTCAATCCTTTTCTGAAATTAGAGTTACCCACAAAACCCTCAAGCATGTTTAGAACAGCGCCGCCTTTATTGTAGCTTATGTCATCAAATATCTGGTCTATCTCTTCAGGTGTATCTACCTTGACGCTTATAGGGTGGGTAGCTTTGAGCTGGTCAGTTGCAAATGCCGCCCCGACTACCTCTGCCACATACCTGTTCATCATCTCCCACTCCGGGAATACAGCATCAAGAGCCTTATAGCTCATAAAATTGGCAAAGCTCTCATTAAGCCATAAATCATTCCACCACTTCATCGTTACAAGGTCTCCGAACCATTGATGGACAAATTCATGGGCTATTACCTCGGCTATTCTCTGTTTTGTAGCCATTGCGCTGTTTACGTCTCCGAGAAGCGCAGTCTCCCTGAATGTTATAGCTCCCCAATTCTCCATGGCTCCTGCAGCAAAATCCGGTATTGCTATCAGATCCATCTTAGGCAGCGGAAATTTTATTCCGAAATACTTCTCGTAATAAGAGAGGAATTTCACTGCATATTCAAGCGGAAGTTTGGAATATTTCTCCTTGCCCGGGGTTGTTACCAAGCCTATCTCAATATTCCTGTATTTGGAAGTATTCCTTACAAAATTGCCTACTCCGAGGTATAAAAGATACGTGGACATCCTTGGCGTAGGCGTGAAAGAAACCGTTTTCTTCCCAGCGCCAGTCTTTATCTCTGATTTGGCAGGCATGTTTGAGATGCATGACATGTCTTCAGGAACAATCATAGAAACTTCGAAAACAGCCTTGAACTCCGGCTCATCAAAACATGGAAACGCATTTCTTGCATTTGCAGGCTCGAACTGCGTAGTAAGAAGATAGCCGCTTCCTCCGGATCCTTCATACTTGCTTCTATAGAAACCGTAAAGTTTGTCATTATGTATTCCTGTAAATTCTATCTCTATTCTTATTCCGCCTGAAACCGGTTTCCCAAGCTTTAACTCAAGAAGGCCTCTCTCCATGTCTCTCGATATTCCTGCCTTCTCCCTGCCTGCGCTGCTCTCAACATATGCTGCATGTATCTCAAGCTCACCCGCATTCAGCTTTATGTTTTTTACTCCTTTTTCTGCCTTGGCATCTATTTTAACGGAGCCTTTGTATACAAACTTCTTCATGTCAGGCTCAAATACAAGCTCATACCTTTCCGGCAGTACGCTCTTTCCCAATGTGTAATGATCTTCTCTCTTATCCATAACTGGCACCTATTCCAGAGATAATCTTCCATTCAGAAAATCCAAGACTTCCTTGTCATGTCGCGCCGCATCTACCTTTTTGAATATCCCTAAAATCTTCCCTTTTTCATCTATTACAAATGTCTTCCTAAGCGTTCCTTCCCCAAAAATGCCCCTGCTTCCATAAGCCTCGTATTCTTTTATGGTCTTCTTTTCCGGATCCGAAAGCAGTAGAAATCCAAGGCCATACTTATTCCTAAATTTTTCATGGGAATCAAGATTGTCTGCGCTGACTCCTACGACCTCAGCGCCTATCTTTCTTATTTCACCTATAGAAGAATTCAGGCATTTTGCCTCTGCCGTGCATCCAGGCGTGTCATCCTTGGGATAAAAATACAACACCAATTTCTTTCCCCTGAATTCTGCAAGCGTATGCTTTTTCCCATCAGATCCTTCAAGCAAAAAATCCGGCGCTCTTTCTCCTTTTTTCAACATAGTAACACAAAATCTACTGCCACAAACAACTATTTATACTAATGTCTACAATAAATCCTCTACTGGTTCTGGATGGTATATTGGGAATAACAGAGATATTCAAGCGCCTTAAAGGAAATAAAAATCCAGGAAAAAGCATAACCCTGACTAGCATAAACCTGCGTTTCGGCTCTGATGTCCACGCCCTGCAGGGCATGGAGTTTGACAAAGAAGAATTTGAGCTTAAGATACCATTCAAGAATACAATGGGAAGCGGACTTCTTCCAGACAATCTAAAAGGTCCTGAGGTAACTATAAAAAAAGTAAGTGTGGACTCTCCATTTCAGCTAATTGAACTATCGCCTCAAACCCCACTTGCTGTAGGCTATCTCCAAAGCACAAACTTCAATGTGAAGATGCGCGCCCCTTCGCCAAACTATACGGGTCCTGTAACCATATCGTTTGAGACAGACACTAGCGAGAATGTCAATATAGATCTCAACAAAGTGGTGCTTATAAAAGACAACATCCGCAGAGAAATCGAAGACACAGCAGCAAACATGATACTCAAGAAATCGCAGATAATAAGAAGGGACATACAGGTATACAAGATCCTGAAATACAATCAGGCTGTATCATCAGTAAAGGCGAATCCTCCATTTGAGATAGTCTCATCTGAGCCTGCAGCTCCTTTTACAATAGACAGGAAGGACAGCTACGTCATAAAACTCTTCATCAAATGCCCTGATTTCAATTATGCAGGCCCTCTCGAGATAACTTTCATGTAAGCAAGGAAGCGCCAAGCATAGTGTGACTTCAAGCATCTTTAAATAAATTGCTATGGCATATATAATCCTAAAATCTAGATCTTAGAAGTTATAGTGAAGCGTGCTTTTATGGAAAAGAAAACAGAAAACAAACTGCTTGCAGTATTAAGGGTAAGAGGCAGAGCCTCAGTAAGACACGACATACGCGAGACCATGAAGAGATTAAATCTCAACAGGATAAACAACCTTGCCCTGATATATGGGACAAAGCCCAACCTTGGCATGATAAAGAAGTGCAATGACTTCATAACCTATGGGGAGATAAATGAGGAAACATTCGGAAAGCTCGCAGAGAAGAAAGGATTAAAAGCCACAAAAGAAGACCTCAAATCAATGATGGAAGGCGGAAAGCGACCACAAGAGCTGATAAAGATGCCGATACGAATGCATCCTCCAAGAAGAGGCTATGAAGGTATAAAATCCTCATTTGGCAATAAAGGATCCCTCGGTTACAGAGGAGAGAAGATAAACGCTCTTCTGAAGAGAATGATGTGATCTTATGACCGAGAGAAACAAGAAAAAATCAAGAAAGTTCTTAGGCTCACGAAGCTGGGGCGTAGGAAACATCAAGAACAATAGGGGAAAAGGCAGCCGAGGCGGAGTCGGAAAGGGAGGCATAAAACATAAATGGTCCTACAATGTAGTATATGCACGGGAGACATTGGGATCCACGGGCTTCAAGCCATGGAAACCAAAGCGCCTGGAAGAGATAGACCTCTCTGGCATATCAAAGGAGATTCCATCAGGGGAAAAACCCACAATAGAAAAGAGAGGATTTAAAGTTTTGAGCAGCGGCATACTTATAAAACCTGCAATAATCAAGGCCTCGGCATTCTCAAAGAAGGCAGAGGAGAAGATAAAAAGCGCAGGAGGGGAAGCCGTTAAGCTCTGACTGATGTAATGGAACGATTAGGGATAGCTTTCTATACTGATAGTTATCTTCCGGCAGTCGATGGCGTTGTCACATCAATACTAAATTTCAAGGAAGAGCTTGAGCGCAGAGGCCATGATGTTTACATATTCTCAAGCAAAAAGCTTTACACTGAAGCAGAAAAGTCGAAGAATGTATTTCTTTATCCTGGGATAGACTTCAAGCCCTACCCGCAGTACAGCATGGCAATATTTCCCTACAACTCGATGCTCAAGCTCAAAGATCTAAAAATAGATGTAATACACGCACATACGCCATTGGTTATGGGTTTTGCAGCTATGGTAAGCGCAAAGCTTGGCAAATATCCTATAGTGGGATCCTACCATACGATAATAAACAACAAGTCCGTAGTGCAGGACTACTATCCAAAGAACAAACAGCTGAAAAAGATAACCTCAAAATACATGCTCAAGTACATAAAATTCTTCTACAGGAGATGCAATGCGACTACAGTTCCTTCAGATTCCATAAAATTATTCCTTGAGAGATACGGGGGCATACAGAACATCTCTGTGGTGCCAAACAGCATAGACCTGAAGACATTCAATCCCAATGTTGACGGATCCGGTCTTCGCGCCAGTCTGGGCATAAGAGACAATGAAAAAATGGTTTTATATCTTGGCAGGCTCTCCAAGGAAAAGAAGATAGAGGTAATGCTGAAGGCCGCAGCTTACCTCCTTAAAAAAAGGAAAGACATAAAATTCATAATAGGTGGAACAGGCCCTGCAGAGCAGCACTACAAAAAAATAGCGGGAAGTTTAGGATTGGACAGAAGCGTAAAATTCATAGGATTTGTTGGCAACAAAACCCTTCCCAGGCTATATGCAGCCTCAGATCTTCTCTGCCTGCCGTCCACATTCGAGACTCAGGGAATAGTCTCCCTTGAGGCGATGGCGACAGGCAGACCTGTCGTCGGAGCAGACTATCTTGCGTTATCCGAGCTAATAATAAACGGAAAAAACGGTGAAAAATTCATTCCTGGCAATTATATCTCATGTGCAAAAAAAATAGAAAAGGTTTTAAATGATACTTCTCCATATATAGGCAATGCATTAAGTACTGCAGCTCAATTTTCAGTTAAAAAAGTGACCGATAGATTGCTTGATGTATACGATTTAGTCCTTACAAACTACAACGGTGTATATACTGACAGATAATGAAATAAAGACAGAAGAAAAAAGCCCTAAGAGCGAAGGCTCATCCTCAGAGGTTAAGAAGGCGGCTCCTACGCAGAATGAGGAGCTTATGAAAGCCATAGAGGAAGAGCGCAAGAAGAAGAGCGCGCTAATCGATGAGCTTAGAAGGTATAAGCGCAGGCTTGCATACAAGCTAGCAGAGAAAGAAGCACTTGTAAAGCTCAACGCGGAAAACTCCGCAAATAGAAAAGGCACAAAGAACATAGGCTATCTGAGAAGGAAGAAGGAATCGCTTGAATTCAGGATATCAACAGAGGCATTCACCCTTAGCGCAGAGAAAGACCTCATAAGAAAGAAGCAGGAGGTAGAAGCCGAGTTAAACGAGGCCATTAACAACTACAGAATGAAGCGCAAGGCAGAATTCGTAGATGGAGACATAGAAGAGCTCACTAAAAAATCCGAAGAGACATACGCAAAGCTGCAGGAGCTGGAGAAAAGGCTTGATGTATTATACGGCAACCTGAGAAAACAGCGAGGCCAGCACAGAGAGAAGAAGCACGAATTCCACCAGGCACCTGTGCAGGAGGTAAGCTTTGCTGATATAGCAATCATAAAAGACAAGAAGGAAGACAAGAAGAACGGCGAATGAATGCAGGTCACTTTCTTTGGTGCAGCTTCCGAGATAGGAAGAAGCTGCATAATGCTAGAATCAAACAAGACAAGGATACTTCTCGACTCAGGAGTCAAAATGGGAAGCACTGAAGAATACCCCGCGATTCCTGAAAGCGATTTAAGAAGCATAGATGCCATACTCATATCACATGCTCATCTTGACCATTCTGCATACCTTCCGCATATATTCTCAAAAGGATTCAAGGGCAGCGTCTATGCCACAAAGCCTACCCTGGAACTTATGAACATACTGATAGGCGATTACCTAAAAATATCAGAACCATCCGAGGTAGATCCCGATGCCTTCTCAAAGATGCAGAAAAGCTACAAAATAACAGAATACAACAAACCAATCTCGATAAAAGACATGGAGATAAGCATGCTGCCTGCAGGCCATATTCTTGGAAGCTCAATGATAACCGTAAAGGCAGAAAGGAAGAAGCTT